>NZ_JAAVJD010000315.1 GCF_012033735.1 Streptomyces lonarensis | reverse complement strand
GGGCTGCCCCGCGCCGCGCGACGGCCGGTGCGCACCTCCTGGCGCGGCGTCGTCCGGGAAGGCGTCGGCCGGGGCGACAACGTCCGGCGCGACGGAGGCGGGCTCGCCGGTGCGCGGTGCGGACGCGTCCGGCGCGGCGGTGGCGGGCTGGGAAGCGGCGGGCTCGGCGCCGTCCGTCGTCGTGGCGTCCGACCCGGTGGCCTCCGGCTCGGCAACACCCGCTGTCCTGGTCACGGCCGCTGCGTGCGGTGGCCGGGGCGCGGCTGCGCCGCCCCGCGCGGGGCGCAGGGCGGTGGCGCCCTCGACCGGCACGGCCGAACCCGAGCCTGAAGCCGGCCCCGGAGCCGCCGCTCGCGCGGCCGCCCGGGCAGCGGCCGGTCGGACCGGCCGTCCGACTTCGGCGGACGACGGAGGCGCCGGTCGTGGCGCGGTCGGCACTGCCGGGCGCTCGCCGGACGGGGCGTGGTCGCCCCGCGCGCCGCCGAGCCCTCGGGGGGCGGCGGGCGCGCCGGTGGCGGGGGAGCGGGGAGCGTCGCGCCTGCCGCTCGCACGGCCCGTGGTGCCGAGCGGAGCTGCTGCGCCGAGACCTCTTTCCCCTGCCGCCGGACGGGAGTGGTGGTCGCTCCCCGCCGGTGTACCGAATGTCCCGATGCTGTCGCGGTGCCCCGCCACCTCGTCGCCCTCCACGCTGTTCTCGGTCGTTCCCTTGCGCTGCGCACTGTTCGCGCCGTCCACGGTGTCCACGCGGTCACCCTGCCGGGCGGTTCCGCGCCGGGGTGCACCGGGGGCGACCCCTGCAATTGCAGGGCTCTCCCGGCGCTCCGGAGCGGTGGGGCGGGAAGGGCCCGCGACCGGGGCACGGGCGTCTGCCGGGGCGGTCCCGCTGTCAGTCGGCATCGGTGGCACTCCCCCGCCAGGCGAGCGGCATCGCCACCATCGGCTCCGGCGGCTCAACCGACTCCGCCTGATCGGCGCCGTCCCGCAACGCCATGCCGCCCGGAGTGTCCGTCGCACCCGGCACCTTCGCCCCGTCCGCCCCGTCCGCCCCACCGGGCCGGTCGGCAGCCGATGCGGACGGCGCCCCGCGGCCGGGGGCCGGGAGGCGCGTCCACGGCCCCCCGCCCGCGACCGCACTCAGCGTTCCGTCGACGGTCGGCGCGGGAGCGGTCGGCTGCTCGCTGGTTCGACGGGCCGCGGGCACGCCATATGCCTCCGGAACCTCCGGTGACGCCGACCCGCCGGCGGGCGTCCCCGTCGGGCTCCCGAGCGGGACGGCGGCACGGGGCGCGGCGGTCGGCCCGCGGCGGTGGACGCCGCGCAGCAGCGCGGCGACCTGCGCGCCATAGGTGTCGAGCCCCTCGGCTCCGCTGCCGGGCAGTCCGGCCAGCCGGGGCAGGAGATCACCGAAGGCGTTGACCTCGCCGACCGCCACCCGCTCCCAGCGGACGCTCGGCAGCAGGTCCACCCCGACGCAGTGCGTCCCCGGGAAGAGCGAGGCCGCCCGCTCGCAGACGGCGAGCGCCTCCTGCCACACCGGGCCGGCGGCTTCACGTGCGGCGGCGAGATCGCCGCGCACCCCGCCGAGGTGCAGGTTGGTCATCGGTGAGCGGCCGGCTCGCAGGACGGCGTGGGTGGCGCGGCCCGCGACCACCACCACCCGGAGGTCCACGGGGCGGTCCCCCTGCGAGGCCTTGGGCCACCAGCGTTCCAGGTGCAGTCCATCAGGTGCGAGCGCGTCGACCAGGCGGCCGATCTCGGCCTCCGCCGTGAGGGTGCGGACGCGCAGCGAGTTGAACAGCCGTCCGCCGCTGTCCCGTTCGACGGAGGTGACGGCCCGGATCTGCCCGCCGGGGCCCCACTGGACCGCCATGACCCCGGAGGCGGACGAACCGTGGGCGGGTTTCAGGAAGAACCGGGCGAGACCGGCGGCCCGGACGTCCTCCCACCCGCGCAGCAGCGGGGCGGCCGGCCCGGAGGTCGGCGACTCGGGGACGGGCACCGCCGCCTCGCGGAGCACGCCGTGGCAGAGCCGCTTGTCGAACAGGACCGCGAGTTCGTCGGGATCGTCGAGCAGCCGGGCGCCGTCCGACCGGGCCCGGTCGGCCAACGCGCGGGCGGCCGCCGTGAACTGCGTGTACCAGCGGCCGCTGCCCTCGACCCGGGTCGGGTCCCCCGCGCCGCGCAGCAACGCGTCCACCTCGGCGTCCTCGCCGGGCGAGTCGATGCGGACGATCTCACCCGGCGCGAAGCCGGGGAGGGCCGACGGGCCGTGCTCCCGGAGCGCGGTGAGCACCTCCAGCCAGGGCAGCACGCGCGGCGCGGGCAGCCCCGCCGCCCGGACCGCCGCGGCGTGGAGGGCGACGCGACGGTTGTCCGGGTTGCCGACGACAGTGGTGCGGATCATTCGCCGACCGCCGCGTAGCGGTATCTGACGCAGTCGCAGTCGGGGCCGCCCTCCGCCCCTTCCTCGCAGTCGTGCTCCTCCTCCAGCTGGTCGTCGAGGTCGACCGCGACCTCCAGTGACCGCATGCGGCGGCGCACCCGGCCCATGACCTCGTCGCTCATGAAGTGGTGCGAGAGGTCGAGCGTGGCGAGGTGGGCCAGGGACTGGCCCGTCAGCAGCGCGGTGGCGCCCGCGTCGCCGAGGGCACCCATGGAGAGGTCGAGCGAGTGCAGCCGGGGAACGACGGGGGCGGTGGCGACGGCGGCGGCTATGTCGTCCTGGTACTCGCTGTTCCGCAACCCGAGGTGGCGCAGGCTCGGCAGGCGCTCCCCGGAGAGGATGCCGGCGAGGTCCTCGACGCCGGAGTCCGCGCCGTACTCCTCCTCGCCCATCCAGAGTTCGAGGCGGTGCAGCGCCGGCAGGTCGCTGGCGCCCACCGCGCGGACCGTGCTCGCCGGCAGGCCGCCGGTCTCGACGCGGAGCAGCCGCAGCTCGTCGTGGCGCACCGGCCGCAGCCGGACGCCGCCACCGCGCACGACGAGTTGGCGGAGCCGGGGGAACGCCTCCAGCAGCGGGGTGACGTCGGACTGGGTGATCCAGGAGATCTCCGACTGCTCCCAGGGGATGTCGCCGAGGTAGAGGGCGCGGAGCGCCGGGAGGCGGTCGGCCGCCTCGCAGAGCAGGGAGACGACCTCCTCGGAGCCGTGGTTGCCGAGCTCGTCCCAGGTCCCGATGAGCAGCTCCCGCACCTCCTCGGAGCGGACGTGCTCGCAGAAGGAGCGGAAGACGTCCACGAAGGCCGGGCTCTCCCGCCGCGAGCGGTCGAAGGAGAGGTGCCAGGCGACCGCAGCGTGGTCGGTCACGGCGGCCGCGCGGTCGGGGCCGGTGTAGGGCTCGACCGGCAGGTCGATGAACGGTTCGGTGTGGCCGTGGTCGGTCAAGACTCCCCCTGGGGACGGTCCGGCTGCGGTCGGGCCGGCGGGTCGAGGTGCGGTGGTCGAGGCGCCGCGGTGGCGCGGGCGGCGCGGCGGTTCCGGGGCGCGCTCGCGGAACGCCGGCGGGCCGGACGGCGCGCTGCCCCGCCCGGAGCTGCGGGCGGGTCGGTCCCTCCCGCCCGCAGCGGCGGGCCGGCTATTCGCCGACCGCGGAGTAGCGGTGCTCCTCGTCGTTGTAGACGTAGGGCTTCTGCTGGTCGGAGAGGTCCACGGCCACTCCGGCGGCGTCCATGGCGGCCTGGACGCGGGCGACGGCGTCGTCGCTGAGGTAGTGGTAGGAGAGGTCGAGCGAGCGGAGGTGCGCCAGGGACTGGCCGGCGAGCAGCGCGTCGGCGCCGGTGTCGGTGAGCGCGCCCATCGACAGGTCGAGGCTCCGCAGCTGCCGGACCACCGGGGCGGCCGCCACCGCGGCGGCCACGGCGTCCTGGTCGTCCGCGTTGCGGAGGCCGAGGTGGTGCAGGGCGGGGAGCCGGGTGCCGGCGAGGACCCCGGCGAGATGCTCGGTGGTGGTGGTGCAGCCGTAGGTCTCCTGGCCGATCCAGAGCTCCAGGCGCTCCAGGGCGGGCAGTCGGCTGTCGCTGACGGCCTGCGCGACCTCGCCGGGCAGGCCGCCGGTCTCGATGAGCAGCGTGCGCAGCGCGGTGTGTTCGACGGGGCGCAGCTTCAGGCGGGTGCCGCCGCGGGCGCCGAAGACCTCCAGGTCGGGGAAGGCCTCCAGCAGCGGGGTGAGGTCGGACTGCTCGATCCAGGAGATCTCCGCCTCCTCCAGGACCAGGTCACCGACGAACAGCGCCCGCAGCGAGGTCAGCCGGTCCTTGACGGCGAGGATGCTCTCGACGACCTCCGAGGAGTCGTTGTCGTAGACCTCGCCCCAGGAGCCGATGACCAGTGCGCTGACCTGCGCGAGCTCCACGGTCTCCTGGAAGCGGCCGAACGCGGCGCCGAACTCCTCCTCCTCGTCGCCGTAGGGGTCGACGTGGATGTTCCACGCCACCGAGCCGTGGTCGGTGAACCCCGTGTGGTCCGCGGAGGGCGGGCCGAAGCGGCGGACGGGCAGGTCGTGGAAGGTCTCGAGGTGGTGATTGATGCTCATGGCTCTCCAAGCGGCGGTGCGTTCTCCCCCGTCATCGCACCCGGCGTCGTGACGAGTGGGGCTGATGCTGCCAGAGCCGACCGACACCGGGTGGACGCCTGTGGAAAACCGGCAGGAACACGCCGCGTCCACGCACCGTGCGTCACCGCGGTGGCGCCGGGCGTGGCGCTGCCGGACCGGGCGTCCCGGCGCCGCGGCCTGAACACGCCGCCCGGTCGCGGGAGGCGACGCAGCCGCGGGGCCCGCCCGGGACAGGGGGCGTTGTCGGACCCGGGTGCGAGGCTCGTCCCATGAGCAGCGCGACGGGGGACCGCGAGAGCGCGGGACGAGGGGACGGAAGCGGGAGCCGGGGCGGTCGCCGCCCCGGCGGTGCGGGCGCGCCGGCGAGCCGGGGGCGGGCCGGCCGCGGGCGGGGGA
>NZ_JAAVJD010000314.1 GCF_012033735.1 Streptomyces lonarensis | reverse complement strand
GGCCGGCCCGTCCCGCGGCCCACCTCCCCGGGCCCGGGACGGCCGGCTGCTCGTGCTGTCGACCGCGGGGCGCGACGGCACGGACGCACGACACCGGCGGTGTGAACAGAGTTGGCGCCCGATTCTCCTCAGGGGATTGACGCCTTCACCTTGGCTGTACATGCTGCCTGCCGTGCCCACATCAACAACCGAGGCCGTGACCGGCGCGGATGCCGCCGCCGACCCGGCCACGTCCGCCCGCCGACGGCGCGCACCGAGCGCCGACCGCGCTTCGGGACCGCGCCGGGAAACCCTGCTCGCCTGGGGGTTCCTCGCCCCCTCGATCGCCGTCTTCGCCCTCTTCCTGCTGTATCCGCTCGGCCGCACCGTCTACCTGTCGATGCACGGCAACGACATCATCGGGCGCCCCTCCCGGTTCGTCGGACTGAGCCACTTCCAGGAGATGTTCTCCGCGGAGTTCGGCAAAGTCCTCGTCGTCACCGCGCTGTTCACCCTCGGCGTCGTCATACCGGGCGCCATCGGCGCCCTCGCCGTCGTGCTGCTGCTGGAGTCGCAGGTCCGCGCGCAGCGGTTCTTCCGAAGCGCCTTCGCCCTGCCGTTCGCCTTCTCCGTCGCGAGCGCCTCGGTCATCTTCGCCGTCTTCTACAACCCCGCCAGCGGCGTCCTCAACGGCCTGCTCCACCAACTCGGGCTCGGCCAGGTCGCCTGGTTGACCAGCACCGACATGGCGCTGATCTCGATCTGCCTCACCACCGTCTGGATGAACCTCGGCTACGGCGTGCTGATCCTTGCCGCCGGTGTCGGCTCCATCCCCCGCGAGGTGAACGAGGCGGCGCTGCTCGACGGCGCGGCCGGCGTGCGGCGCGCCTGGTGGATCACCGTCCCGCTCCTCGGCCCGCAGCTGTTCTTCCTCGTCGTCATCTCGACGATCAACGCGCTCCAGGGGTTCGGCCAGATCCACATCCTCACCCAGGGCGGACCCGTCGGATCGACCACCACCCTCGTCTACTCCATCTACCAGCTGGCCTTCGCCCACGGCACCAGTGACTTCGGCCGCGCCAGCGCGCAGGCGCTGGTCCTGCTGCTGATGGTGCTGATCTGCACCGCGGTCCAGTTCGGCGTCATCGAACGGAAGGTGCACTACTCATGAGGATCACGCTCGGCCGCGTGCTGGTCTACGTGGTGCTGCTCCTGGCGCTGGTCCCGGTGCTCTTCCCCGTCTACTACGTTTTCGCCGGCACCTTCATGGAGCCGCGGGAGCTGTCGCGGTTCCCGCCGCAGCTCCTTCCCACCGGGTTCCACCTGGACAACATCCAACGCGTGCTGGACGCCGTCCCGTTGATGCGGATGTACGGCAACTCGCTGATCATGGCGGGCATCATCACCGTCGCGCAGCTGGCGACCTCGGTACTGGCCGCCTACGCCTTCGTCTTCCTCCGCTTCCGGGGCAGCGCCGTCGTCTTCGCGCTGTTCCTCTCCACGCTGATGGTGCCGGGCGAGGCCACCTTCATCCCCAACTACCTGACGCTCTCCGGCTGGGGGCTGCACAACAGCTACCTCGGACTGGTACTGCCGTTCCTCGCCTACGCGTTCGGCACCTTCCTGCTGCGGCAGAGCTTCAAGCAGTTCCCGCTCGAACTGCGTGACGCCGCCCGGGTCGACGGCATGGGGCACCTGCGGTTCCTGTGGACGATCCTGCTGCCGCTCAGCAAGCCCGCGCTCAGCGCGGTCGGCGTCTACGTCTTCATCAGCTCCTGGAACATGTACTTCTGGCCGCTGATCATGACCCGCACCACCGACATGCAGACGCTGCAGATCGGCCTCAACAGCCTCAAGAACGCCGAGGCCGCCAACCCCGGCCTCTGGCTGGCCGGCGCCGCGCTCTCGGTGCTGCCGACCCTCGCCCTGGTCGTCTTCGGCCAGCGCTTCATCGTCCGCGGCCTGACGGCGGGCGCGGTGAAGTGACCCGGACGGGCCGCCCCACCGCGGCCCGCCACCCGGCCGACCGGCCACCACTGACGCACCTCCGACGCACACCCGACGCGACACCACCGCGCGGGCGCCCACGGGCGCGCCCGCGCCCGTCCCCGCGCCGACCCCGTCCCGGGGACGCCCACGGCACGACCGAAGAGCACACGACCGAAGAGAAACGGACCACGCCACCATGACGCTCCGCAGCCGCTCCGCCGCAGTCGCCGCCGGCGCCTCGATAGCCCTGCTCCTCAGCGCCTGCTCCACCGACGACACCGGCGGGGGAGGCGGCGGTGCCTCCGCCTCCGACGTCCCCGGCGCCGAGGTGCTGGACGACCTCGACGAGGCGGTCGAGGTCGAGTTCTGGCACAGCATGGACTCCACCAACGGCCAGGTCCTCAACGGACTGATCGACGAGTTCAACGCCGAGAACGAGGGCCGGGTCCGCGTCACCGGCACCTTCCAGGGCGACTACGACACCACCCTCGCCCAGCACCGCGCCGCCATCCAGCAGGGCGACACCGCCAACCTGATCATGGTCTACGACCTCGGCACCCAGTTCATGATCGACTCCGGTCAGACCGTCCCCGCCCAGGCCTTCGTCGACAAGGACGAGTACGACACCGGCTCGCTGGAGGACGCCCTCCTCAACTACTTCACCGTCGACGGCGACCTGCGGTCCTTCCCCTTCAACAACTCGACCCCGCTGATGTACATCAACCGGGACGCGTTCGAGGAGGCCGGCCTCGACCCGGACACCCCGCCGAAGGACCTCGCCGAGATCCGCGAGTACGCCGAGGCGCTCACCGTCACCAGCGAGGACGGCCAGGTCGAGCAGTACGGCTTCGGCGCCGCGGTCTACGGCTGGTTCGTCGAGCAGTTCATGGCGCGCGCCGCCGTCCCGTACTGCGACAACGGCAACGGCCGCGAGGGCCGCGCCGAGGAGGCGCTGTTCAACGACCCCAAGGTCGTCGAGGTCGTCGAATGGTGGCAGTCCATGATCGACGACGGGCTCGCCGTCCAGCTCGGCCGCTCCACCGACGACGCCCAGGCCGCCTTCACCTCCGGTCGGGCCGCCATGACGCTGGAGTCCACCGGCTCCCTCGGCGGGTTCCTGGAGCAGTCCGACTTCGAGGTCGGCGCCGGCTACTTCCCGCTGGTCTCCGCCGACGACCCGGGCGGCTCGATCATCGGCGGCGCCTCGCTCTGGATCAACGGTGAGGGCCACAGCCAGGAGGAGGTCCGCGGCTCCTGGGAGTTCGTGCAGCACCTCCTCACCCCCGAGTCGCAGTCCGTCTGGCACGCCGGCACCGGCTACCTCGCCGTCAACACCGAGGGCTACGACGGCCCGGAGGCCCAGGAACGCGCCACCCAGTTCCCGCAGTTCGCCGTCGCCGCCGCCCAGCTCGCCGACTCCGAGACCAGCGTCAACACTGCCGGCTGCATGATGGGCGTCATGTCCGACGCGCGCGTCGCCGCCGAGGAGGGCTGGGAGGCCGCCCTCACCACCGACGACACCCCCGAGGCCGCGCTGACCCGCTCCAAGGAGTCCCTGCAGCGCAAGATCGACGAGTACAACGACTCCGTCGGCTGACGCAGCCGCCCGTCCCGTGGTGGTGGCCCCGGCGCCCGCCGGGGCCACCACCACGCGCAGCCCCCCGCCCGCCGCCGCGGCGAAGGGCGGGGACGGGCCGGCCGTCGTGTCGTCGTGTCGTCGTGTCGTCGTGCGCGGACCCTACAGCGGGCGCCACCGCTGGGCTAAGGTCCGGCCATGCCGCTCCGGATGCGACGACGCACCTCCACCGTGGGGGAGACCACCGCGGTGCTCGACGCCGTGCACGAGATCGGCGAGCACCTCGGCGACGGC
Source organism: Streptomyces lonarensis (assembly GCF_012033735.1). GTDB lineage: Bacteria > Actinomycetota > Actinomycetes > Streptomycetales > Streptomycetaceae > Streptomyces > Streptomyces lonarensis. The sequence continues at coordinate 1,110 of NZ_JAAVJD010000314.1, read as the reverse complement.
CTGCGCGGCCGCGGCACCCCCGCCGCCACCCGCCGCCTCCGCACCCTCCTCCACGCCGAGACCGTCGTTCTCGCCGACCTCGAACAGCCACTGGCGATATCCGGCCGCGTCCCCGACACCGAGGAACTGGCCGCCGTCCTCGCCCGCACCTTCGAACACGGCGCGACCGCCCGGCACGCCCGCTGGACCGCCGTACCGCTGCTGGTGGACGGCGAACTCACCGGCGCCCTCGCCGCCACCGGCTCCGGCGCCGCCGACCTGGAAGCCGCGGGCCGCCTCGTCACCCGCTGCCTCGACCACTCCGCGCTGCGCCGCTCCCGCGCCCGCATCGCCCAGGCCGAGCTCCGCACGCTGCGCGCCCAGATATCGCCGCACTTCCTGCACAACGCCCTCGCCGTGATCGCCGCCCGCATCAAGGCCGACCCGCCCCGCGCCCGGACCCTGCTCAACGACTTCGCCGACTACCTGCGGTACAGCTTCTCCCACCAGGGCGACTACGCGACCGTCGCCGCCGAGCTGCAGGCCACCCAGACCTACCTGGAACTGCAGCGCGCCCGGTTCGACGACCGCATGGAGATCACCGTGCGCATGGCGCCGGAGATCCTGCCGGTGGCCATGCCGTTCCTGGTCGTCCAGCCCATCGTCGAGAACGCCGTCCGCCACGGCCTCGAACCCCGCCCCGGCCCCGGCACCGTCACCGTCTCCGGCTTCGGCGAGGGGCCGCTGTGCGTCATCGTCATCGAGGACGACGGCGTCGGCATGGACCCCGACCAGGCCCAGGCCATCCTCGCCGGTGCCTGGCAGCGCCCCGTGACCGAGGAGGCCGGTGCCGGCGTCGGCCTCGCCAACGTCGACCGGCGGCTGCGCACCGTCTACGGCCCCGAGTACGGCCTCGTCATCGAGACGGCGCCCGGCCTCGGCACCAAGGTCGTCATCCGGGTCCCGCGCTTCATGCGCGGCGTGCAGGCCGCCGGCGGGCTGCACGCCGGTCGGGCCCGCCCCGCCGGCCGGGCCGCCCGCGGCGGACACCCCGCGGACCCGGCGGTGGGGTGGGCGCGAGGGCAGGCTCACCGGGCCGTCCTCGCTGCTCGTCCCGTACCGCCGCCAGCA
>NZ_JAAVJD010000313.1 GCF_012033735.1 Streptomyces lonarensis | reverse complement strand
GTGCTCCCGCCCGGACCGTCCGGCGTTACAGCGCCACGCCGAGCAGCGCGTCGACCGCCCGTGCGGCGATGCCGGGGGCGCCCTCGTCGTCACCGCCGTGGGCCGCCTGCTCGGCGGCCCAGCGGTCGAAGGCCGCCAGCGCCGCCGGGGCGTCGAGGTCGTCGGCGAGCGCCGCGCGCATCTCCGCGAGCAGCGGCAGCGCGGACGTACCGTCGGGACGCGAGACCGCGGCACGCCAGCGCGCCAGCCGCTCCGTGGCGGTGACCAGCACCTCGTCGGTCCACTCCCAGTCGGAGCGGTAGTGGTGGGCGAGGAGCGCGAGCCGGATCGCGGCCGGTTCGACCCCGTCGCGCCGCAGCTGCGAGACGAGCACGAGGTTTCCCCGCGACTTGGACATCTTCTCGCCCTCGTACCCCACCATGCCGGCGTGGGCGTAGGTGTGGGCGTAGGGGTGGCTGCCGGTGAGCGCCTGCGCGTGCGAGGCGCCCATCTCGTGGTGCGGGAAGACGAGGTCGGAGCCGCCGCCCTGCACGTCGAACCCCATGCCGAGGGTCTCCAGCGCGATGGCCACGCACTCGATGTGCCAGCCGGGCCGGCCGCGGCCGAGCGAGCCGCCGTCCCAGGAGGGCTCGCCCGGCCGGGCGGCGCTCCAGAGCATGGGGTCGAGCGGGTTCTTCTTGCCGGGCCGGTCCGGGTCGCCCCCGCGCTCGGCCGACAGCGCGCGCATGGTGGCCTGGTCGTAGTGGGAGACCTGGCCGAAGTGGGGGTCGGCGGCGACGGAGAAGTAGGTGTCGCCCTCCAGCTCGTAGGCGGCCCCCTGGTCCCGCAGCCGCTCCACCAGCGGAACGATCCGCGGTATGGCCTCGACGGCGCCGACGAAGTGGTCGGGGGGCAGCATGCGCAGGGCGGACATGTCGTCGCGGAAGAGGGTGGTCTCGCGCTCGGCGAGCGCGGTCCACTCCTCGCCGGTGGCCTGGGCCCGCTCCAGCAGCGGGTCGTCGATGTCGGTGACGTTCTGGACGTAGACGACCTGCCGGCCGGAGTCGAGCCAGACGCGCTGGACGAGGTCGAACGCGGTGTAGGTGGCCGCGTGTCCCATGTGGGTGGCGTCGTAGGGGGTGATGCCGCAGACGTAGATCCGGGCGACGGGCCCGGGAACGGGCCGGTCGGGCCCGCCCGTCGCGGTGTCGTGGAGCCGCAGGTCAGAGCCCTGACCTGGCAGGGCGGGGACTTCGGAGGCGGGCCAGGCATGCATGGGAAGAGCCTAACCGGCGGCCCCCGCACGGCACGATCGGTACCCGCCCCGGAACACGCGGCCGGGTGGGGTGGACAGGGCGGGAGCCCGGGCGGCGGGGCGCGGGATGGCGGGAACGTCGGCGCGACGGTGATCGGCGGTGCGGCGGCGCCGGGGCCCGGCGCACCCTAGATGGGCGGCCAGGGGACGGCGGGCCAGTCACCGCCGGGCAGCGGGTGCACCCCGGCGGAGAGCAGCGCGGTGACACGCTGCCGCAGCGCCGCCAGCTCTGTCGGGGAGATGAGCCCGGCCAGCCGGGCCGCGGTCGGCCCGCCGGGGGCGAGCCGGGCGTCCACCTCGGTGAGCGCGGCGACCGCCTCGGGGGTCAGTGGCTCGCCCGCCCACCCCCAGAGCAGGGTCCGGAGCTTGTTCTCCGTGTGGAACGCCACTCCGTGGTCGATGGCGCGCAGCGCGCCACCGGGTGCGGTGAGCAGGTGGCCGCCCTTGCGGTCGGCGTTGTTGATGACCGCGTCCAGCACCGCGAGGCGGCGCAGGGCCGGGTCGTCGGCGTGGACCAGCAGCGCCGTGCGGTCGGGCGCGACCTGGGCGTACCCCACCGCCCGCCAGCCGGGTCCGGGGTCGTCACCGTCCACCAGCGCCAGCAGCGCTTCGGCGGCCGGGCCGCCGACCGCGCGCAGGTCGCGGCCGTCGTCCTCCGGGACGCCGTCGCCCAGGACCCCCTCGGGCGCGGTCACCGGTATGTCCTCCGCCGCGTCGGTGTCCTCGGCTTCGCCGGCGCCGCCGTGGTCCGCGTCCTCGCCCCCGGCCCCGGGCGGTACCGGCCCGATCCACTGCTGGCACATGCCGGGCCCGTGCGGGCCCTCGCGCAGCACGGTGGGCGGCACGAGGTCCCAGCCCATCGCCCGGCAGACCTCCGCGGCGGCGACCTCACGGCCGGCGAGCGTCCCCTCGGGGAAGTCCCAGAGCGGCTGCTCCCCCGCGACCGGCTTGTAGACGCAGGCCGTGCGACGGCCCGCGTCCTCCACAGTGGCGTAGAAGACGGCGTTCGAGGCGCCGGTGAGTCGGCCGTGAACGGTCAGCGCACCGGTGGCGAGCAGCTGCTCGACCTCCTGGGGAGTCACAGCCGCCGCCGGTAACCGTTCTGGCGGGGGCAGACGTGGCCCTCGGGGTCCAGCGGCAGGTTGCAGAGCGGGCAGGGCGGGCGGCCCGCGTTGACGACGTCGAGCGCCCGCTTGGCGAAGGCGCGGGCCATGCCGCCGCTGAGGAGGACCCGGAGCATCGGCGGGCCGTTCTCGTCGTCACGCAGCAGGCGCTCCTCGGCCTCGGCGAACTCCTCGTCGGAGTCCGCCTCCAGCTCCACCAGCGCCTGCGCCTCCACCACCAGTCGTTCGGCGTCGCCGTCCCAGGCCAGCGCCATGGTGCCGACGCGGAACTCCTCGTCCACCGGGGTGCGGAGGGGGTCGGTGTCGGCGATGTCGGAGGGGGCGACGGCCGGTACGGCGGTCTTGCCGCCGGAACGGCGCACCACCTCGTCCAGCAGCTCGTCCACCCGCTCGGCCAACGCCTCGACCTGTGCCTTCTCGAGGGCGACGCTGGTGGTGCGGGTGCCGTCGCTCGCCTGCAGGAAGAAGGTGCGGCGACCGGGCAGTCCCACGGTGCCGGCGACGAAGCGGTCCGGAGGGTCGTAGAGGAAAACCTGACGGGACACCTGTTCCGCTCCGTGGGGTCGACAGTTGATTCAGGGGCACCCTACTGCGGGCGGGGATCACCGCGCGCCCGGCCCGGCGGCGCGGGCGCATCCCGTCGGGTCTTCTTTACGCTGGGGGCATGCGCATGCGGCCCACTCTCAGCTGGACCCCGGTCGGCGACCCGCTGCCCGCGACCACCGACCCGGCCCCCGTCGCGGAACTGCTGGGCGCGGGCGGCGTGCTCGTGCTCAGCGGGGCGGGGCTCTCCACGGAGTCCGGCATCCCCGACTACCGCGGGGAGGGCGGGAGCCTGTCGAGGCACACGCCCATGACCTATCAGGACCTGGTCTCCAGCGCCCCGGCGCGCCGCCGGTACTGGGCGCGCAGCCACCTGGGATGGCGGACCTTCGGCCGGGCCCGCCCCAACGCGGGCCATCGCGCGGTGGCCGCTTTCGGCGAGCTCGGACTGCTGGCCGGGGTCGTGACCCAGAACGTCGACGGCCTGCACCAGGCGGCGGGGAGCACGGGCGTCGTCGAACTGCACGGCGGACTGGACCGGGTCGTCTGCCTGGCCTGCGGCGTACGGAGCCCGCGGGACGAGCTCGCCGTGCGGCTGGCGGCGGCCAACCCCGGGTTCGCCCCGGTGCCCGCGGGGGTCAACCCGGACGGCGACGCGGACCTCACCGACGAGCAGGTCGGCGACTTCCGAGTGGTGGACTGCGCGGGGTGCGGCGGCCTGCTCAAGCCGGACGTGGTCTTCTTCGGCGAGAACGTGCCGCCGGAGCGGGTGGAGCGCTGCCGGGCCCTGGTGCGCGAGGCGGACTCCCTGCTGGTCCTCGGGTCCTCGCTGACGGTGATGTCGGGGCTGCGGTTCGTCCGGCAGGCGGCGGATGCCGGCAAGCCGGTGGTGCTGGTCAACCTCGGGCCGACCCGGGGCGACCGGCACGCCCGGGCGCGGGTCGCCCTGCCGCTGGGGGCGGCGCTCTCCGGGATCGCCTCCCGGCTGGGTACGGCGGTGCCCGACGTCCCGGCGACGGGGTGACCGGTCCGCCGTTGCGGCGCCGCCCTGCGGCCCCCGGCGGCGACCGCTACCGGCCGCCGCCGACGGCGGCGGTGCCGTCCGCGGCGGGGCCGTCCCCGCCGAGGCCGGGGCCGATGCCGTGGAGGTCACCGGTGTCGCCGAGCCGGAGCAGGAACGGACGCTCGGCGGTGTAGCGGATCGCGGTGAGCGAGCCGGGCCCGACGTTGATCCGCTGGAAGAGGTCGAGGTGGAGCCCGAGGGCGTCGGCCACGACGGCCTTGATGATGTCGCCGTGGGTGCAGGCCAGCCAGACCGCCTCGGCACCGTGCTCGGCCTCGACCGCCGCGTCGCCCTCCCGCGCCGCGGCGGCGGCGCGGTACGCCATGGCCCGCAGCGACTCCCCGCCGGGGAAGACGGCCGCGGAGGGCTGGCGCTGCACGACGTCCATCAGCGGCTCCCGGGCGAGTTCCCCGAGCTTGCCACCGGTCCAGCTGCCGTAGTCGCACTCGACGAGCCGCTCCTCGACCCGGACGGGGGTACCGGGGCGGGCGGCGAGCAGCGGGGCGACGGTCTCCCGGCAGCGTTGCAGCGGGCTGTGGACGACGGCCGCCAGCGGCACACCGGCCAGCCTGCCGGGGACGGCGGCCGCCTGCTCGCTCCCGAGGGCGTCGAGGCCGACCCCGGGGGTGCGGCCGGCGAGGATCCCGTCGGAGTTGGCGGCGGTTCGGCCGTGGCGGAGGAGGAGCAGGGTAGCCATGCGGAGAGCTTACGGCGGCACCGACCGGGGGGACCCCGGGACGCCGCCCGTAACCCCCGGGCCCGCGGCGCGTTATCCAGTCGACGGCCGACCGGCGAGCCCCGAGCACCCGCTCGGCCGTGGAACGCCCGCCTCCGGCCGGTCCCTCCCCCGGCTGCCCGGTGGCGGGGCGCCACCGCCGCGCAACCGGCCGTGGTGCCCGGCGGGCGGGTCGCCACGCACGCGACCCGCCCGTGCC
>NZ_JAAVJD010000312.1 GCF_012033735.1 Streptomyces lonarensis | reverse complement strand
TGCCCGTCCCGGTCGCCGCTCCGGAGGAGTGCGGCGCGGGCGCCGCGCTGTCCGCCCGCGCGGCCGGGCCCCGGGCGGGCAGCGGGAGCCCGGCCGATTCCGCCTCCAGGTCGAGCAGTTCCACCGCCCGGCGGCTGACCCCGGCCACCACGGACGGCGGCAGCCAGCCGTCGCCCCGGGTGAAGAGCGACGCCGCGCCGGCGCCGTCACTCAGCTCGGCGGCGAGCCGCGCGGGGTCCGGCCGCTCGGCGGCGGTCTTGGCGAGGCAGCGCTCGACCACCGGCCGGAGTTCGTCCGGCACGTCGGCCAGCTCCGGTGTCTCGTACGCGATGCGATAGAGCACGTGGGCCGGGGTGTCGCCGGGGAACGGCGGGTGACCGGTGGTGGCGAAGACGAGGACCGAACCGAGGGCGAAGACGTCGGAGGCGGCGCCGGTGTCGCCGTGGAGGAGTTGCTCGGGGGCCATGTAACCGGGGGAACCGACGTACACGCCGGTCTCGGTGAGCGTGCCGCCGGCGTCGCTGGCGCGGGCTATCCCGAAGTCGATCAGGCGTGGCCCGTCGAGGGTGAGCATCACGTTGGACGGCTTGACGTCGCGGTGGACCAGGCCGAGGCCGTGGACCGCGGCCAGCGCCTCCGCGAGGCCGGCGGCGAGCGCGCGGGCGGTCGACGCCGGCAGCGGTCCCTCGTCGGTCACCACGCGCTGCAGATCGGGGCCGGCGACGTAGCCGGTGGCCACCCACGGCACCTCCGCGTCGGGGTCGGCGTCCAGGACGGGCGCCGTCCAGTCGCCGCCGACCCGCCGCGCGGCGGCCACCTCCCGGGCGAACCGGGTGCGGAACGGCTCGTCCTCGGCGTAGTGCGGGTGCACGATCTTGACGGCGACGGTCCGGCCGCGGGTGTTGCGGCCGAGGTAGACGCGGCCCATGCCGCCGCTGCCGATACGGCGCAGCAGCCGGTAGTCGCCGACGGTGCGTGGGTCGTCCGGTCTCAGCGGTTCCATGGTGCGCGTCTCCCCCTTGTCGGCGCGTGCCTCCGGCCCGTATCCGGGCCGGAGGTGCGGGCGCGCCGCCGTGTCGTGTCGATGCTTCCGCCGACAGGGACGCGGACCGTTCCGTCGGCCGGTTCCCGGGCGTCTACCCCGTCGGGCGCCGTTCGCGCCCCCCGCCGGCCGGACGGGAGCCCGCCCGCTCCGCTCGCCCGCGCAGTCGTCCGGCCGTGGCCGAGAGCGGCGGTCGGTATCGCGCCCGCGGCCGGTACCGAGGCCGCCGACAGGCGCGCGGTGTCACTCCGGCGGCAGGAGTTCGACGCGCGCGCCCTCGATGTCGCCGGTGCGCCGGGCGAACTCCGCCGCGCCCGCGAGCTGGCGCTCGCCGAGCCGGAAGTCGAGGGTGGTGAAGTACCGGCGGAGCAGGTCGGCGTCGAACGCCTCCCACCGCGCCGCCTGCTCGGCGACCTTGTCGACCTCGGCGAGCGAGAGGTCGCGGGACTCGATGAACGCGCGGTGGACGTCACGCACGGTGTCCGGGTGCTCGGCGAGGTAGTCGCGGCGGACGGCCCACAGCGCGAAGACGAACGGCAGCCCGGTCCATTCCTTCCACATCGCGCCGAGGTCGTGTACCCGCAGGCCGAGCCGGGGGGCGTCGTGCAGCGAGGCGCGGAGCGCGGCGTCGCCGATCAGCACGGCGGCGTCCGCCTCTCTCATCATTTCGGAGAGATCGGGAGGGCAGGTGAAGTAGTGCGGTTGCACGCCGTAGCGCTCGGCCAGCAACAGGCGCGCCAGGCGCACGGAAGTGCGGGAGGTGGAGCCGAGCGCCACGCGCGCTCCGTCGAGATCTTCGATCGGGCCCTCGGAGACGATCACGCAGGACATCACGGGACCGTCGCAACCGACCGCGATGTCGGGCAGCGCCACCAGCTGTTCCGCGTGGCGGAGGAACTCCACGAGAGTCACCGGGCCGATGTCGAGATCGCCCCGGGCCAGTTGTTCGCTGAGCTTTTCCGGAGTGTCCTTGGTCAGCTCCAGATCGAGCAGGCTGCCCGTGCGCGCCAGTCCCCAGTACAGCGGGAGGCAGTTGAGGAACTGGATGTGTCCGACGCGGGGTCGTGCCATGGTCGATGCGCTCACGTCTCGCAGGGTACGCCCGCGCCCCGGCGGGCCGCCGGGCGGGAGCCGCCCGGCGCGGTGGCGGCCCGCCCGCACTGCGCGGGACCCGCCGGGGAGGGGCGTCGGCGGCGGCCGTTCCGAACGCCGGCCCAACCGTGGCGGGCCGCGAGCGGAACGCCGCCGAAACGGCGTTCGTGACAGCGGGTCGGGGCTGGTGGAACAGGTTTGCGGAGCCGCAGATATGACCGGCCGCGGGGCAGTGATCTTCCCCCTTCCGGCGAACCATCCCGCGTGCTAGGCTCGCCGCAAGTTGCAGTTTGGTTTCCCTTGCAGTGCGAGCCTGCGGAGCATGTAACCGCAGGCTTTCGTCGTTTTCAGGCTTCTGTGTAGGTTCTGGAGCAGGGCGACCCTGATAGGCCCAAGGAGGGCTTATATGGCTACCGGAACCGTCAAGTGGTTCAACGCCGAAAAGGGCTTCGGATTCATTGCCCAGGACGGCGGCGGTCCCGATGTCTTCGTCCACTACTCCGCGATCAACGCCTCTGGTTTTCGCTCCCTCGAGGAGAACCAGCAGGTGAACTTCGACGTGACTCAGGGCCCGAAGGGCCCGCAGGCGGAGAACGTCACCCCCGTCTGATCATTTCTGGCGTCGCGGTCTCGATCGCCCGCTCCGGAACGTAGTACCCAAGGAGCTCCCACCATCGGTGGGGGCTCCTGCCTTTTGCCCTCGCACGCCCGCACCCGAGCCCCGAGGCGCGCCGCGGCCCCGATCGGCCGCCCCCCGGCGGGAGTTGACCACGTGCGCCGGGCCCCCGCGCCCTGACCGCGCCGCCCGCTCGCCCGGGGGCGCGGTGCCGCCGCCGGGGAAGAGGGCCTCCGGCTCGTCGGGTGGCCGCGAGCGTGGCGTTCGGGCCCCGCGCCGCAGACTCCAGCGGCGCCCGCCCGGTCGCCACACCACCGGCGCGTCCGCCCCTCTTTTCCCGCCGCGCCGTTTGTGTCCCGTCGTTCCGCCCGGAAATGCCCGCGCGTGTTCCGGGTGCCCTTTTACTCCGGTGTGGGCGCCGTCGTGCACTGGCGTCCGGTCACTGCCCCGAGATGTGACACCGATTTTCGGCGCAGCCCCCTTGACCTGAAAAATACTTACGTCATGCTCGGGTGCCATGACGAGACGCCCCCACAGATCCCTGCTGCTCGCGCCGATCGCCGCGTGCCTGGCGCTGACCCTCGCCTGGTCCGCACCGGCCGGGGCCGACCAGAACCGGGCCCCGTTCGCGGACGCCCTGGACGAGATCCTCGACGATCCGCGGCTCGACGGCGCCCAGGCCGGGGTCGTGGTGGCCGATGCGGCGACCGGGGAGGTGCTGTACGACCACAACGGCGCCGACCGGCTGATGCCGGCCTCCAACTCCAAGCTGCTCAGCTCGGTGGCCGCCCTGGACGTGCTCGGCCCGGACCACACCTTCACCACCGAGCTGCGCACGACGGGCCGGGTGGTGGGCGGCGTGCTCCTCGGCGACCTGTACCTGCGGGGCACGGGCGACCCGACGCTGCTGGTGGAGGACTACCGCTCGCTCGCCGCCCAGCTCCGGCAGGCCGGGGTGCGGCAGGTCGTCGGCGACGTGGTGGCCGACGACACCCGCTTCGACACCGAGCGGTTCCACTGGGGCTGGAACGTCGACGACGAGCAGTACTACTACGGCGCACCGATCTCGGCGCTGACCGTCGCCCCGGACACCGACTACGACGCGGGCACCGTCAAGGTGACGATCACGCCCGGCGCGAAGCCCGGGGACCGGCCCCGGGTCTCGCTCGAACCGGACACCGGCTTCCTGAAGGTCGAGAACACGGCGACCACCGGTGAGGCCGGCAGCACACTCCGCCTGCCGCTCAACCGGGTCCACGGCGCCGACGTGCTCACCGTCAGCGGCTCCATCCCGGTCGACGCCCGCCCCACCACCAGCTGGCGCGCGGTCTGGGACGCCACGGGCCACGCCACCGCCGTGTTCCGGGACGCGCTGGCGGAGGAGGGCGTCCGGGTCACGGGCCGGACCCGGCTCGGTCGGGCCGTCCCCGAGGGCAGCCGCGTCCTCGCCTCGCACGAGTCGATGACCGTCGCGGAGCTGATGAACCCGTTCATGAAGCTCTCCAACAACGGCCACGCCGAGGTGCTCGTCAAGGCGATGGGGCACGAGACGGCGGGCGACGGCGGCTGGTCCGCCGGGACAGCCGCCGCCCGGGAGTCGCTGGCCGGGTTCGGGATGGACGACTCGACCTACGTGCTGGCGGACGGTTCGGGACTGACCCGCCGCAACTGGGTGCCCGCCGCGGAGCTGGCGACGCTGCTGGTGGAGGTCCGCGACCAGCCCTGGTTCGACCGCTGGCACGAGGAGCTGCCCGTCGCCTGCGCCGGGGACCGCGCGGTCGGCGGCACCCTCAACGCCCGGATGTGCGGCACGCCCGCCGAGAAGAACGCCCACGCCAAGACGGGCAGCCTCACCGGCGCGACCGGGCTCTCGGGCTACGTCACCGACGCCGACGGCCGGGAGCTGGTCTTCGCCGTCGTCATCAACTACTACATGGGCAGCCACCCCAAGGACATCGAGGACGCGATCGTGGTGACCCTCGCCTCGCACCGGGAGGACGCCCCGGCGCAGCGGGCACCGGAACCGCGGGAGCTGCCGCGCCCCGAGGGGGAGCGGCCGGCCGACGGTCCGGCGCCGGACCACGACTCGCTGGTGGTGAAGCCCGAGGAGCTCACCACCGTCGGCCACCGCTGAGCCCGGCGCCACGAGAGGGACGATCGGCACAGCCGCTCCCACGGGCCAGGAGAACGGCGAACGCCCGGCCCCGCGCATGTCGCGCGGGGC
>NZ_JAAVJD010000311.1 GCF_012033735.1 Streptomyces lonarensis | reverse complement strand
GGGGTAAGGGGCGGAAGAGCCACGCCTACGTCACCTCAGGTATCGAACGGTCGGATGGGATACGGGAGCGGTGGAGGCGCGGGGTGGCCGACGCCGGGGGAGCCGCCGCTCCGCCGGCTGTCCCTCCCGCCGGACGGCTGCGGACCACGGCGCGCCGCGGGCCCGCGACCGCCGAGCCCGCAGCGCGCCGAGCCGGCGCAGCCGACCGGCGCCGACCGGCCAGGGGACCGGCGTGATCCGGCCGTCCTCCTGCTGTTCCGGGGCGCTGAAAGCCCCGCTCGGGAGGCTGTGACCCGCTTCCATGACCGTTGCACCGGATGTCCACCAAATCACCACGTTCCCGTTCGTGGTACCTCTTCGAACGCCTGCTCGTCGAGCCCCCGAACGGGTACGGGATACGCCGTCGCAGGTCACGGGGGGAGCGCACGACCGGCGCGCACGCGGTACCGCAGATCCCCGGCGTTCCGGAACCGGGGAGTCGCGGCGCGGACCGTCGGGGTGGTATCGGGGTAAATGTCCGGAGTCCCAACAGCTGACCTGGAGTTTTCGGTTGATCTCGCTGACTCACGGCCTCTTGCCCGCTAGTCTCCGTCGAGAGCGGAGCCCGGTGCGCCGCCACCGGCTCCGCAGCGTGCCGGGGTGTCGGCACCGTTTCCGCTCCCGTATCCCATCCGACCGTTCGATACCTGAGGTGACGTAGGCGTGGCTCTTCCGCCCCTTACCCCTGAACAGCGCGCAGCCGCGCTCGAGAAGGCCGCCGCGGCTCGCCGGGAGCGCGCCGAGGTCAAGAATCGGCTCAAGCACTCCAATGCCTCGCTGCACGAGGTCATCAAGCAGGGCCAGGAGAACAAGGTCATCGGCAAGATGAAGGTCTCCGCGCTGCTGGAGTCGATGCCGGGCGTCGGCAAGGTCCGCGCCAAGCAGATCATGGAGCGGCTCGGCATCTCCGAGAGCCGCCGGGTCGGCGGGCTGGGCTCCAACCAGATCGCCTCCCTGGAGCGTGAGTTCGGGAGCACCTCCTCCTGACGCCGGGGGTGTGCGGCGGGGACGGATTTCCCCGCCGCGCGCCCGGGCGGGATAATCACCTCATGAGTGAGGTTGTCTCCGGGGGGACACCCCCCGCGGTTCCCCCCGGCCGTCCGCGGCTGACCGTCCTCTCCGGCCCCTCCGGGGTCGGCAAGAGCACGGTCGTCGCGCACATGCGGCAGGCCCATCCCGAGATCTGGCTCTCGGTCTCGGCCACCACCCGCAGTCCCCGGCCCGGCGAACGCCACGGCGTCCAGTACTTCTTCGTGGACGACGGCGAGTTCGACAAGCTCGTCGCCAACGGCGAGCTGCTGGAGTGGGCCGAGTTCGCCGGGAACCGCTACGGCACCCCGCGCAACGCGGTGCTGGAGCGGCTGGCGGCCGGTGAGCCGGTCCTGCTGGAGATCGACCTCCAGGGCGCCCGGCAGGTCCGGGAGTCGATGCCCGAGGCGGGGCTGGTCTTCCTGGCTCCCCCGAGCTGGGAGGAGCTGGTGCGGCGGCTGACCGGGCGCGGCACCGAGGCCCCCGAGGTGATCGAGCGGCGGCTGACCGCCGCCCGTACCGAGCTCGCCGCGGAGTCGGAGTTCGACCACACGCTGGTCAACACCTCCGTCGAGCAGGTGGCGACCGAGCTGCTAGCCTTGACGCGTACCTCCTGAACGTGGCGTCACCGCGCGTGATCGCCGCCGGGCCGGTACCGGCCGCTCGGCCGGCCCGTCCGTATGACCACCACGTTCGCACCCCACCACCGGAAGGCAGAGCGTGTCCTCTTCCATCGCCACGCCCGAGGGCATCATCAATCCTCCGATCGATGAGCTGCTCGAGGCCACGGACTCCAAGTACAGCCTGGTGATCTACGCCGCCAAGCGCGCCCGCCAGGTCAACGCGTACTACTCCCAGCTGGGCGAGGGCCTCCTGGAGTACGTCGGCCCGCTGGTGGACACCCACGTCCACGAGAAGCCGCTCTCCATCGCCCTGCGCGAGATCAACGCCGGGCTCCTCACCGCCGAGGCGATCGAGGGCCCCGCGGACTGATCCGCGGCACGCAGCACACGAGCAGGGGCCCGGTCGCCACGGCGACCGGGCCCCTGCTCCGTCTCCGTCCCCGACGCGCGGCCGTCGCCGGCTGCCGTACCGGCACCGGCGCCGCATACCCTGGGCCGAGCACGGCCGCCCGCGGGCGGCCGGACCGAGACGGTGTCGGGCGCGCCCAGGGCGGCGCGCCGGTGGGAGGAGAGCTGTGACGCGGAGCCCCGGGACGGGTCGACCCGAGATCGTGCTGGGCGTGGGAGGCGGCATCGCCGCCTACAAGGCCTGCGAGCTGCTGCGGCGGTTCACGGAGTCCGGCCACGCCGTCACGGTGGCGCCCACCGCCTCCGCGCTGCAGTTCGTGGGGGAGGCCACCTGGGCGGCGCTCTCCGGCCGCCGCGCCTCCCACACGGTCTGGCAGGACGCGCACGAGGTACCGCACGTGCGGATCGGCCAGCACGCCGACCTGGTGGTGGTGGCGCCGGCCACCGCCGACGTGCTGGCGCGCGCCGCCCACGGCCGCGCCGACGACCTGCTCACCAACACGCTGCTCACCGCCCGCTGTCCGGTGGTGTTCGCCCCCGCGATGCACACCGAGATGTGGGAGCACCCCGCCACCCGCGACAACGTCGCCCTGCTGCGCAGCCGGGGCGCCGTCGTCATCGAGCCCGCCAGCGGCCGGCTCACCGGTACCGACACCGGGAAGGGCCGGTTGCCCGACCCCGCCGAGATCTTCGCCGTCTGCCGCCGGGTGCTCGCCCGGGGGGAGCGGGCCGGCGAGCAGGACCTCGCGGGCCGCCATGTCGTCATCAGCGCCGGGGGCACCCGCGAGCCGCTGGACCCGGTCCGCTTCCTCGGCAACCACTCCTCGGGGAAGCAGGGGTACGCGCTGGCCCGCACCGCCGTGGCGCGCGGCGCGCGCGTCACCCTGGTGGCGGCCAACACCGCGCTGCCCGACCCGGCCGGCGCGACGGTCGTTCCCGTCTCCACCACCGGCGAGCTGAGCCGGGCGGTGACCGAGGCGGCGGCCGGCGCGGACGTGGTGGTGATGGCGGCCGCGGTCGCGGACTTCCGGCCCGTGCACGTCGCGACCGGGAAGATCAAGAAGCGCGACGGCGTCGAGCCGGAGCCCATCGCCCTGGAGCGCAACCCCGACATCCTGGCCGGCCTCGCGGCGCGGCGGGAGGACAGGCCGCCGGTGGTCGTCGGCTTCGCCGCGGAGACCGACGACGTCCTCGCGTCCGGCCGCGCCAAGCTGGCCCGCAAGGGGTGCGACCTCCTCGTGGTCAACGAGGTCGGCGGCGGCCGGGCGTTCGGCACCGAGGACAACGAGGCGGTGGTGCTCGACACGCGCGGCGGTGAGCGGCACGTGCCGCGCGGCCCCAAGGAGGACCTCGCCGACGCCGTCTGGGACGCGGTGGTGGCGGAGCCTGCGCTGAGCTGAAGCGGCCTCCCGCCGACCAGGAGCCGTCAGCCCCCGATCACGGTGCGAACCGAACAGATCCGAACCGATCAGGGTGTGAAGCCGCCAGGACACGGACGGCAGCTGACGTGAATCGCCCAGTATGCGAACGCCATGGCCCCCCGGCACGCCCGCCCGATAGACTGCCGACGAGCGGCGTGGCCCTGCGGGCCTGCCGTTCGCTGAAACAGCCAGCAGCCGCTGCAACCCCAGGGAGCGATGTGTCGCGCCGCCTTTTCACCTCGGAGTCGGTGACCGAGGGTCACCCGGACAAGATCGCTGACCAGATCAGCGACTCCATCCTCGACGCCCTCCTCAAGGAGGACCCGTCCTCGCGGGTCGCCGTCGAGACGCTGATCACCACCGGCCTGGTCCACGTCGCCGGTGAGGTCACCACCAAGGCCTACGCCCCCATCGCCGGGCTGGTCCGGTCGAAGATCCTCGACATCGGCTACGACTCCAGCAAGAAGGGCTTCGACGGCGCCTCCTGCGGCGTCTCCGTCTCGATCGGCGCCCAGTCCCCGGACATCGCCCAGGGAGTGGACACCGCCTACGAGGCCCGCGTCGAGGGCGAGGACGACGCGCTCGACCGGCAGGGCGCCGGCGACCAGGGGCTGATGTTCGGGTACGCCTGCGACGAGACCCCCGAGCTGATGCCGCTCCCGATCCACCTCGCGCACCGCCTCTCGCAGCGGCTCACCGACGCCCGCAAGAACGGCACCGTTCCCTACCTGCGGCCCGACGGCAAGACCCAGGTCACCATCGAGTACGACGGTGACAAGCCGGTTCGGCTCGACACCGTCGTCGTCTCCAGCCAGCACGCCTCCGACATCGACCTCGACTCGCTCCTCACCCCCGACATCCGGGAGTTCGTGGTCGAGCCCGAGCTCAAGGCCCTCGTCGCGGACGGCATCAAGCTCGACACCGACAACTACCGGCTGCTGGTCAACCCGACCGGGCGCTTCGAGATCGGCGGCCCGATGGGCGACGCCGGTCTGACCGGCCGCAAGATCATCATCGACACCTACGGCGGCATGGCCCGGCACGGCGGCGGCGCCTTCTCGGGCAAGGACCCGTCGAAGGTGGACCGCTCCGCCGCCTACGCCATGCGCTGGGTCGCCAAGAACGTCGTCGCCGCCGGCCTCGCCACCCGCTGCGAGGTGCAGGTCGCCTACGCCATCGGCAAGGCCGAGCCGGTCGGACTGTTCGTCGAGACGTTCGGCACCCACCGCGTCGATGTGGAGCGGATCGAGAGCGCCATCCGCGAGGTCTTCGACCTGCGGCCCGCCGCCATCATCCGCGCCCTGGACCTGCTGCGGCCGATCTACGCGCAGACCGCTGCCTACGGCCACTTCGGCCGCGAACTCCCCGACTTCACCTGGGAGCGCACCGACCGCACCGAGCAGCTGCGCGCCGCCGCCGGCGTCTGACGCCGCACCGCGCCTCCCGTGCCCCCGGCCCCCGGCCGGGGGC
>NZ_JAAVJD010000310.1 GCF_012033735.1 Streptomyces lonarensis | reverse complement strand
GGCCGACGGCGGGCGGCTGAGCCGACCGCCGCGGCCCGGACGGCTCAGCGGCCGGTGCCGCCGTAGACGACGGCCTCGTCGCTCTCGGAGTCGAGACCGAACGCGGTGTGCACGACGCGGACCGCCTCGTTGACGTCGGCCTCGCGGGTGACGACCGAGATGCGGATCTCCGAGGTGGAGATCAGCTCGATGTTCACCCCGGCGTTGGACAGCGCCTCGAAGAAGGTCGCCGTCACGCCCGGGTTGGTCTTCATCCCGGCGCCGACCAGCGAGATCTTCGCGATCTGGTCGTCGTAGCGCAGCGACTCGAAGCCGATGGCGCCCTTGCGCTTCTCCAGCGCGCCGATGGCGGTGGGGCCGTCGGTCTTCGGCAGCGTGAAGGAGATGTCGGTGAGCCCCGTCGCCGCGGCGGAGACGTTCTGCACCACCATGTCGATGTTGATCTCGGCATCGGCGACGACGCGGAAGATCGCCGCGGCCTCGCCCGGCTTGTCGGGGACCCCGACGATCGTGATCTTCGCCTCGGAGGTGTCGTGCGCGACACCGGAGATGAGCGCCTGCTCCATCGGCTGGTTCCCTCGCGGTTCGTTGCTGACCCAGGTGCCCTGCAGTCCGGAGAAGGACGACCGCACGTGGATCGGGATCTGATAGCGGCGTGCGTACTCGACACAGCGGTGCAGCAGCACCTTGGAGCCGGAGCTTGCCAGCTCCAGCATCTCGCCGGCCGAGATCCAGTCGATCTTTCGTGCCTTGGGCACGACCCGCGGGTCGGCGGTGAAGACGCCGTCCACGTCGGTGTAGATCTCGCAGACCTCTGCATCGAGGGCGGCGGCGAGCGCGACGGCGGTGGTGTCGGAACCGCCGCGGCCCAGCGTGGTGATGTCCTTGCGCTTCTGGGAGACGCCCTGGAAGCCCGCGACGATCGCGATGTTCCCGTCGTCGACCGAGCTCTTGATGCGGCCCGGCGTGACGTCGATGATCCGCGCCTTGTTGTGCACGGAGTCCGTGATGACACCCGCCTGGCTGCCCGTGAAGGACTGCGCCTCGTGGCCCAGGGATTTGATGGCCATGGCCAGCAGGGACATGGAGATGCGCTCACCGGCGGTCAGCAGCATGTCGAACTCGCGCCCCGACGCGACCGGCGACACCTCCTTGGCGAGGTCGATCAGCTCGTCCGTTGTGTCACCCATCGCGGACACCACGACGACGACCTGGTGGCCGCCCTTCTTGGTGTCGACGATCCGCTTGGCAACGCGCTTGATGCCTTCGGCATCGGCAACGGAGGAGCCGCCGTACTTCTGCACGACAAGGCCCACGTGTGCTCGCTCCTCGAATCAGTCTCGCTCTCCGGGCCCCCTCGCGGAGGACACCGGCCGGCTCAGCTTACCGAGCGGACACCTTTCGCCCATTTCGCCGCCACATCATGAGACGGTGTGCCCGCTCCGGGGTCACCCCTGCCCGCCCCACCAGGCGACACACCGAACGTGCGGCAGCTCACAGCGGCGAAACCACCCGTACGGGCGCATTACATCCGCGCACGGCACCTTCACATGCACCGCGCAGCGGCGCAACCGCCGGCCCAATCGGGGCACTCCCGGGGCGCGCGCCCCGGCCCGCGCGGGACGGGGCAGCCGTCGTGGGGCGTGACGGACGGCCGGTACGCAGTGACAGGCGGTGGCCGCGGCCGGCACCGGCGCGCCCGGCCCGCGCGGGCGGGACGGCATGGCGTGGGGGACGGGAACCCCGGGGGGCAGCGGGGCCCGGAACCGGACGGGGGCAACGACCGACGGAACAACCGACCGCGCCGTCCGCTGCACCTGGTGGGAGAGCGGACGGCGCGGTCACGGTGCACGGTCGGGTGCGGGGTCGTGGCGCGGCCCCTGCGGGGTGGCCCGGGGGCGTCAGGCCGGATCGGGACGCAGCCCGAGCGGCGCGGCGATCTCCACCGCCATCACCCGGCCCGCCTGACGCTCCAGGTCGCCGTCCTCCACCTCGGTGTCGGTGTCCAGCCCGTCGAGCTCGGCGAGCGGGGTGTCCAGCCGGACGTGCGCCACCAGCGACTGCACCGCGCGGAGCGCGGCGCCGGCGGTCGGCCCCCAGTTGGAGAGGTAGGAGAACTGCCACCACCACAGCGCCTCGCTGACACGGCCGGCCCGGTAGTGGGCCATGCCGTGCCGCAGGTCGGTGACGATGTCCGCGAGGTCGTCGGAGATCCGGCAGGCGACGGGCATCGCCCGCGGCACGTACGGGTCGAACACCTCGGAGTAGACGTCCACCGGTTCCAGCAGCCGGGCCAGGCCGTCGCGCAGCCCGTCCATGTCCGGCTCCGGCCCGGTGTCCGGCTCGTAGCGCTCCTCGGGAACCACGTCCTCGTGGGCGCCGAGGCGCCCGCCCGCGAGGAGCAGCTGCGAGATCTGGAGCAGCAGGTGGGGTACGGCGCTGTCGGGGTCGTCGCCCTTGGCGATCTCCGCGACGGCGATGATGAAACTCTCGATCTGGTCGGCGATCTGGACGGCGAAGGCGTCCGGGCCCTCGACGGCTGCGGTGACCGCCGCGGAGCCCACCGGCACGGCGGTGGGCGCGGGCCCGCCCGTCACGTCCAGGAGCTCGGTGGCGGTGAGTGCGGTCGGTGCGGTGGGTGCGGTCGTGGCATCAGACATCGAGTAGTCGCCTCCCCTCGAAGGCACGCCCCAGCGTGACCTCGTCGGCATATTCCAGGTCTCCCCCGACGGGCAGCCCGCTGGCCAGGCGGGTGACCTTCAGGCCGAACGAGCCGACCATGCGGGCCAGGTACGTGGCCGTGGCCTCGCCCTCCAGATTGGGATCGGTGGCCAGGATCAACTCGGTCACCGTGCCGTCGGCGAGGCGCGCGAGGAGCTCCTTGACCCGGAGGTCCTCCGGGCCGACGCCGTCGATCGGGCTGATCGCGCCGCCCAGCACGTGGTAGCGCCCCCGGAACTCCCGGGTGCGTTCGATGGCCACCACGTCCTTGGACTCCTCGACCACGCAGATGACCGAGGGATCACGCCGGGGGTCGCGGCAGACCCGGCACTGCTCGTCCTGCGCGACGTTGCCGCACACGGAGCAGAACCGGACCTTCGCCTTGACCTCGTTCAGCGTCTGCGCGAGCCGGCGCACGTCCACCGGATCGGCCTGGAGGATGTGGAAGGCGATCCGCTGCGCGCTCTTGGGACCGACGCCGGGCAGTCTGCCCAATTCGTCGATGAGGTCCTGGACCACGCCTTCGTACACGGATGCCTTCCTTGTTCTTCCCTTTGAACGTCGGTGGGTTTGAGGCTAGTTGTCCGGCCGCTCCACCGCTACCACGTGGTTGTCACTCACGCGGGTCAACCCTCGCCCCGTCCGCCCCGGCCACCCCACCGCAACGACGGCCGGACGGGCGCCCCGGGGCCGGTGCCGCGCCCCGGGGCGCGGTCGTCAGAAGGGCAGACCGGGGAGGCCGCCGCCGCCCATGCCCTGGGCCAGCGGGCCGAGCTTGGCCTGCTGGAGCTGCTGCGCGTTGTCGTTGGCGGCGCGCACCGCGGCCACCACCAGGTCGGCGAGGGTCTCCGTGTCGTCGGGGTCCACCGCCTTGGGGTCGATCTCCAGCGCCTTCAGCTCGCCCGCGCCGGTCACCACCGCCTTGACCAGGCCGTTGCCCGCCGAGCCCTCGACGGGGGTCTCCGCGAGTTCCTGCTGCGCCTGCGCGAGGTCCTGCTGCATCTTCTGGGCCTGCTGCAGCAACTGCTGCATGTCCGCCCCACCACCGGGAAACACGGCCGCTCCTGGGAGTCGATGAAAAGCACGTACCCCTTGAGCCTACGGTCTGCCGTCGCCGAGCACTCCCCGATGTCCCATTCGCGGGGGAACGCCCCGCCCGGCGGCCGTCCCGGGCCCGGTCCCGTTCTCTGCAGGCCCGGTCTCTGCAGGGGCCCGGTCTCAGCGGTGCGTCGGCAGCCGTCGGCGGGGCGGGGAGATACGCCGGACGAGGGGCGCGTCGCCGCGGACGGCGGGGGTCGCCGACGGATGAGATCGCGGACGGCGGGGTCGTGCGGTGCGGCCGCGGCCGGCGCTACTCGTTCTGGAACTGCTCGATGATCGTCGCGCCCAGGCCGTCGATGATCAGTTCCGGCCCGGAGAGGGCCTTCTCGTCCAGGTCGGCGTCGTCGTACGCCGGCATGTCGTCCTCGATGGCCACCGAGGGCGAGGAGGGGCGACCGGTCGTCGCCGCGGCTCCACCGGAGGCGGCGTAGCCCGCGCCGGAACCACCGGAACCACCAGGGCTGCCGCTCGCGCCGGGCCCGCCGTGCCCCCCGGGGGCCGACGCGGGGCGGCCGCCGTTCGGCGCACTCTGGCCGCCGCCCTGCCCCTGACCGCCGTACCCCTGCGCCTGGGAGGAGTAGCCGCCCGGGGCCTGGCCGTCGTGCGTCTGGCCGCCGCCGTGGTGACCCTGGCCGGCGTCCGGGCCCTGGCCTGCCGCCGGGCCGGGCTGCGGCGCGGGGGCGGCGGGCGGCGCGGTGGGCTGGGGCGGGGTGAAGCCCTGCGGGCCACCGCCGTACGAGCCACCGCCGCCGGGACCGGCCGGGGCGGAGCCACCGCCACCCTCGACGACGGCCTCGACCTTCCACTGGCCCCCCAGCACCTCGCCCAGCGCCTCGCGCAGCAGGTCGTCGCTGTTGCTGTTGACGAAGCTGTCGCGCGCGCCGGCGGTGGCGAACCCGATGCGCAGGGTGGAGCCGTCCTCGCCGCTGATGCGGGCGTTCTGGCTCAGCAGGATCCAGCTGAAGCGCCGCCGCTTCTTCACCGCGTCGAGCACCGCGTCCCAGCGCGGCTGGACCTGCGGAACCCCACCGGTCGCCATCGGCGGCGGAGCCTGCTGCGGCTCGGGTCGGTGACCGCCGGCCTGCTGCGGCGCGGCCGGGGCGGACTGCTGGACCGGGTGCTGGGCCGGCCGCTGTGCGGCGCCGCCCTGACCGGGCTGCACGGCACCCGGCCACGCCCCCGGTGCCGCGC
>NZ_JAAVJD010000030.1 GCF_012033735.1 Streptomyces lonarensis | reverse complement strand
GGGGCGCGGCGGGTACGGCGCGACGGGGCGACGGGGCGCGGACGGATGCGGCGCGGGAGGACGCGGCGCGGGCGGCTACCCCGCGGCGGGCGCCTCGCCTTCGCCGCGCGGGCCCAGGTCCCGCTGGTCGGGGCCGTGGTAGCCGGCGAGCAGCGGCCGGGGCAGCGGGCCCTTGATGCGGGCGCCGCCCTCGGACTCCTCCCACGCGTGGGAGAGGATGCCGACGCTGCGGGAGAGCACGAACAGCCCGCGCCCCAGCTCGGCGGGGAACCCCAACTCGGCGTAGATGATGGCGGTCGCGCCGTCGATGTTCATGGGGACCGGGCGGGTGCGGCCCTCCGCCAGTGCGGCTTCCAGTTCCTCGCCGGCGCGTAGCGCGTCACCCGGCACCTCGCCGGACGCGACCGCTTCCCGGACGAGGGCGAGCAGCGGGTCGCGGCGCGGGTCGCGGGGGTGGAAGCGGTGACCGAACCCCGGTACGTAGGCGCGCTGTTGCCGGTACTCGGCGACGATCTCGCGGGCGTCCTCGCCCGCGACGACCCGGGCCAGCACCTCCATGCACTGCTGCCCGGCGCCGCCGTGGACGTCCCCGAGCAGGCCAGCGCCGGTGGCAACGGCGCTGTTGAGCCCGACGCCGCAGGTCGCGGCCATCCGCGCGGCGGCGATCGACGGCGCCTGCGGTCCGTGGTCCACCGCGGCGACCAGCGCCGCCTCCAGCAGTCGGCCCTGCACGGGCGTGGGGAGTTCGCCCCGGACCATCAGCCAGATCTGCTCCGCGAAGCTGACCCTGCCGATGAGCTGCTCCACCGGGTAGCCGCGCAGCAGGATCTCGCCGGGCCGGATGCGGGAGACAGCGGTGGACCAGTGGTCGGTGATCTGCCGTTCGGGCACGGTCGGTTCGGACAACGGCTTTTCCGCGGCCTGCAGTTCGGCGTGCGGCTGTGCGGCGGCCGACTGTTCGGCGTCCGGGCCACCGGCGGACGGCGTGGTGGGACCACTCATACGGCACCGCTCTCTCGCAGCTCGGCGATCTCGTCCGGGCCGTAGCCCAGTTCGGTCAGGAAGACATCGGTGTGCTCGCCGAGCAGCGGCGGCGGTGCGGGGGCGGCGACCGGGGCGGCGTCCACCTGGAGTGGGCTGCCGAGCACGCTGAGCGGACGGTCCCGCCCGTCGGGGAAGGCGATCTCCTGGACGAACTCCCGTGCGGCCAGGTGCTCCAGGCCGAGCGCGTCGGGAACGGAGAGCACACGGGCGGCGGGGACACCGGCATCGGAGAGCACCTCCTCCCACTCGACCGCCGGGCGCGCGGCGAGGCCCGCCTCGATCTCGTCGCGCAGTTCCTCACGACGCGCCTTGCGGTCGGCGGGGTGGGCGAACCGCTCGTCGGCGGCGAGCTCCTCCCGCCCGATGAGGCGGCAGAGGGTGGCGAACTGCTGCTGCCGGTTGGCGGCGATGTTGAGGTGCCCGTCAGCGGTGCGGAAGGTGCCGGAGGGTGCCGCAGTGAAGTTCTCGTTGCCCATCGGCCGCGGTTCGCGGCCGGTGATCAGGTAGTTGGAGGTCACCCACCCCATCGCGGTGAGCGCCGACTCCAGCATGGAGACGTCGAGGAAGGCGCCCTCGCCGCTGCGGCCGCGGCGGACGAGCGCGGCGGTGATCGCGTAGGCGGCGGCCATCCCCCCGAGGGTGTCCGCGACCGGGTAACCGGCGCGCAGCGGGGCGGTGTCCGGGGTGCCGGTGACGCTCATCATGCCGCTGAGCCCCTGGATGATCTGGTCGTAGGCGGGGCGGTCGCGCATCGGCCCGCTCTGACCGAACCCCGATATGGCGCAGTAGACGAGCCCGGGGTTCTCCGCGCGCAGCGTCTCCCAGCCGACGCCGAGCCGGTCCATCACGCCGGGCCGGAAGTTCTCCAGCACCACGTCCGACTCGCGGACGGCGCGCAGCAGCACCTCGCGGCCGGCGGGCGACTTGAGGTTGAGGGTGAGGGAGCGCTTGCCCGCGTTCTGGGCGAGGAAGGACGCGCCGAGCAGGTCGTCGGCGAGGCCGCGGTCGGCGCCGAGCTGGCGGGCGAGGTCGCCGGCGCCGGGGATCTCCACCTTGACGACGTCCGCGCCCTGGAGGGCGAGCTGGTAGCCGGCGAACGGCCCGGCGAGCACGTTGGTGAGGTCGAGGACGCGGACCCCACCGAGAAGGGCGGATGACATCAGGCGGTTCCTCCGATGCAGTCGAGCGTGGTCAGGGCGCGGGCGGTGTCCAGCAGCGGAGGCAGGAAGCCGGCCACGGCCTCCTCGGTGAAGCGGATGGTGGGGCCGCCGAGGGCGACGGCGGCGCTCATGCGGCCGGAGCCGGTGAACACCGGCGCGGCGACGCCGGAGACGCCCGGTTCGCGCTCACCGTGGCTGACGGCGTGGCCGTCGGCCGCGGCACGGCGAGTCCTCTCCCACAGCGCGTCGGGCCAGTCGTCGTGCGGCGCGCGGGCGGCGACGGCGGCCACGTCGGCGCGGTCGGCATCGGAGAGCAGCACGTGGCTGGCGGCGCCGGACCACAGCGGCATCTCCTCCCCCACGTGGACGACGTGCCGCAGCGAGCGGGTGCCCTCGTGGCGGGCGATGCAGACGCGGGCGGCCTGCTGCCGTACGTAGAGGTGGACGGTCTCGCCGCTGCTGGCGGCGCTCAGGTCGGCGAGCAGCCGCTTCGCCTGCTCGGGAAGGCGCCAGGTGCGGTTGGCCAGCTCGCCCCAGCGCAGCAGGCCGGTACCGGGCACGATGCGGCCGTCGCCGCGCGCCCACAGCAGCCCCGTCTGCTCCAGGGTGTGGACGAGCCGGACCACGGTGGTCTTGGGGAGCCCGGTGGCATCCGTCAGTTCCCGGACCGAACGGCTGGGGTGGTCCGTGTCGAACAGTG
Source organism: Streptomyces lonarensis (assembly GCF_012033735.1). GTDB lineage: Bacteria > Actinomycetota > Actinomycetes > Streptomycetales > Streptomycetaceae > Streptomyces > Streptomyces lonarensis. Next base: position 33,426 of record NZ_JAAVJD010000030.1, on the reverse strand, counting down.
CCAGCAGGTCGATCGCGCGTTGCACGCTGCGGACGCCGCCGGAGTCTGCCTCGGCCATGAGCGGGGTCGCCCTCCTCGTCCTGGGTGCGCGGATGCCCGCACGCCACGGTGCGGCGTGCGGCCGTCCCCCATCAGACCATCGAACCGGCTGGCGGCACAAGTGGTCCACCAGGCGGTACGAGGCGCCGGGGCACCCCGACCCCGGACAGCTCTCGTCATCGCGGCGGCGTGTCCGGGCACGCGCGCGGGCCCGCCCCACCGCCACGGGCGGGACGGGCCCGGCACCCCTGCGCTGGGGCGCCGGCCGAGAACGGCGCTACCCGGGGTCCCGGTGCTCCGCCCAGGCGCGGACCGAGGGGCGGGCGACCGCGTAACCGAACGCCACACACCCCGCGGCGACACAGCCCCACGCGACCGCGCCACTTCCCGCGCCGCCGATCACCGCCGCGAGCGCGTGCGTCACCACCCCCACGACCCCGCTCACGACGGCGCCGTGCCGGAGGTAGTCACGCGGCCGCGACACACCCCCCGGAAGGCACCGCACCAGCAGCGACACCAACACCACCGTCAGCAGAACCATGCGACCCACCCCCACCGGACCCCCTCGGCGACACCCCGCGCGCGCACCGGCCGCAGGTGGGGAGCTGCCTCCCCGGCCCCACCCCCGCCGCCGATACCGACACCGCCACCTCGGCGCCGCCCCCGCCGCTCCCGCCGCCCCCGCCGCTCCCCGCACATCGGCTCACGCTTCATCCTCTGCGATGACGTCTGCGCCAACGCCTGCGTCGATTCACGCATGGACGCTCCCCACCGGGCCCCCGCCCGTCCCCACCCCCGCCGCCACAAGAGACCTGCAGCCCCCGGGCGGCCTGACGAGGCCCGAGCGTAGCGATCCGAACGCGGAAAGCTCGGTGACCGATCTCCTTCCGGCCACTCCGGCCCGCACCCACGCGGCGGTCCGGCACCCCCGGCGCGCCACGCCTCCGCGGTCTCCGTCGGGGGCTTCCGGCAGACGCGACGCGCAACTGAGCCGAGGAACGCCCGAATCGGACGCCGTTGGCGGGGTAACCGAGCCGTAAGACCGCCATCCCGCCCGGCCCCGAACAACCCACCGTGGAGTTCACCGTGCCCGACGCGTTCCCTCCCGACAACTCGACCGGCCCGCAGCAGATAGCGCAGGGACGACTGGCCGAAGGACCGAGAAGCCTCTTCGTCTACGGCACTCTCCAGTTCGAGTCCGTGCTCATCGGCCTTCTCGGCCGACTGCCCCACCTCACCGCCACCTCGGCCCCCGGCTGGCGCGCCGCCCCGCTCGAAGGCCGCGTCTACCCGGGCCTCGTCCTCGCCCCCGGGGTCACCGCGAACGGCTACGTCCTCACGGATCTCACCGCTCGCGAGTGGCTCGTCATCGACGCCTTCGAGGACGACGAGTACGACCTCGGGCGCATCATCCTCGCCTCCGGCGAGGAGAGCTGGTCCTACCTGTGGCGGGGCGAGGAACTGCGCGGCGACGACACCTGGAACGCCGAGACGTTCCGCCAGGAACACCTCGGCGTCTACGCCGCCCGCTGCGCCCGACTCGGCCCCCTGCTGGCGCAGGACGCCCGCGTATGAGCCGGAACCGGTGACTCTGTAGCGGCGTCGATACCGAACGATACGGTTGGGGAGCCGTTGCGTTCGAACCGATCCTGGGGGTACCCGCGTGAACTGCCGACCTCGCCACGCACACCGCCGCACCACCACCGCACTCGCCACGGTCGCAGCCGCCGCCTTGCTGCTCTCCGCTTGCGGAAGTGACGGCGCCGAGGAGGAGATCGCGGGGGCCGACCGGGGCGAGACCCAGGACGACGACGCGGCGAACGACGCACCCGACAGCGGCACCGACGCGGAAGCCGACGCCGCCGACGCCGAGGGCGAAGACGCCACCGACCGCCCGGAGATCGAGGTGGCTGACTCGCTGCAACTCGTCTTCGACGGCCCTGAGCCTGAGAGCGACCTGGAGCAGGCAATTCTCAGGGACAACGCAGAGCACCTTCGCGCCGTCTACTCAGTGGTCACCTCGCACGATCTCGAGAAATCGCAGATCGGGTTCTACGCAAAAGGAGAATCACTGCAGTGGGATCTCGACCTGGTAGAAGGATTCATTGAGGACGGCGAAACGTCTCACGGCGTGATGCGTTACTTCGACCGGTCGGTCGAGGTGATCAACGATCGAGCCGCTGTGGTCTCTTTCTGCCGGGACTACAGCGAAATCAGCACTGTCGACTTCGCCTCGGGCGAGAGAATCGACGGCCCTGACCCGGATGCGCCCCCCACCCGAAACACCTTTCGTCTCGAGCTGAGCGAATCCGGCGTCTGGCAGGCAACTGAGCGCGAGTCCGACACGTCCGACGGGGCGTGCCGGTGAGGCGGCTGCCGCACGGGGCTTGCCTTGCTTTGCTGCTGCTGATCAGCCTGGCCTCGCCAGCCCACGCCGACAGGGAACGCGCGGAAGAAGAAGCGGACACAAGCGGAGGCTCCGACGGCGGCGGCGGAATCCAGGCCGGCGCCGGAAGGCCCAGCGAGGCCCGCATCACCTTTACCCCAGCCGCACAGAGCTCGGAGGGGGCACTGACAGCCCCACACTGGAGCCCTCCTGCCTGCTACTACGCACCCTTGCGAACACCGGCGGAGATGGAGTCCTACTGGGAAGACACACTGGAGCGGTACACCAGCCCACCACATGTCCCCGAGGACATCGCTTCCCTGTGGGACTCGCACGATCAGTTTCTGGTCGGTTTTCCGGACTACAACCTGGAACATCAGGGAGAGGGCGCCTTCTGGGGAGTGGTGAGAAACGAAGACTATCCTCCGGCGGAACGTCTTTCGTGCGAGCGGCGCACCTTCTGGGTGGACTTCTCCGACCCGCCGCCGGTCGAGGAGCTGGCGATCCAGACCGACGGACTCGCGGAACTCGCCTGGGAGCAGACGCGGGTGCCGGACACCGAGGTGTCGCTGAATCCGGAGGGGACACAGAAGGTCAACCTGCCGACCTGGGTGTGGCTCGACTCGGTGCAGTTCGAACCGGTCACCGTGCGCGCCGAGCTGGACGGCTACGGCATCTGGGCAGAGACGACGGCGACCCCCACCGAGCTGCACCTTCAGCCAGGTTCCGACGCGCGCACGTTCCCCGCCTCAGGCCGGTGTGCTCTGGCCGGCGGCAGCGTCGGACAGCCGTGGTCGCCGGGCCGGTCGGGCGAGGACCCGCCCTGCGGCGTCCAGTACCACCGCGCCACGCACAACACCGGCCCGCACCAGCTACAGGCAACGCTGACCTGGGACGTCACCTGGACCGACCACGCAGGCAACGGAGGCGACCTCCCCGAGGGCAGCGTCGCCACCACCGTGGACATCACCGTCGAGGAAGTCCAGACGATCGTCCGCTGACCCCCCACAGCGCACGCACCGGTGGCAGCGTCGACACCGGAGCGGAGCACGGGCCGGCGAAGCGCCGGGGACGATGCCCGCTTCTATCGCCCTTCAGGCCGGCCTGCGGAAACATCCGGGTCGCGAAGGCCGACGGCGGCGTCGCGTACGCCGAAGTCTGATGACGTCAGCTCTTCGTGGCGGCATCGACACCGACGGATACGGTTGACCACCCGTTGCGTTCGAACCAACTCTGGGGGCCCCGCGTGAACCGCCGACCTCGCCACGGACACCGCCGCACCACCACCGCCCTCGCCGCGGTCGCAGCCGCCGCCTTGCTGCTCACCGCCTGCGGCGACGACGCCGACGACCACAGCACCGGGCCCGACCAGAGCCAGGCCCAGAACGGCGACGCGGCAAACGACACACCCGACAGCGACACCGACGCCGAGGGCGAAGACGCCATCGACCGCCCGGAGATCGAAGTGGCAGACTCGCTTGAGATGGTATTCGAGAAGCCGAGCGACCTGGAGCCGCTGCACGAGCAGATTCTGTTCGACAACGAGCAGCAGATCCGCGCCGTCTTCGAGGTCCTTACCACCCACGACACCGAGAACTCTTCGGTTGGCTTCTACACCACTGGCAATGCCCTGGCCAACGACCTTGGTGTCCTGGAGAGGGTGATCGAACGTGGTCGCGCATCCGGAGGCGTGATGAAGTTCTTCGCTCGCGACGTCACCTCCGTGGACGGAGACATCGCATTCGCCAAGTACTGCCGTGACTTCAGCGAGGTCTACAGCATCGACTTCGCAACCGGCGAAGTGGCCGAGGAGGCCGACGCCAACGCCGCACCGACGTTCTACGAAATTCGACTGGAGAAGAACGGCATCGGCGTCTGGCAGACAACTGACACGTCAGCCGAGGGAGCTTCTGACAAGTGTCCGTGATCCCGCGCCGACTCGCCGTCACAGCCGCAGTGATCACCCTTGTCACGTGGCCCTCCGCCGTCTCAGCCGACGACTTCGGGCACGACAACGGCGAGACGGACGGGAGCTCCGACGGGGCCGGCGGAATCAGTACGGGAGTTGGAACCCCGGAGGAAGTCCGCATCATTCTCGCTCCACCCGCACGGAGCCCCGAGGGGGCGCTCACCACCTCGACGTGAACTCCACCCGGCCTGCTACTGCGCCCCGCTCCGCACACCGGTTGAGACGGAGACGTACTGGACGCACGCACCGGTGGCAGCGTCGACACCGAGCGGAGCACGGGCCGGCGAAGCGCCGGGGACGATGCCCGCTTCTATCGCCCTTCAGGCCGGCCTGCGGAAACATCCAGGTCGCGGAGGCCGACGGCGGCGTCGCGTACGCCGAAGTCTGATGACGTCAGCTCTTCGTGGCGGCATCGACACCGACGGATACGGTTGACGACCCGTCGCGTTCGAACCAACTCTGGGGGAACCCGCGTGAACCGCCGACCTCGCCACGCACACCGCCGCACCACCACCGCACTCGCCACGGTCGCAGCCGCCGCCTTGCTGCTCACCGCCTGCGGCGACGACGCCGACGACCACAGCACCGGGCCCGACCAGAGCCAGGCCCAGAACGGCGACGCGGCGAACGACGCACCCGACAGCGACACCGTGGCCCCGCCTGTGGACGACATCGACCGCCCCGACATCGAGGTGGGCGACTCCCTCCAACTCGTCTTCGAGGAACCCGACACCGGGAGCCCGGAGCACGACGCGATCCTCACGGACAGCCAGTGGCAGATCAAGTCTGTCTTCGAGGTCCTGACCAGCCACGACCTGGAGAACTCCTCCGTCAGCTTCTACACGACCGGCGAGTCCTACAGGCAAGACATGGAAGCTCTTGAGTTCCTCGTCTCCGAGGGGCGGACCTCGGCAGGCGAGATGCGCTTCTACAACCACCGGGTCGTCAGTTCCGACGGCAGCGTGGCGTTCGCCGAGTACTGCCGGGACTTCAGCAGAGTGGTCGGACTGCACTTCGAGACCGGGGAAGTGCGCTCCGAGGCGACCCCCGAAGCAAAGCCCACGTACTACGAGGTCCGGATGCAGAGGAACGAGATCGGCGTGTGGCAGACCACCGACACAGACATCGAGGAGTCGTCCTCGAAATGCTGAGTCACAGCCGGCCACGAAGGGCCTCACGCGCAACCGGCGTCCGGCGCTGCCTCATCCGCAGCCGCCTCCTGACGGCCTTGTAGCGGCATCGACACCGACGGATACGGTGGGGCAGCCGTCGCGTTCGAACCGAATCTGGGGGAACCCGCGTGAACCGCCGACCTCGCTTTGCCCACCGCCGCACCACGACTGCGCTGGCAGCGGTCGCAGCCTCCAGTCTGCTGCTCGCTGCCTGCGGCAGCGGCAACGCAGGTGAGGAGATCGTCGGGCTCGACCGGGGGCCGGCACAGCACGACAACGCGGCGACCGACGCACCCGACACGGAAGCGGATGGCGACGGCAACACCGACGCCCCGGCCGAGGACGACATCGACCGCCCCGACATCGAGGTGGGCGACTCCCTCCAACTCGTCTTCGAGGAACCCGACACCGGGAACCCGGAGCACGACGCGATCCTCACGGACAGCCAGTGGCAGATCAAGTCTGTCTTCGAGGTCCTGACCAGCCACGACCTGGAGAACTCCTCCGTCAGCTTCTACACGACCGGCGAGTCCTACAGGCAGGACATGGAGTCCCTCGAGTACATCGTCGAGAAGGGCGGCACCTCGGAAGGCATCATGCGCTTCACCGGGCACCGGGTCCTCGACGTCGAGGGTGACGTCGCGTTCGTCGAGTACTGCCGAGACTTCAGCGACGTCAGGGACACCCGCTTCGACACCGGGGAAGTCGAGTTCGAGCCCAACCCCGATGCGCTCCCGAGCTACCAGAAGGCCCGTCTCCAGCGGAACGACCTCGGGGTCTGGCAGACGACGGACACCGAGATCGAGCAGGAGTCCACCAAGTGCTGAGGTGACGTGACTCAGGACGCCGCGGGCGCACTGGTCCGGCCCTCTCCGTGGTGGTCACCGTGCGGGACGCCGCGAGGCGTGGCGGTTCCGACCAGGCGCACAGCGCCGCTGCTGTCAGTCCGCCTCGGCCGCCCCGGGCCGGTCGACTGCGGAAGCGGCCGGCCCGCGGGGCTTGGGGGTGTCGTCCACCTCGCCGTCCGTGAGTCGGTACCGCAGCGCTCCGGAGGGGCAGCGGCCGACGATGTCGGCGACGCGGTCGGCGTCGGCCGCGTCTGGGGTGATCCACGGTCGTCGTCCGGGGTCGAAGACCTGCGGCAGACCGCCGACGCACTCGGCGGCGTGTCGGCAGAGCGCGGCCTCGAAACTGACGGTGATCTCCGCGCCCCGGTACGTCCGTACGCCCGGCACAGGGTCGGGCGCCGCCGCAGCGGGGGCCGTGCCCCCTGACTCAGTCGCTGACATTGCTGCGGGACTGGTAGAGCAGGTCCTGGTAGTCCGGGTGCCGTGCGATCCACTGCGCGAAGAACGGGCAGGTCGCCAGCACGCGCAGGTTGTCGGCGCGTGCCGCGTCGAGGGCGTGGGAGACCAGGGCCGAGCCGACTCCCTGGCCTTCGTGGCCGGGTTCGACCTCGGTGTGGGTGAAGGCGATGAGTTCAGGGGTCCGGATGTACTCGGCACGGCCGGCGACCTCGGTCCGGCCGTCCACACGCGCCTCGTACCGCTTGAGTTCGGGTACGTCGCGTACGTCGACTGACATGTGCTCTCCATCGTCCGCTGCGGGCGTTCGCCCGCACGCGTGGTTGTTGTCGTGAGGCGCGGCCCCCGGAGGGGCGGCCGCGCCTGCCCGGCGTCAGCTCAGCAGTGAGCCCGGCGCGGGCGGACCGCGCAACGCCGTTGCTGACCCGGACGGCGTCGTCCCGTGGTGTCGTTCTCACCCGTGCGCCGCTGCCGCGCGTCCGGACCGGGCCACGTCCGGACCGGGCCGCCCCCTCCTCCGCCCGGTGCGAACGGCAGCCCGCTGTCGCCCCGCCGTCGTCCCCTCGTCCCGCCGCACCGCCGTACCCCCGCCCCGTCGCCCCGCCACACCGCCGCTGTGCGACCGGCGCCACTGCCGCGGCCCGGGGCGAGCGGTCGTTTCGCGGCGCGGGCCCGTCCGCCGGTCGGGCGAGCGGTCGTGTCAGGCGCCGCGCTCGCGCCCGGCGAGGAGCTGGGTCTCCCAGGCGAAGGCGACTCCGGTGGCTCCGCCGTGCTGGATGAGGATGTCGGTGGTACCGGCCAGGGTCTTCTCCCGGGCCCAGTCGCGCTGCCACTCGGCGGCGACGGCCTGCCAGGTGATCGGCACGACGCCCGCCTGGGTCATCCTGCGCACCGCCATGTCGTGGGCCTCCGCCGAGGCTCCGCCGCAGGCGTCGGTGACCACGTGGACGTCGAAACCCTCGCCGGCGGCCTGGATCGCCGGCATCGCGACGCAGATCTCCGTCCACAGGCCGGCGATGATCAGCTTCTTGCGTCCGGTCGCCTTGACGGCGTCGACGACGCGCTGGTCCTCCCAGGTGTTGATGAAGGTGCGGTCGATCGGCTTCTGCTCCGGGTACACGTCCTGGAGCGCCTGGAGCAGCAGGCCGCCGCGGTCCTCCAGGACGGTGGTGAGGACGGTCGGGACGTCGAAGACCTTGGCTGCCTTGGCGAGCCCGACGGTGTTGTTGATGATCATCGTCGGCTCGTGGCTGTTCAGGTTGGCGAACTGGAACGGCTGGTGGTCGATGAGCACCAGCACGCTCTCCTCGGGTGTCAGCAGTGCGCCGAGACCGGCCTTGTTCTCGGAGCTCATGGGTTCCCCTTCCGGAGGTGGTGTCCACGGGTCGCGGCGCGGCACCGGTTTCCGGTGTTGCTCGCGGACCGTGCAGGGCTGACCGACTGCCGCCCCGAACCGTTTTGGTTGACACGTCAATTACGTAAGCTAGGCCCCGGTGGGTGACGTGTCAACCATGGCTGTGGCGAGGGGAGTTGCCGCGGTGGCCCGGGCCGCCCGCCGGAAGCTCCGCGCTCCGGATGGCTGCGCGGCGGGCCCGATCGCTACGCTCCCCCCATGAACGCAACGCCTCGCTGGCTCGACCCGGAGCAGAAGGCGGCCTGGGACCACTTCATCCGCATGCAGGAGAAGCTCGTCGGGAGGCTCTCCCGGCACCTCCAGTCCGACTCGAAGCTCTCCGCGGCCGACTACGTCGTCCTGGCCGCACTGACCGAGAGCGAGGGCGGGCGCATGCGCTTCCTCAACCTCACCCGGCGGGTCGAGTGGGAGAAGAGCCGGATGTCGCACCAGGTCGGGCGGATGGCGAAGCGCGGACTCGTGACACGGGAGGAGTGCCCCGAGGACGGGCGAGGCGCGTTCGTCGTCGCCACCCCGGAGGGGTACCGGGCCATCGAGGAGGCCGCACCACTGCACGTCGAGCACGTGCGCCGCCTGTTCATCGACGCCCTCACCCAGGAGGAACTCGACACCCTCGGCCGCCTGTCGGCCCGCGTGCTGGCCCACATGGAGCAACAGCCCGACTGAGACAACGCGTCGGCCCGGGCCGACCTGCACGCCGTTCCCCCGGGCGGGACGGCAGCGGTCGACGCCCCCGCCACAGGGACCGGTTTCCGACGAACTGCCGTCGGCGGGACCGGAACTCCCCCGTTGTTCAGCCGCTCGACGCCTGCGTGTGCCACCGTCACGGCGGGGCGCGCCACCGCGCCTGCCCGTCCGGCCGAGGGAGACCCCCTGTGCATGCCCGACTCACGGCCGCCACCGCCTGGTGTGCCGCACTCGCCCTGTCCCTGCTGACCGCGCCGGCCGCCGCCGCGCTCGGCGGGCCCAGCACCCTGGACCGACCCGGGTCCGGGGCGACGACTCCCGCCCTGACCGGGTCGCTCTTCGTCCAGAACGTCGCGGACGGGAACCAGCTGTCCGCGTCCGGCTCCTGGGTGACCACCAATCGGCCGCGCGGCGACGAGGACCGCCAGCAGTGGGAGTTGAGGGAGAGTCCGAACGGCGGCCACACACTCCGCAGCGTCGGGGCGGCGGACGTCTGCCTGACCGAGGAGAACGCCTCCGGCGCCGACGCCCGGCTGTCGGTGGGCACCTGTTCCGGTCCGCGCACGGAGTGGCTGGTGCAGGAGCAGGCTGACGGGCGCCACCGGATCGAGGCCCGTGGCTCCGGCCGCGTCCTGGTCGGCGGGGAGGGCCACGGGGCCACCGCCCGCGCGGTCGCCGCCGCGGGATCGGGCCCGCGGCAGGAGTGGCACCTCACGCCGGTGTCGCCCCCGCGGGCTCCGATGCCGGCGACGCCCCGGCTCGACGAGGTGACGTTCCTGACCACGCACAACGCGATGCACAACACCGAGGACCAGCCCGGTTTCCTCGTCGCCCCCAACCAGCCGCACGACGTCGCGGCGCAGCTGCGCGCCGGAGCGCACGCGCTCATGCTGGACGCCCATCACGCCGCTGGGCGGCTGCGGCTCTGCCACGACATCCCGGTCGTCGGGAACTGCTCGCGCGCCAGGCCGGCCGCCGACTTCTTCGCGGACATCGGCGCCTTCCTCGCGGAGGATCGCGACGCGGTGGTGACCGTCTTCCTGGAGGACTACTCGACCGCCGAGCAGCTGCGCACCGAACTCGCCGGGCAGCTGGGCGCCGGCAGTGCGCTCGCGGACCGGGTCTTCCGGCCGGACGCGGCCGGGGTGCGGGAGCACGGCTGGCCCACGCTCGCCGAACTCCGCCGCACCGACCAGCGGTTGCTGCTGTTCACCAGCGACACCGCGGCGTCCGCCCGGAGCAACGGCAAGAACGCGCTGGGGTTCATGAGCCAGCGCGACTGGACGGTGGAGAACTACTGGTCGATGGGCGGTGGGCTCGGCACGGGGGACTGGAGCTGCTACAGCCGCTGGGACGACATACCGCTGTCGCGCGAGGAGGACGGCTTCCGTCGGCTGTTCGTCATGAACCACTTCCGCGACGTCCCCATGGCACCGACGTACCGCACCGACAACGAGAAGCTCCAGAACCGCGCCGAACGCTTCTGCATGCCCGCCGCCCGCAAGAAGCCCAACTACCTCGCCATCGACCAGTACAAGGACGGCAACCCGATGGCCGCCGTCGACGCACTCAACCGCTACACCTACTGAGCACTCCCGGCATGCCGCGCCGCTCGCCGCACGGCGGGCGGCGCGGACACCTCGGCGCCGTCATCCCACCGCGACGGGGGTGCGGTCGGCGCGGTGGGTGGTGGGTGTGCCGTCGGGCAGGTGGTGGTGGCAGGTGCCGGCGGCCGCAATCAGCGAGTCGAGGGAGTCGAGAGTGCGGCCCAGTTCGGCGATGTGCCGGGCGAGCTTGTCGCGCTCCTCCGCCAGCCGGGCCTGCGCCTTGCCGCTGTTCTCCTCGCTCGGCCGCTCCACGCAGGGCAGCAGCTCGGCGATGGTGCGGCTGGAGATGCCGGCGGCGTAGAGGCGCTGGATGAAGTGGACCCGCTCGACCTGCTCCTCGTCGTAGGTGCGCTGCCCGCCGCCGCTGCGGGCGCTGGCGAGCAGCCCCTGGTCCTCGTAGTAGCGCAGCGAGCGCACGCTGACACCGGTCCGACCTGCCAGTTCACCGATCCGCATGCGATCCTCCTTCGGCCCGTGGGCCGCTTCCGGGTGGCGCAGTGCCGTGTGAGCCGCACCACACAGCTTGCATCTGACGTCAATGTCAGGTTCTAGCGTAGCGGTGTGCCCACCTCCGGGCGCAACGGCCCACCCCGAGGAGTCTGTTGTGACCTCCCTGCTCAGCTCGTTCCGGCTCGCCGGCCTGACCCTCCCGAACCGTGTCGTCATGGCGCCGATGACACGGGTCCGCGCGGCGGCGGGCGGGCTCGCCACCTCCTCGATGGCCGCGTACTACGCCCAGCGGGCGACGGCGGGCCTGATCATCACCGAGGGGGTGCAGCCCAACGCGGTCGGCCAGTCCAACCCGGGCACTCCGGGGCTGCACACCGACGAGCAGGTCGCCTCCTGGCGGCAGGTGACGGAGGCTGTGCACGTCAACGGTGGGCGGATCTTCGCCCAGTTGATGCACGGCGGTCGCGTCTCCCACCCCGACACCACGGGCCTGCGGCCGGTGGGCCCCTCGGCGGTGGCCGGCGAGGGCGACGTCTTCACCCCGACCGGCCCGCAGCCGATGCCGGTCCCCCACGCGCTGACCACGGCGGAGGTCGTCGAGCAGGCAGCCTCGTACGCGGAGGCAGGGCGCCGGGCGGTGGATGCCGGCTTCGACGGCGTCGAGCTACACGGTGCCAACGGCTACCTGATCTCGCAGTTCCTCTCGGACAACGCCAACCTGCGATCGGACCGCTACGGCGGTTCGATCACCAACCGCATCCGGTTCGCGGTGGAGGCCGTCGCGGGTACCGTCGACGCGATCGGGGCCGACCGCACCGGAATCCGCCTCTCCCCCGGCGCCGCCTTCTGGGGAGCCACCGACGGGGAGACCCAGGAGCTGTACACGGCGCTGCTCGCCGAACTCGCCACCCTGGAACCGGCGTACATCCACGTCGAGGCCACCGCCGAGGAGGCGCTCCTGCGCGAACTGCGCCGGGTGTGGCCGGGCGCGCTCATCATGAACCCGTCCCTTCCGATGGGCCCCAAGCCCACCGGGCGCGATGACGCCGACCGCTGGTTGGGGCTGGGCGCCGACCTGATCAGCTTCGGGCGGGCGTTCCTCTCCAACCCGGACCTGGTGGAGCGGCTGCGGGCCGAGCTGCCGATCGAGCCGGTGGACATGGCGGCGCTCTACCAGGGGGGCAACGACGGTTACCTGACGTACAACGCCTACCAGTACCCCTCGGAGGCCGCGGCCGTTCCGGTCGCTGCCTGACGGGGGCCGCCGGTCCGCCGGGCAGCGCGGCGGGCGGGCAGTACGTCCGCCGGGCAGTACGACGGGCGGGCAGTACGGCGGGGGGCGGCCCGGGCCGGGCCGGGGTGCACCCCGGCCCGGGTCGCCGTCCGCGACACCGCCCGCCGCCGAGACGGCCACCGGTGCCGGGCCGCAGGCCTGAAGGGGCGGCGTCAGGGGCGGCGCAGCCGGAGCGCGAGGAACATCGGCTGCCGGTGCGTCTTCCGCCACCGGCGCTCGTCCACCACCCGAGCTGCGTCGGTGCCACGGGGCTCCCGCAGCTGCTCCAGCACGAACCCGGCGGCCAGCAGCTCGCCGAGGACGGTCTCCATTGTCAGCCTCCGGTAGTCGAGCGCGTGCCCGTCCCCGAGCGGCAGTCGGACGCGCTCCTCGTCGAAGTAGGAACCGCCGAAGTACAGCCAGTCAGCGGTGGGGTGGGTGGTGGAGAGCACCAGCGCACCGCCGGGGCGGACGACCCGGTGGACCTCGGCGAGGAACTCGGCGCGTCGCTCCAGGTGGTGGTGGACGAGCGCCACCACGGCGAGGTCGACCGAAGCGTCGGGCAGGAAGTCCAGTGGCCGTTCGAGGTCGTGGAGGTGGAGGCCGACCCGGTCGGCGGGCGTGCCGGCCAGCCGTTCGCGGGCGGCGTCCAGCAGGGACGCGCTGCCGTCGACACCGGTGACGGCAGCGGCGCCGCGCGCCACCAGCTCGGCCGCGTAGTGACCTGCCCCGCACCCGAGGTCGAGAACGCGCAGGTCAGTGACGTCACCGGCCAGTTCGAGCATCGCGGGGCGGTCGGTGTGGGCGTTGTACGCGCTGTCGGTGGCCTGGGCGGCGAACAGTTCGCCCAGCGGTCCGTGATAGGCGGTCTCGGCAGTCATCGGCACATCGTGGCAGGCGGCTCGGCACGCTGCCGACCGCTTTTCGCTTCCACCGCGGGCAGCCCTCGGCCCGGCGCTCCGCTCGCCGGTGGCCGTCGGGACGTGCGCGATGCGTCGCGGCCCGCGGGAGCGCGACGCCTTCTCGGTCGGCGGGGCGCCGCCGACGTGATCGGTGGTTAGGCGATCGACGGCGGCGCTCCGCTGGGCTGTTCAGTCGTCGGCGACGTCCACCCCGTAGCCGCGTGCCAGGTCGACGAGCCCGGTGTCGTATCCCTGTCCCACGGCGCGGAGTCGCCACACCGGGCCGCGCCGGTACAACTCCGCGAGCAGCAAGGTGCGTTCCGTGGTGGCAGCGTCGAGCGTGGCCTGGGCCAGGGGCGCTGCACCGGGGCCGGGAGCGGCGAGCAGGTGGACCGCGCCCACGTCCCCGAACGTGGCGTCGCCGTCGATGGCCGCGGCCAGGACGACCTTGCGGGTGCCGGGGGCGAGCGCGGAGAGCTCCACCGCCACCGTCTGCTCGGTGGGGCCGTCCGCGAGCAGCCGGACGGAGCCGTCGGGGCACTCCGGCGCGCCGTAGAAGACGAAGTCCTCGTCCCCGCCGACCTGTTCGTCCTCGTCGACAGCGAGGGCGACGACGTCGATCTCGCAGCGGGTCTGCTGGGCCCACGAGACCGTGAGGTCCCAGCCGGTACCCACGGCGGCGACGGGCAGGTCGATGACGGCGCCGAGGGAGAGGATGTGCGGGGTGCGGGGGACGGTCGCGGAGGGCAGGGCGGTGGGCGGCGGCGGGGAGTCCAGCCAGCGCCGGTCGTGCACCGGCAGCCCCAGGGCCTCGATGCGCCGCATCCGGCGGTCGTGCTCGCCGCCCGGCAGGGTGACGACGTCGCTGACGCTCGCGGAGAGGTTGATCGCCGCCCCGCCACCGAGTGCCGTCACGCGCGCCCGGGCCCGGGCGGTCTCCTCGTGCGCCCCGCCGAGGACGAGCACCCGCCGTCCGACGAGGGGTTGTTCGATCGTGGGGACGCGGGCGGCACCAGCACGCCGCCTACCGGTCTGCGCCGCGACGGCGGCGGGCGACGGGGCCGCGGCAGGCCCGGCGGGCGGCGGGCCGGCCGGGGCTTCGACCGACGGGGCGACCGGAGGTGCGGCGGGCGCTGGTGCGGTGGCACCGGGCGCGGCCGGCGCGGGTTCGGAAACCGGCGCGGGTGAGGGCGCGAGCGACGGCTCGGCCGCGGCCGACGGCGCGAGCGACGGCGCCGCCGACGGCTCGGGCGGTGGGGCGTCCTGCTGCCGTTCGCGCGGAGCGGGGACCGCAGCGACCTGGAGGTCGTGGCGGACGCCCGGCCGCACGTCGGCCAGCAACGCCAGGAAGGTGCGCTCGTCGACGACGGGCACCCCGTCCGCGACGGCGCGGCGGGCCTTGCCCGAACCCGAGCCGAGGTCGTTGGTGACCAGGACGCTGGTGTGGCGGCTGACCGAGTTCATCAGGTTCAGTCCGGCGGCGACGGCGCGAGCGGCCAACTCGGTGCGGGCCGTGGCGGTCTCGCCGGTGATCGCGACCTTCATCCCCTGGGTGAGCGGTCCGCCCGCCGGGAGCGGCCCGGGGTTGCGGAAGGCACAGGGCTTCTTCCGGGGCTGCGGCGCGAACTGCGCCTCCTGGCGCGGCGGGCACGCCACCAGCGGCAGCTCCAGGCCGAGGTGGCGCGCTTCGCCGAGCGTGGCGCGCAGCACGCCCTCCAGTACCCGGGTGTCGTCGGCCGCGTCGTGCGGGGCGAGTTGGGTGACGCCGTAGTAGGCGGCGAGGGTGCCCAGTCGGAGGTCCTCGGTCGGCGGGTCCACGCGGCGGTTGAGCGCCAGGGTGCAGAGCCGCTGCGCCACCGGGAGGAACTGCCCCGCGCGGGCGAACTCGTGCGCCAGGAAGTCGTAGTCGAACTGCGCGTTGTGCGCGACCATCACGCGGTCGCGCAGCAGCGCCGCCACACGGTCCACCACGCGGTCGAAGGTCGGTGCGCCACGCAGCCGTTCGGCCGTCAGGCCGTGGATCTCCACCGGGCCGGGGTCGCATCCGGGGTCGAGGAGGGTGGTGAACTCGCCGGTTCGTCGCCCCTCCTGGTCGAGGGTGATCACGGCCAGTGAGAGGACGCGGTCGCGACGCGGCACCAGGCCGCTCGTCTCGACGTCCACGAGGGCCCACTCGTGGGCGTAGGTGCGCAGTCCCGCCCCGTCCGGGGCCTGCAGAGGAACGGTCATGCGCACAGGATGTTCACAGCGCGGGTGTCGCCGTGGCGGAACGGTGATTTGCGGGGGAATGTCACCGACACCCGCCCCGAGGGGAGCCAGGCCCGTCGCCCGGGCACGCCTGTCGCCCGGGGCCGTCACAACCCGCGGGCGACAGGGGTCCAGGGCCGCCCGGCATGTCAGAGTCGGGGGCGTCGGCCGGGTGGAACGGTCACGCCGGGTCGGTCACCAGCCGCAGCCGGGCCGTCGAGCGGGGGGCGTGGCCGGTACCGGTTCCGGCGCGGGAGGCGGCGGGGCCGAGTCGCACCGGGGTGCCGGTCCGACGTGGCGCGCCTGCGCCGTGGTGGTGGGCGGCGGGCTTCTTGCTCTCGGCGCCCCGAGGGCTGTGCGACTCCTGCGCGCCATGGCCCGACCGCTCCCCCGTGCCGTGGACGGCGCGCAGCCCGCCGCGCTCGGCCCCGAAGCCGAATCCGTCCGGCAGCGCGGGGCGCGCGGGCGGCTCGGTGACCAACCGGTCGACGGCAGCGACGCCGTGCTGGTCGAGACTGACCCGGTACACGGTCCGGCCGTCCTTGGTCTCGACCGGCTGCACGTGGAACGCCATGGGCATGGGGCTACCTCTCGGAACGAAGTTGGTGGGGGAAGTGGGCCCGAACGGCGTACCGGTGGCCGCCGTCAGGGGATGGCCGCCTCCGGCGCTGCAAACGCCGCAAGCGGAGGGTGACTGCGCGGCACGGCCGTCCGGAGGCCGGCACCGGACTGCGGTCCGGCCACTCCCGAGGCCCGGTCGCACCGTCGCCGACCCGGGGGCACCGGCGCGGAGTTCCCCGAGGTCACAGGGCCCCGCGCACCGTTCGACGGATGTCGCCGAGCCGCGCGATGATCCGGCCGGACACCGCCTGACCATGATGCGCAGATCGGCCCCGACGCGGGTGACAAGCCCTGGCTCGCGGCGCGGGCGGGCGGCCCGGCGGGACACCGTTACGCAACCCGGCGCGATTGCATCGCAGGTCACAGCGGGTGAGGCACCCCGGAGCACAGGTCCGGAACCGTGACGGAGGCGCTTCTCGTACATTCGTGCGCCGGGTGGACGTTCACGGGGCCGTCTGGTCCACTCCCCCGGCCCGCGCCCCAGCTCACCCCCGCTCGCCGCGCCCGGGCCACGCGCGCGCCGCCTCGCGCCCGGCCGCCGGGCTCGACCACGTACGCCCCGCTCGCACACCCGTGGCACGGCCAGGGGCGGACCCGGCCGGACCACGCGTGCGGGGCGGCGACGCGGGGGCGCCCGGCGCCGGCGGAACCGCGTACGGAGCGCGACGGGGCGCGTGGGGCCACTGATGCACCTGGTGTGCGTCGGACAACTGGCGCGGGTATCCCGCCAGATTCACCGCTGCCTCCCCGTAGGGCCTTCACCACGACAAACTACTCATCGCAGTTGTCCGACCACGACCGACGGAGGTCCCCGTGTCCCGTAGGGACAACGACATCGTGCCGATCCTGATCGACACGAAGAACGAGATGAAGCGCGCGATCGACGGCCTCGACCAGCGGGTGGGCGAGCTCGACCGCGAGCTGCGCACGACGCTCCGCGGCGCGCTCGCCGAGCTGCGCAGCGGGCCGCTCGCCGATCTGAAGACCTCGCAGCGGGAGATCCGCACCAGCGCCGGCAACGCGGGCCGCAGCGCCGGGGACGCCGCCGCGGCCGTCGCCGAGCTGCGGGACGACATCGGCCGACTGCGCTGCGGCTTCGAGGTGTTGCAGGGGCATGTGGCGGAGCTGCGGTCGCTGCTACCCGCGGTGGTGGAGCCGGTCGGCGGCCCGGCGGGCCGGGAACAGCACGGCCTCGGTTCCGTCGGTCCCGCCGACGGGGGCGGGCCCGACCCGCGCGCCACCCACCTGGCGGTGGTCCCGCCCCAGGCGGAGTCCCCGGCCGAGGAGTCGCTGCCCCCGGACCGCGCCGCGGCCGACGACACCGGGCAGGAGGCCGGAGCGGACGCACGGCGGTCGGAACCGGCGGCGGAGTCTCCCGGGCCCGAGGCCGTGCCGCTCACGGGCGCCGCGTCGGACGCGGCGCCGCCGACGGCGGACGGGCCCGCGCGCCCGGCGGAGGAGTCCGGTACGGCGGGCGCGCCGGAGGACGCGGCGCCGGATGCCGCCACGGTCGAGGTCGACACCCTCGACACCCGCTCCCCCGGCGGGGAGCGGGTCGGCCCACACGACGGCGAGGGCAGCGGCGAGCAGCCGCAGGGCGACCGACCCGACCGTCCCTGCTGGGAGTTGGAGGGGGACGAGCCGCGGGTGTACACCACGGGCGGCCTGCAGCGGGCCATCCTGCGGGCGAGCAAGGTGGCGTCGGCAACGCTCACCTGCCACGCGGACACCTGGGAGTTCGTGACCTCGAAGACCGGCGGGCACCCGCATTTCCGCACGCCGCCGACGGCCGAGACCGACGGCGGCCTCGTCGCCGCGCAGCTCTCCGGGCGGTCGCTCGTGGCGCTGCTGCTCACGCTGCACCGGGTCGCCGTCACACCGTTGGAGACGGGGTGCGACGAGGACCTCGTCAAGCGGTCCGACTGGGCGATGGCCGCGCAGGTCTACGGGACCACGGCCGAGGTGCTGCGCCACACGTTGACCGACGGCACCGCCCCCGTGGTCATCACCATCGACAACCGCCTGCACAACCTGCCGTAGGCGGCGGCCAGAGGACCCCGGCGACGCGACACGGTCACACCCCGGCCGCAGGAGGCCGCCCCGCACCCGGCGGCCCTCCCTCCCCCCTCGCGCCGTCCGGCCGCGCCACAACTCCCCTTCGCACAAGGGGTATCGGGCCCGGCCGCCGGGCAACCCCGGCTCCCCGCCGAGTGCTCAGCCCTTCTTCCGCCGCCGACGGGCCACCTCGTACGACGACCAGTCCCCCTGGTGGTCCTGGCAGCGCGCGGTGCCCGGCACCACGTACCGCCGGCACCGCGTCCCCGCCTTGGTCCGTCCGCCGCATCGGGTCTTCACAGCCCACCTCCGCAGTGACCGGCCCGCACCCGCGTGCGGGCTCGCAGCCGCCAGCCTGGTCGGCCGGTCCCGGTCGCTGAAGGCGCGAACGGGAGGCGTCCGGGGCACGGCGGCGGCTCGCGCGGCGGATGCGCCCCGTTCGCGCGCGTCGCGCTCTCGGTCGAGCCCACCCCCTCGCTCCGCCCGCCCGCCACTCGTTCGCCCGCCGCCGTTCGCACGGGGCAGGCCGCAGGCCGCCGTTCGCACGGGGCCGTTCGCACGCCGCCGTTCGCACGCCGCAGGACGCAGGACGCAGCGCCGGTCAGGTCGAGCGGACGCGCCGATCGGCGGTCGCGCCGGGCGTCACTCGCCGCCGTTGAGCGCCTCGGCGAAGAGCGGGGCGACCTTCTCCAGCGCGAACGGCACCGAGAGGATGGACTCGGTGGCGAAGGCGGTGCTGATCCCGTCGGTGCTGTCGATGATCAGCGACCGGCCGTCCTCGACGGCGGGGATCGCCTGGAACAGCGGGTCGTCGGCGATCTCGTCGGCCTCGATGCCGATGGGCGCGATGATCAGCAGGTCGGCGTCGAGCATGTTGAGGTTCTCGCGGGAGACCTCGATGGAGAAGTCCTCCGTGGCCTGCTCCTGCACCTGCTCGTTGTTGACCAGGCCGAGGCGCTCCACGAAGTCGACGCGACCGGTGCCGCGCACGTAGGCGCCGTAGCCGTTGGAGGTGCGGGAGCCGACGGTGACCGACTTGCCCTCGAACTCCGGGTACTCCTCGATGACGGCCTGGAACCCGGCCTCCACCTCGGCCAGCAGTTCCTCACCCTTCTCCGGGACGCCGAGCGCGGCCGAGATCATCTCGGTCTGGGTGCGGTGCGAGGTCAGGTAGTTGTCGCCGCCCTCGGGAACGCCGACGGTGGTGGCGATCTTCGACAGCGTGTCGTAACGCTCCTGCGCGCCGCTGGACTTGACGTCGATGATCAGGTCCGGGTTCAGCTCGGCGATCTTCTCGAACTCCGGCTCCAGCGTCCCGATGATCTCCGGGCTCTCGTCGTACAGCCCCTCGGCCCAGGGGCCGACGCCCTCGCCGCCGAAAGCCAGCCAGTCGCTGGCGCCGATCGGCTGCTCCCCGAGGGCGAGCACCGTCTCGGCGTCGCCCCAGCCGAGCGCGAGGATGCGCTGCGGCTTCTCCTCGATGGTGATCTCGCCGAACTTGGTCTGCACGGTGGCGGGGAACGCGCCGTCGGTGGTCTCCGAGGCGCCCGAGTCGCCGCCGTTGTTGGCCGCGCTGTCGCCGCTGTCGTTGTCGGCGTCGGAGCCGCAGGCGGTGAGCGACATGAAGAGCATCGGGGCGGCGAGGGCCGCGGTCAGCCGGGTGAGACGGCTGAGCGGGCGGCGGGTCCGCCGGGTGGCGGCGCGGGTACCGGGAACGGCTATGGCTGCGTGGCGCATCGGAATCTCTCGTGTGGGTGGGACGGCAAGGTCGGTGCGGGCGGCGGGTGTCGGCGCCCGGCGGTCAGTCGGGGCGGTCGCCGTGGTCGGCGGGCGGGGCGCCGCACCGCCGGCAGGCGTCCGGCGGCAGCGGGTCGCGGCCGGCGGGCTGCGCGGCGGCCTCGGCGGTCGGTGCGTCGGCGGCGGGCCGGGCGCCGTGGTGGCGGCCGGCGGGCACGATCAGCGGCGTCGCGGAGACGGGGTCGATCGCGACGGTGCACTCCAGGCCGAAGACCTCCCGCACCAGGTCGGCGTTCATGATCTGCGAGGGCGGGCCCTCGGCGATGACCGACCCGGCGCGCAGCGCGACCAGGTGGTCGGCGTAGCGGCAGGCGAGGTTGAGGTCGTGGAGTACGGCGACGACGGTGGTGCCGTACTCGTGGTTGAGGTCGGTGACCAGGTCCAGGACGTCGAGCTGGTGGGTGACGTCGAGGAAGGTCGTCGGTTCGTCCAGCAGCAGGATGTCGGTGCGCTGGCAGAGCGCCATCGCGATCCAGACGCGCTGCCGCTGCCCGCCGGAGAGCGCGTGGACGGGCCGGTCGGCGAGGTCGAGGATGCCGGTGTCGGAGAGGGCGCGGGCGACGGCCTCGTCGTCCTCGGGTGTCCAGCGGCGGAACCAGCCCTGGTGCGGGTACCGGCCGCGGCCGACGAGGTCCTGGACGGTGACGCCGTCGGGGGCGACGGGGTTCTGCGGGAGGATGCCGACGACCCGGGCGACGTCCTTGGTGGGCGTCTCGCTCAGGTCGCGGCCGTCGAGGAGGACGGCGCCGTCGGTGGGCGCCAGGAGCCGCGCCATCGACCGCAGCAGCGTCGACTTCCCGCAGGCGTTGGGGCCGACGATCATCGTGATGCGGCCGGGCGGGATGTCGAGGCTGAGCCGGTCGACGACGGTCCGGCCCTCGTAGCCCAGGCTGACCTCGCGTGCCTGGAGGGTGCGTTCCTGGATCATGGCTGGCTGCTGTCCTCTCCCCGCCGTGCGCGGGACGGGGCGGTCCGGGGCGCGGTCGAGCCGGCGGCGGTGAACCGGGTGGTGAACGCGCGGGCGGGGGGCCGGGGCGTGGTGGGTGCGGTCATCCGCCGCTGCCCTCCTTGTTGTTGCGGGCCAGCAGCCACAGCAGGTACGGCGCGCCGATGATGCTGGTGGCGACCCCGACGGGCAGCTGGACGGAGGAGATGAGGTGCTGGGCGGCGAAGTCCGCGAGCAGCACGATCAGCGCGCCGACGAGGGCGGCGGGCACCAGCGCCGCGCCGCGGCCGGGGAGCAGCCGTCGGGCGATCGGCGCGGAGACGAACGCGACGAACGCGACCGGCCCGGCCGCCGCGGTGGCGACACCGGCGAGGGCGACACCGCAGGCGATGAGCGCGAGCCGCGCCGCCTCCACCCGGACCCCGAGTCCGCCGGCGGCGTCGTCGCCGAGTTGCAGCGCCCGCAGCCGGCTCGCCACCAGCGCGGTGAGCGGCAGCAGGACGGCGAGGGAGATGGCCAGCGGTACGAACTGGTTCCAGGAGCGGCCGTTGAGGCTGCCGGTGAGCCAGACGAGCGCGCTCTGCGCCTCGGTGACGCGGGAGCTGGTGAGCTGGTAGCTGATGACGGAGGCGAGTCCGGCGGCGATCCCGATGCCGACGAGGACCAGCCGGTAGCCGCTGACGCCCTGGCGCCAGGCGAGCCCGTAGATGAGCGCGGCGGTGACGAAGGCGCCGCCGAGGGCGGAGAGCGAGAGCGCGAAGCCGCTGACGCCGAAGGTGAGGGTCGCCGTGACCGCGGTGGCGCTGGCGCCGGCGCTGATGCCGATGACGTCGGGGCTGGCGAGCGGGTTGCGCAGCAGCGTCTGGAAGACGGCCCCGGCCAGCCCGAACGCGATGCCGACGGTCAGGGCCAGCAGGGCGCGGGGCAGCCGGAGTTCCATGACGACGAAGCGGGGGCCGCCGCTGCCGCCGCCGGTGAGGATGGCGATGAGGTCGGGCAGCGGCACCACCATGTCGCCGTAGCCGACGGCGAGGGCGAACGCGGCGGTGACGGCGGCCGCCAGCACGAGGACGACGGCGGTGGTGCGGGCCCTGACGCGCAGCCGCGCACCGCGGATGGTCGCGACGGCGGCGGCCTCGTCGGCCGGGTGGAGGCGGTGCGCGGTGCGGGTCGGCGCGGCGTCACGGTCGGCGCGGCGGTCGGCGCCGGAGTCGGGGCCGGACCAGGCGGCGAGTGTGACGGCGCCGGCGGGGGCGACGGCGGCGGGCCGGGCTGTCGCACCGGGGTCCGCGCCGGGGTCTGCACCGAGGTTCGCGGGGGTCTCGCGCACGGGGGTCTCGCGCTCCGGGTGGTGGTCCTGAGGTCGGGCGGCCCGGCCGCCGGTGGCGGTCACAGCTCGGCCAGCCGGTGGCGGCGGACGAGCAGCACGAACGGCACGCAGCCGATGGCGGCGGTGACGACGCCGACCTGCACCTCGCCGGGCGAGGCGAGGAACCGGCCGACGAGGTCGGCCGTCAGCAGCAGCGCGGGCGCGGCGAGGGCGCTGTACGGCAGCACCCACCGGTAGTCGGGGCCGGTGAAGGTGCGGACGGCGTGCGGCACGATCAGGCCGAGAAAGGCGATGGGCCCGGCGACGACGGTGGCGGAGCCGCAGAGCAGCACCACGGCGGCAGCGGCGCCGAGCCGGGCGCGGCCGACCCGCTGGCCCAGGGCGCGGGCCAGGTCGTCGCCGAGGGCGAGGGCGTTGAGGGAGCCGCCGAGTCCCAGGGCGACGACGGCGCCGAAGAAGATGAACGGTCCTGCGAGCCAGAGCACTTCCGCGTCGCGGGCGGTCAGCGAACCGACCTGCCAGAACCGGTAGTGGTCGAAGGTGCGCGAGTCGGTCAGCAGGATCGCGGTGGTGATCGAGCCGAGGACGGCGCTGGTGGCCGCGCCGGCGAGCGCCAGCTTCACGGGCGTGGCGCCGTCGCGGCCGAGGGAGCCGATGCCGTAGACCATCACCGAGGCGAGCAGCGCGCCGAGGAAACCGAACCAGATGTACTGGTTGGCGGAGTTGAGGCCGAGCAGCGTGATGGCCAGGACGACGGCCACGGCGGCGCCGGCGTTGACGCCGAGGATGCCGGGGTCCGCCAGCGGGTTGCGGGCGACGCCCTGCATCACCGCGCCGGCGAGGCCGAGCGCGAGTCCGGCGAGCAGCCCGGCGATGGTGCGCGGGACCCGCACCTCCCAGACGATGAGCTGCGCGTGCTGGGTGAGGTCCTTGGCGAAGAAGGCGTTCCGGACGTCGGCTGCGCCCGCCGGGCCGGAGCCGTTGACGAGGCTGGCCCAGGTGAGCGCGGCGAGTACGGCCAGCAGGCCGACGAGGCCGAGGGTGAGGACCGCCGGTCGGTGCGACCGTCGCGCCGGAACGGACGTCGGCGTCGCGCCGTGGCTGCCGGGGCCCGCGGCGGCGTTCGCCCCGGCGGGTTTCGTCAGACCGACGCGACCGGTACCGTCGGCCTGGCCGGTCGTCCCGCTGTCTCCGGACGGGCCGGGACCGGGTTCGCCCCGCACTGGGGACCTACTGCTCGTTGCACTCACCATGTGTCCGTACGATGGGAACGTCACCTACCGGCGCACGCGGGCACGGACCCGGTGCACACCTGGGCAGAAGGTTAGCCTAACCTTACCTTGCACCACTGGGGTATCCGACGGGAGTACGACGTGCTGGACGTGACCGAGGCGACCGCCGCTCCGACGCAGAACATCGCGACGGAAGAGACGAAGCCCCCGGCGGCGACCCCGATCGTGCCGCTCCGCGACGCCGACCAGCTCTCCGAACTGCTCGGCACCCCGCACCCGCTCGTCATCGAGAAGGTCCACGCGGAGCTGACCGAGGACGACCTGTCGGTCCTCGCCCGCTCACCGTTCTGCGTCGTCTCGACCGCCGACGCCGCCGGCAACTGCGACGCCTCCCCGCGCGGGGTCGAGGCCGGCTCGCTGCAGATACTCGGGCCCTCGACCATCGCCCTGCCCGACCGGCCCGGCAACCGGCGCGGCGACAACTTCCGCAACATCCTGGAGAACCCGCACATCGGCCTGCTGTTCCTGGTGCCGGGCAGTTCCGAGGTGCTGCGGATCAACGGCCGCGCCACGATCGTCACCGACGGGCCGTTCTTCGACGCGATGGCCCACCGCGGCCGCCGCCCGGTCCTGGCGACCGTCGTCGAGATCGACGAGATCTACCGCCACTGCCCCGCCTCGCTGCGCCGCGCCAAGCTGTGGGACACCAGCAACTGGCCGTACGACGAGTGACGGTTCCGGCTACCGCCGGGCGCACGACCCCGCTGGCCGCGCCGACCCGCTGAGGTGCGGCCCCGGCGGATGGGCTCAACCCCGCCGCGCTCGTGCCGAGCTGCCCGACTCCGCTGCACCCCGCGTCGCTGCCTGCCGTGCGGTCACCCCACGGGGGAGGTGATCGCACGGCGGACAGCGACGCGGCGGCACTCGGCCGGGGCGGGGCTCGGCAGGTGCGACGTTCGGTAGGCGCGGCGTTCGGCAGGTGTGGGGCGGGAGCGGCGGAGTAGCCTCCTGCCGTGACGGGACACCAGGACGAGACGGGCGCGGCCTACGACGGCGTCGTCGCCCGCTACGCGGCGGCGTTCGCCAACCGGCTGGAGGGACAGCCGTTCTCACGGAACATGATCGGCACCTTCGCCGAGCTGGTCCGGGAGACGGGCAACTTCCGCACCGCCGACCTCGGCTGCGGCCCGGGCCACCTGACGGACATGCTCGCCGACCTCGGCCTGGACGCCCTCGGACTCGACCTCTCCCCCGGCATGCTGACCCACGCCCGCCGGGCCCACCCCGAACTGCGCTTCGCCCAGGCGCGGATGGAGTCCCTGCCACTGCCGGACGGTGCCCTCGGCGGCGCCCTGGCGCACTACTCGATGATCCACACCCCACCCAGCGAACTGCCCGGCCTGCTCGCCGAACAGGCCCGCGTCCTGGCGCCGGGTGGGCTGCTCCTCGCCTCGTTCTTCGCGACGGAGCAGCCCGAACCCGTCCGCTTCGACCACAAGGTGACACCCGCCTACAGCTGGCCGGTCGAACGATTTGCGGAACTCGTCGCCGATGCGGGCCTCTTCGTAGCGGCGAAGCTCACCCACGACCCGCAATCCGAACGCGGCTTCCTTGACGCCCACATCCTCGCCCGCCGCGTCTGACGACGGCGCGAGCACGGACGGCGCACCTGGCACGCCTCTGTCTGAGGGTGGGCGCCCGCAGCCCCGAGGCCCCTGAACCGAGCTACTGGCGCGCCACGTTGGGACCGCTGGTCGGTTGCGGCGCAGAGTGACCGGCCGCAGCTGCACCGCCCCTGCCGAGGCCGTGACGGAGAAAGGGAAAGACCGTCGGTCCATCCCGGCAGGGGCGGGGTCGTGGGCGCCGCTCGACGCGGTCAGCGATCCGACGCAGGCCGCAGCAGCGGGCGGGCAGAGAGCGAGTAGAGAACCTCGACGGCCTCGGCACCCCAGACACGGTCGGCACCTCTGGCGTTGGCGCTGACGGGCTGCCCGCCGGCCAGCGCCGCGCACTGCACCGCACGGAACTCCGCGTCGGCCGCCCACTCGCGGAAGACCACGGACACCGGACAGGCATAGCCGCCGTCCTCCTCGGCCGGGTCGCCGTCGACCGCCTCCAGCACCGCCGCGAGCCGGTCCGCCTCACTGTGCAGCCACGCCACGGCCTCCTCCGGCGAGTCCAGCCAGGCGCCGGACAAGTACCACTCCCCACCCGCCTCCGGCGACCGCACCTTCGCCTCCGCCCAGTAGCCGTCGGCGGTGAATCCAGCGGTCACCTTCGGATCTCCGCCCCGGGCGTGCTGCGTGCCGCAGGCCGGGCGGCCTCCGCCGAACGACAACGCAGGCGGGGTGACGACGTCCGACCGGGCGGCGCGGCGGAGAGCCGCACGTACGAAGCTGTGCTCACCGGTTTCTCAGCTCCTTGAGATGAGTTTCGATCACCCGGCTCAACTCCCGCCACCGCGAGACGAGATCAGGGAGCGGCTTCGCGCTCGCATCGTTCCCGGGCGTCGACGATCGCGCCCCCTCTTGCGCGGGGTCGCGCTGGGCATCCTGATCGGGTTCTGTCATCCGGCGGCACCATTCCGGCACGGGCGGTGAGAGAGACTCCGCTCGGGTACCCGCAGCTCAGCCAGTGTTGTGAGGGACCGAGCGGTGTCGCACGGCCCGGCCGCTGCCGTACGGTTCTCAGTTCTGAACTCAGTCACGGGTTCCCTGCCCTCATGGATCGATTGGCCCCACTCCTCCGCCGACAGGCATCACAGCTGCCCCGCGAGACGAGCGGTCGTCGTCCCCAAAAGCCTCACGGGCCACCACGCCGGGCACCACTGCGAGAACGCCGCACTTACGCTGCGTGTACGCGGCATCGGGTAGCGTGATCAGGGCACACGGTGCAGCGGAGGTGCCATGGCGGACAGACGGTCGAAGCTCGCACGCCAACGCAAGTCGCGTGGGTTCACACAGGAGTCGTTCGCGCACGCGCTGGGGGTCGACCGGACCACCGTCCAGCGCTGGGAGCGTGGCGAGGCAGAGCCGCACCCGACGCAGCGCCCGAGGATGGCGAGCCTGCTGGGTCTCGCACCGGACGAACTGTGCGCCCTCCTGATCAGCGCCGAGACGTTCCCGGCCGATGCCGGCCACTGGCTGGGCAGTCCCTGTTCCGACGCGGACGACGAACTGCAAGCCCTGGAGCTGGCCCGACGGGTCCAGGCGAGCGATGTCGGCGCCGAGACACTGCACCGCCTTGAGCTGGCGTTCGAGGAGCTGGCGAAGGCGTACCCCGTTACGCCGCCGCTGGAGCTGCTCGACCGCGTCCGCAAGCACATCTCCTACGTCGGCCAGCTCCTGGAAGCCCGCAAGACGCTCGCGGAGCACCAGAGACTGCTCACCCTCGGCGGGTGGCTGTCGCTGCTCGGCGCCACGCTGCACATCGACGTCAACCAGCCGGGCCCGGCCACAGCACGGCTGAACACGGCGGTCGCTCTGGCCAAGCAGGCGGGCGAGGCGGAGATCGAGTCCTGGTGCTACGAGACGGAGGCCTGGCGAGTCCTCACGGACGGCGACTACAAGAGGGCGTTGGACCTTTCCCTGCTCGCACGGCACACCGCGCCCGCCGGCAGCTCGGTCGCCGTTCAGGCCGCAGCCCAGGAGGGGCGAGTACGCGCCCGACTCGGCCACGCCCGAGAGACCTACCTCGCGGTGGACCGAGTGCAGAACCAGGCAGCGACACTCTCCATGATCCGCGCACCGGACCACCACTACCAGTACGACCCCGGAAAGTCGGTGGCCTACACCGCCACCACGCTGGCCTGGATCGGCGATCCGACGGCGGAAGGCTACGCACGCGAGGTCATCGCCCAACTGGCGCCTCGTGATGGAGCCGCCAGAATGCCCCGACGAGCGGCGTCGGCATACATCGACCTCGCTCTGACGCTGCTGGCCACCGACCGCCTGGATGAGGCGAGCGCCGCAGCACAGCGGGGCATACTGTCGGGCCGCATCGTCCCGTCGAACCATTGGCGAGCCCTGGAAATCGTCACGGCCGTCGAGAGAAGAAGGCTCCCGGAAGCGGCGGATCTGCGCGACGCGTACGAGGAGATGAGATCTCCACCCCACGCAAGCAGGGCGCGTCGGCCCTCGGCTCCCGCAAGGGCCGACACCACCTGCCCGCCATGAGGGCAGGCAGCCGACGCTTCGCGCCGGCCCGCAGCTTCAGAGACGCGCATTCACACGAGAGCAGGAGACCGCACATGACCGACGAACCAGGTCGCATCTTCCGCAATGCTTGGATCTCCGGAGTTCGGACCCACTTCCCAGGGGAGCCAAAGCCCGGGTATGTGACCCCGTGGGATCAAACACCAGAATGGGAACGTCAGGCTGCCGCGTCGGTGTTCAAGCAGGTCTACGACCTCGTTGAAGCAAGCGGCGGAAAGACCACCGAGCTCACCCGCGAGCAGAAGAGCAGATTCGTCGCAATCTGCTGGGTTGCGCAGGTCCACAAGCACTTCGAGTCGCCCAAGCCAGGGTATGTGGCGGACTGGGAATCCCTGCCGGAGTGGCAGCAGGAAACCGACGCGGACATCTTCGAGGAGATCGAGCGGCACGCCGGACCGAGCTGACCGAGCAACCGAGCCGTGCCCCCCTGCGGATGCCGGGAACGCTCAGCACCCTCGGGCAGCAGGCATCGCAAGGACGCTCTTGCTCACATCCCACCGGTTGTGGATGGACACAACTCCTTTGGCGTTGCATGGACCCGGCAGCCAGCGGCCACCCTTCGGCCACAATCGGTGCATGGGCAACGTGATCGGGGCCAACATCCGGCGACTTCGAGAGGCACGCGACTGGAGCCAGTCGCGACTCGCCCGGGAGACCTGCAGAGCCGCTCATATCCAGGGCGAGCCCGTCGAGCGCCAGGACATCAGTCGATACGAGCACGGCAAAGGAACGCCTCGCGAATGGTTACCGCACATCGCGGCAGCGCTCGGCGTCCGCCTGGAAGACCTCACCTCGGAGTCAGCCGAGCTGCGAGCATCGAAGGCCCGCTTGGGCGACTACCTCCCGGACGTCAACCCGCTGGCGCCCGTCTGCGGCACGAGAACAAGAAGGCTCGGCAGCCGGGACGTTCATGACATTGCCCATCGAGCGCACGGATTGAGGCTCGCGGACGACGTGATCTCGGGCGGCGATCTGATCCGCCCGGCGCTACGAGAGCTGCGCACCACGGTGAAGATCTACCGCGAGAGCACCTACACCGAGAGCGTCGGCAACTCGCTCTTGGCGCAGATCGGTGAGATGGCACAGATCGCAGGCTGGATCGCCAGCGACGTCGGCCGACCGGAGGAGGCGGAACGCGTCTACCGCCTCGGCATGGACGCCGCCCGACAGGCCGAGGACGGAACGCTCCTCGGATATCTCACGGGATCTCTCGCCTACCAGTTCAGCAACACCGGACGCGAGGCGGACGGCGTCGCGCTGGCCCAAGCAGCTGTGGACGAGGCGGGGCACGGAGCACACTCGACAGCGCGGGCCCTGTACCTGGACCGGCTCGCCTGGGCGCACACCAAGGCAGCGGACGCACGGTCGGCAGTCCGTGCCCTGGGCGATGCCTCAGAAGCGCTTGCCGCCGGCGGCGGCGGGCGAGCGGCGCCGGGCTACGTGTACTGGATGAACGCGGATGAGCTGAAGATCATGGAGGCACGCTGCTACACCGAGCTGCGCAGGCCATTGCGCGCGGTGCCCCTGCTGCGCGACGTGCTCGCCAGGTACAACGTGACGCACACGCGCGAACTTGCCCTCTACCTCTCCTGGCTCGCGGTGGCCCTCACCGATGCCAACGAACCGGATGAAGCGGCGGATGTCGCACGACGCGCCCTCGATATCTCGCAGTGCATCGCGTCTGCCCGAACCAGCGGCAGAGTTCGCGTGATACTGCATCACCTGCGCCCCTTCGCGGATGTGCCAGAGGTAGCCGCCCTTTTCAGAGACCGAGGTCTCGGGCGTCCAGACTGACTACTGCCCCTGATCGAGCACTGCCGCCGCCTGCCTTGCTGCTTCGGACCCTCGCTTCCACGGGCCACACCACCACCCAACGCGGTTCGCCCCTTCCCTCCTGCACAGTGAGGCGTGGACATGTGGCTTTGCATGGCAGACATCGGGTGGGAGAACCCGCATGCGCGGGGAGGAGATGACGTGCAGCTCGGCAAGGGTGGCGGTCAGGGGAACACCCCCGCATGCGCGGGGAGGAGTGGAGCTGGTCGGCGAGGGCGGTACCCCGTTCGGGAACACCCCCGCATGCGCGGGGAGGAGTCGAGCGGCGCGGAGGACTCGCGCGTGCGGTCGGGAACACCCCCGCATGCGCGGGGAGGAGAACTCCGCGGGCACCCACCTCGCCGGCGTCGTCGGGAACACCCCCGCATGCGCGGGGAGGAGGAAGCTGCCGCAGGCGGCGAGGGCTTGGGCTCGGGAACACCCCCGCATGCGCGGGGAGGAGAGTGCGCGACCTGGGGCGTTAGGCGGCGGCAAGCTGGATTTTACTTACTTTGCCAAAATCCGGCATTTGCCCCATAAGCACCCTCTCGCCTTCTCCCGAGCCGTGCGGTGTCCGGTCCACAGCAGGACCGTACCGGTTCTGCGCCGCCGACGTGCGGGTGCCGGGAACCCGGCGAGCAGAGGCGCAGCGCTGCCCGTGCCGTGGCGGTGGCCGTCTAGCATCCGGTCGTATGAACGACACCGTGTACGTGGGGAACGCCGGCAAGGACGCGCCGTTGGACCGGGGCTGGCTGCTGGGGCACTTCAAGGAGCCCGGCGACCCCCGTCACAGTGACGCACTGGAGATCAAGTGGGGCGTGCACCCGCCCGGCGACGAGCGGGCGGAGTGGGTGCGCGGCGAGGAGCGGACGGCGCTGCTGGTGTTGATCAGCGGCCGGTTCCGGGTGGAGCTGCCCGGGCAGAGCGTGGTTCTGGCCGAGCAGGGCGACTACGTGGTCTGGGGCAAGGGCGTGGACCACTCCTGGTACGCGGAGGAGGAGTCCGTGGTGCTCACCGTCCGCTGGCCGTCGGTCCCCGGCTACGCGGTCCGAGAGCCGGCAGCTGACGAGGCTCTCGCGGCGCCGTCGCAGGAGGGCTGAGACCGCCGCGCCGGCGGCCATGCGCCCGACCTGCGGTCCCGGCCACTGCGGGGAGTCGCCACGGCCCTGCGGGAGCGCGGCCCGCGCCCCGTCGCGGCAGTTGGCCAGTCCCGGCAGGGCCGGGGGAAGAGACCGACGAGATAAACAGGGATACATGATCGAGTCGCACTGCACCATCCGTATCGGGCGGCCCTCGCTGGATCTCGACGCCGCCGAACGGTTCTACGTCCGCGGCCTGGGGCTGTCGGTGCTGTACCGCGCGACGGGGCGCCCCGAGGCCGGCGAACGCGACCTGCTGATGGTGGGGCCGGAGAACGCGGCCTGGCATCTCGAACTGACCGCGAGTGAACACGACGTCGTCGTTCCCGCGCCCACGCCGGAGGACCTGCTGGTCGTCTACCTCGGGAAGCCGGTCTCCGAGTCCTTCGTGGCCCGCGCGACCGAGCACGGCGGCACCGTCGTCCCGTCCCACAACCCCTACTGGGACCGGCAGGGCGTCACGCTCAGGGACCCCGACGGGTACCGGATCGTCCTCACCGAGCGCCGCTGGAGCAGCTGAGCCGCCACCGTCCGACCGCCGGTCCGCGAAGCGCGGCCGGCCAGGGCCGGACGGCAGCGGCCGGACAGCAGCGCCCGGACGGCAGCGGGTGGACGGCAGCGGCAGCGGCCCGGGGGCTCCGGCCTACGCTTGGGTGCATGCACGCCGCTCGCCCACCGTCCCGCCCCGTGGGCACGATCACCCGGGGGACGACCGGGGTGAACCGGCTGCGCCGCATGGACCGCTGGATCGCCGACGCCCACGGAGCGGCGCTGCGCGCCAGCGCGACGCCGCCGCTGGCGGTCGATCTCGGTTACGGTGCGGCGCCCTGGACCGCCGTGGAACTGCTGGGACGGCTGCGCACGGTACGGGCGGACGCGCAGGTCGCCGGGGTGGAGATCGACCCGGCGCGGGTGGCGGCCGCCCTGCCGTTCGAGCGGGACGGGCTGCGGTTCCTGCGGGGCGGTTTCGAGGTGCCACTGCCGTCCGGCACCCCTCCCCCGCTGCTGATCCGCGCCGCCAACGTGCTGCGGCAGTACGACGAAGCGGACGTGCCCGCCGCCTGGGCGCGGCTGACCGGCGCGCTCGCCCCCGGCGGGCTGCTGGTGGAGGGGACGTGCGACGAGATCGGCCGCCGCCACGTCTGGGTGGCGCTCGACCGCGGGGGCCCGCGCACGGTCACCTTCGCGGCGCGCCTCGCGGGGCTGGACACCCCGTCCGACCTCGCGGAACGGCTCCCCAAGGCACTGATCCACAGGAACGTCCCCGGCGAACCCGTCCATGCGCTGCTGCGTGACCTGGACCGGGCCTGGGCTGCCGCCGCACCGTACGGCGCGCTGGGCGCCCGGCAGCGGTGGATCGCCACCGCCCGCGCCGTCGCCGCCGACTGGCCGATGACCGACGGCCCCCGCCGCTGGCGGCAGGGGGAGATCACGGTGCGCTGGGAGGCCGTCGCACCGCGCGGCGGCTGACGGGCGGTGCAATGGCGGCCCCGGCGCCACACCGTGGGGTCGCTCCGCGGAACGGCGAGCGGCGCGACTACCGTGCCGCGCCGCTCGTGATTCCGGGGGCGCGCCCCTCCGTCCCCGTGTCACGCGGCGACGAGCGGCCCGCCCGGACCGCTGCCCGTCCGGCCACCCACGCCCGCCGAGCGGGGACGCGGGGACGCCGGGACGCCGGGGCGGCTACGCGCACGAGCGGCAGTGCGGCTGCGGGCTGTGGCGGAGCCCCCTGAGCACCGCGCGGACTTGCACCTTCCGTAGCGGCATGTGGTGCGCTGGAGCCGCGTCCCGATCCTTCGAGAGAGGCCCCAGCCCATGCACGCGCGCATCACCTCACCACGCCAGGTCACCATCGGGGACGCGGCGACCTTCGCCGGCACCACGCCGCGGGCGATCCGCCACTACCACCAGATCGGGCTGCTCCCCGAGCCCGAGCGCGGTGGTGACGGCCGGCGCCGCTACGGGTACGAGGACATGATCCGCCTGCTGTGGATTCGCCGGATGGCCGATGCCGGAATCGCGCTGGACGACATCCGCGACGCCTTCACCGGCGGCGCCGCGTCCACCGACGCGGCACCCGGCGCGGTCTCCGCCGACGCGGCAACCGCCGGGGCGGACAGCGGGGCCGCCATCGAGGACACCCTGGAGCGGCTGGCGGACGCCCTGGCCACGCAGGAGGCGGAGCTGCGGCGGCAGCGCGCCGCCGTGCAGCGGATGCGCGCCGAGGGCAGCCGGATGGGTCTGCTCTCCGACCTCGTCACCGAACGCCTCAAGAGCGTCCCCGAGGGCTCGCTGCGCCAGGCGGACCTGGACACGCTGCTGGTCACCGAGCGGATCTTCGGCCCGCTCGGATCGGCCGTCCAGGCCGGGCGCTTCGTCGCCCTCGCCCGGGACCCCGACCTGCGGGAGGAGTCCGACCGGGTCGACGCGGCCGAGGAGGCCCTCGACGACAGCGTCGCCGTCGACGACCCGCGGGTGGCCCGGGTGGCCGGCGAGCGACACGCGTTCGAGAACAGGCTGAACGCCGTCATGGAGGAGTCCGGTCAGAACGAGAGGGACGACGCCCTCTTCGACGCCTGGGAGGAGACGCACCCCTCCGAGGACGAGACCGGGCTCGAAGCAGGCGGCCGGACACCCGGCACGATCAGCGCGGGCGAGGCCGTCGGCATGATGCCCTACGACTTCTCCCCGGCCCGCCTGCGTTGCATGGAGCTGGCCGTGGAACTGGGCGCCCCGGAGCAGGAGACGCCCTGACGCCGCGCCCGACCGAGCACGGCGTCCGGCCCGACCCCGCGCGGGCCCATGCCGGGCCGCGCGGGGCGCCCGCCGG
>NZ_JAAVJD010000309.1 GCF_012033735.1 Streptomyces lonarensis | reverse complement strand
GTGCTGCCCGGCGGGGCGCCGGGCAGCACACCGGCGCTCGGCGGACCCGCCGCAGCGGCGCTCGACCTCCCCGCGTGGGCGGGCGGGCCCGCCCCGGCCCTCGCGGGGTTCGTCCCCTGGCCCTACGGCCAGACCGTCGCGGTGATCACGGGCGCGGCCACCGGCGGCACCCCGGCCACCACCGGCTGGACCCGCCCCGTCGACGGCCACCACCCCGTCTCCGCCGAGTACGGCACCCCCGGCAGCTGGCAGGCCGGCTACCACACCGGTGTCGACTTCGCGCTGCCCGAGGGCGAACCCGTCCGCTCCGTCGGGCCGGGCACCGTCGTCGTCGCGGGCGACTCCGGCGACTACGGCGAGACCGTCGTGGTGCGCATGGAGGACGGCCACCACATCCTGTACGCCCACCTGTCGGCCGTCGCCGTCGCGGTCGGCGACACCGTGAGGGGCGGCCAGGAGATCGGGAAGTCCGGCAACACCGGCCGCTCCACCGGCCCGCACCTCCACTTCGAGGTCCGCCAGGGCCGCGAGTACGGCACCGACGTCGACCCGATCGCGTACCTGCGGAGCCACGGCGTCGACATCTGACCCGACGGTCCGGGCAGTTGCGGTGACCGGCGGCGAGCGGGAGAACCCCGACCGTCGCGGTGCGGCACCACTCATGTCATGACGGTGTCACAGAGCGGCGCCACCCGGTTGCGGCGCCGTCCGGCGCCGATGTACATCTGGAGTGGTACACGGGGCGCGCACCGGGGGAGACGGCCCCGCGTCCCGATCGAGGAGGGGAACGGGGACTCATGAGCATGAAGTTCGACATGGGTGCGGACACGCTGACCACCCTGCAGAACAGCACCAGCGGCTCGCTGGACGAGATGCACGCGATGCTGATGCAGCTTCGCGACGCGGCGGAGCCCCTGGCGAGCAAGTTCAACGGCGCCGGCAAAGAAGCGTTCGCCCGGTTCAAGAGCGAGACGGACGTGATCGCCGCTGCGCTCCAGCACGCGATGTCGCGGATCAACGAAGGTCAGGCCGGCATGAATGCCGCTTTCGCGGACGGCGACTCGGGATTCAAGGACAACGCGGATCGCGCCATGGGAAGCCAGAACTTCAACGCCGCCCGCTTCTGAGCGGTCGACCACCACAGCACACGGGGAGCAGAGTTGAGCGACTACAGGCTTGCGTACGACACCGCCGCCTCCGGAGATACCGCCGAGAACCTCATGCGCATCATGCGAACCCTTGAGGCGCTGGTCACCGATCACAGCGGCGCCGTCGCGCAGGCGCTCAGCGACTTCGACGCCACGGGCGTCTCCGAGGAGTACGCCGCGGTCGAGTGGAAGTGGGAGGAGACTGCGACCAGCGTCAGGACCGTCATCAGCGAACTTGCCCGGGTGCTGGAGGAGAACGACATCACCGCGCTGAACACGTCCCGCGCCGCCGGCGCCGCGGTGGCCGCCATCCGTTCCTGACGCCTCCGCATCGCCGCACCCATGTCGCCGTACCGGCCACCGCCGGTGCGGCGACCACCGCGTCACGGCGGGAGCACCGGCCCGAGCGGCCCGGCACCCGCCGTCAGGAACCGCGGGACCGCCCGGTGGCGGTCACGGCGGGAGAGAAATGGCCAGAGACTACGACAGCCAACTGCTCGAATCCGTCGCCGTGCGCCGGCGACGGCTCCGCGACGCCCTGGTCTTCGGACCCGGCCGCACCCGCCGTGAGGCGGACGAGAACACCGGGAAGATCCTGGGCGGCATCGCGCTGGCCGCGGTGCTGTGCGCGGGCTGCCTGGGGTGGTCCTTCGTCTCGGACCGCTTCCTCGGCGAGAACCGCGGCCGCGGACTGATGTCGTCCGAGCCGGCCGCGGCCGTCGACCACGCGACGGCCACCGATCCCACCGGCGCGGCCGACCCGGCGACGGAGGGCGGGCGATGAGCGTCGAAGCATGGGGCTACACCTCGGTCGACCGCCGCGTCACCGTCATCGGGGCGCACCGTCGGGCCGACCTCTCGCTCTCCGCCGAGGTCCCGGTCGGTCTGATGCTGCCGGAGGTGCTGCGCGTCCTCGGCGAGCAGCCCGGCGACCACCCCACCGCACGCCGGCTGGTCACCGCCGCAGGCAGGGAGATACCGCTCGGGGCGTCGCTCTCCTTCGCCGCGGTCCTCGACGGCGCCGTGCTCCGCCTCGTCCGCGAGGAGGAACTCCCCGCCGCACCCGTCGTCCACGACGTGGCCGACACCACGGCCGACGACCTCACCCACCGCGGCCTCAGCTGGGGCCCGACAGCCCGCGCGTGGACCGCCGGCACCGCCACCGCGGCGCTCTCGCTCGCCGCCGCCCACCTCGCCGTGGTCACCCACGGCACCGCCACGGCGGCGCCGTGGGTCGGCGTGGCGCTGCTGCTGACGACGGCCGCCGCCGTTGCCGCGCTGCTCACCGACCGCCGCGACGCGGGCACGGCCGCCGCCGTCTCCTCCGGGGCGCTCGGGGTGCTGCTCGCCGCGCACCTCGCCGTCCACCACCAGTGGCAGACCCCGCTCGCCCTCGCCGCGCTGTTGGCGCCGCCGGTGTTCGTCCTCGTCCTCCTCGGTCTGCTGACGCCGCTGCGGAGGGGCGCCCACATCGGCGCCGCCGCGCTGGCGGCGACGGGCGGGCTGTGGCTGGCGGTCGGTGCGTTCACCGGTTTCGACACCGCCGGCGACCGGGCCCGCCTGGGTGCCGTCGCGGCGGTAGCGGCGGTCTTCGCCCTGGGCGTGCTGCCCCGCCTGGCCATCACCGCCGCCGGGCTCACCGGGCTCGACGACCGGCACGCCGGAGGCCGACCCGCTGCCCGCGCCGAGGTCGGCCGGGCCCTCGACGCCTCCCACCACGGCCTCACGGCGGCGAGCGTCGTCACAGCGGCGTCCGCCGCGGGCGGCGCGGTGCTCGCCGTGGGGGAGTGGTCCCCGTGGAGCGCGGCGCTCGCCGCGCTCGTCGCGGTGGTGCTGCTCTCCCGCGCCAGACTGTTCCCGATGACCGTGAGCGTCATGGCGCTCGCCGCCGCGGGGACGCTGGTACTGGTCCGCCTCGTCCTCGGCTGGTCCGCCTCGGCGGGTGGCGATCCCTGGCCCGCGCTGGCGCTGGCGGGCCTCGCCGCCGCCGCGTTGGCGCTGCTCGCCGCCCGTCCCGCCGAGCACGTCCGGGTACGGGGCCGACGGCTCGCCGGCATGGCGGAGTCCGTCGCGGTGGTGGCCGTGCTCCCGGTGGCTGTGGGAGTGTTCGGGGTGTACGGCCGCCTGCTCGACACCTTCTGACGGCCCGGTCCCGGGGGCCTCCGCCC
The DNA here is from genome assembly GCF_012033735.1 of Streptomyces lonarensis. Classification (GTDB taxonomy): domain Bacteria; phylum Actinomycetota; class Actinomycetes; order Streptomycetales; family Streptomycetaceae; genus Streptomyces; species Streptomyces lonarensis. The sequence goes on along the minus strand of NZ_JAAVJD010000309.1, from coordinate 1,717 downwards.
GGCCCCGCCGGCCGAGCCGGACGGGCCCTCGTGCCGCGGGTGAGCCGGTGCCCCGGCCCGCCTGACCACTGCGGCGGCGGCCCCGCCGGCCGGCCACGGATCGGCCCGCCTGATCACAGAGACGACCCGTCCGGCGCCGACCGGACCGCGACCGAGGAGAGCCCGCCGTGACGGGGGAGAACTGGCAGCGCGAGGTGCTGCGCCGTACCGGGGAACCCGGCGACGACGACTCGGGGCAGGCCCCCGACGGCAGCGGCACACACCCGGCGGACGCGGGTCCGGACCCGGGCCCGGAACGGGCCCCGAGTACGTCGGGACGCGGCGCCGGTCCCGGCGCCGGGCGGGCGGCCGATCCACGTCACACGGCCCGGCCCCGTTCCGCCGACGGGAACCGCGAGGAGAGCAGCGGCGGGCGCGGCGCGGGGACCGCCACCGGGGGCGAGGCACCGCCGCAGCGCCCCGTGGGACACCGGCCCGATCCCCGCACCGGCGGCCCGCAGTTCAGCGGCCCCCCGCCCGCCGGTCGGCAGCGGCAGACCGGGGACCGCACGCCGACCACGCCCCCGGCCGACCCGCGGGCAGCAGACCCGCGCACCGCCCACCCGCGCACCGGCGACCCGCACGCCGACGGGCCCCGGGCCGGCGACCCGCGCACCGCTGACCCGCGCGGCGGGAAGTCGCGTCCCGTCGACCCGCGACGCGGGCCCGGGGATGCCCCGGTCGGCGACCCGCCCTCCGGGCCGGAGCCCGTCGAGCGGCCGGCCGCCGCCGAGCCCCCCGCCCCACCGCACTACGCCATGCCCCTGGGCATCGCCCTCCCCCCGGCCTCGACCGCGCCGCCCGCGTCCTCCCCGCCGGTGGAGCCGCCGAACGCTTCCGCCGGCGCCCCTCCCACCGGGTCGGCCACGCCCGACGCGCCCACCGCCCCCGACGCGCCCACCGCCGCCGGAGGCGCCGGAGCGGTCAGCGGGCAACACCACCGCCAGCAGCCGGACGACGCGTCCGGCCGAGAGCCGTCCGACGCCGACCAGCGCCCCCACCGGGAGGCCGTACGCCCCGCACCCGCGGAGCCCGTCGACACCGACGACCCCCTCGCCTCGGAGTCCCCGGCGACGTCCGACCCCGCGGCCCCCGCGGCCCCCGCGGACCCCGCCGACCCCGCCGACCCCCGGGCCGGCGTCACCATGACGCTCCGTCGCGCCGACATGCCCGGCGCGCCCGAGTCACCGGCCCGGCCGGCCGCCCGGGGCCACGCACTCACCGGCGACTCCACCGCCCGGCGACCCGCGACAACCGCCCGCCCCGTGCCCGCCCTACCGCCCATCCCCGGTGTCCCGGCCACCCCCGGGACCAGCGACACGCCGGCCGAGCGGTGGCCCGATGCGGGGCCGGGCACCGCCCAGCCCTCCGGCCCCGGCGTCTCGGGGCGCTTCGCCGCCGCACACCCCGTCCCCGCAGCGATGGCGGAGTCCGCGTCCGACCGCCCGGCCCCTCCGCCCGCCGGACCACCGGCCACCGCGAGCCCGCCCGCGCCCACCGACCGCCCGGCCCCTGCCGCCGCGTACCCGGCGCCCGCCGGTTACCCGCCGGCCGAGCTCGACGCCGCCACCCGGGTCGGGCAGTCGCCGGCCGAACACGCCCCCGCCGGTGCCGGTGTCGATGCCGGTGTCGGTGACAGCGTCGGTACCGGGGACGGGGGCGACGATGCGCAGCAGGA
>NZ_JAAVJD010000308.1 GCF_012033735.1 Streptomyces lonarensis | reverse complement strand
CCTGCTCACGCCCGGCGCGGAGTGGCCGGAGCCGCGTCCCCGGCGGCGCCGTCGGCCTGCGGCGTGGCGGCCGGGGTGCCCGTGGGGACGCCCTCACCGGGCGCCGCCACGGGCGCAGCGGCCGGGGGCCGCGGCGCGGCGGCCGCCACGTCCTCGGCGTCGGTGGCGCCGGCTGCGCCGCCGTCCTGCGTCGACTTCGGCACGGCCGAGCCGCGCTTGGCGAGCCGGTCGGGCGTACCCGCGCCCGGCCGCGTCGTGTCGCCGGCCTCCGCGCCGGTCACCGGGGTGTCGGTCGCCCCGGGCGCCGCTGCGGCGTCCCCCGGCGCCGCCGCGTTGCTCTCCTGCTCGGGTCTCTCCGCTCCCGCGTCGTCGCGGTCGTCGGGGGTGGATGTGGTCACAGCTGTCTCCTCGGGACGACCCGTTCGCGACACCGCCCCCGGCACCAGCCGCCGTCTCGGCGGGGCACCTGCTCGCGCAGCGACCCGGGTACCGGCCCACGCCGGTGGCCGGAGGATATCCGACCCCGCCAACACCGCCGTTCACCAGGGGTGTTGTCCGATCCTCCCGCCGGTGCGCGCCAGGGTTCCGGCCTGGCGCTGCCTACCGTCGGTCAGGAGGTGAAAGCGGGCCGCTCCGGGTCCAGGTGGGCGATGCCCTCCTGCGGGGAGGACGCCTCCGCGAAGTGCCGCCGGGGGATGCGCCCGGCCAGCGCGGCCAGCCGCCCCGCCCGAACCGCGTCCCGCATGGCCTCGGCCATCACCGCCGGCCGCTGCGCCCGGGTCACCGCGGAGGCGAGCATCACCCCGGCGCAGCCCAGCTCCATGGCGAGCGCGACGTCGGAGGCGGTCCCGGCCCCGGCGTCGAGGATGACCGGCACGTCGACCCGTTCGGTGATCAGCTGGAAGTTGTGCGGGTTGCGGATGCCCAGCCCGGAGCCGATCGGGGAGCCGAGCGGCATCACCGCGGCGCACCCGACCTCCGCCAGCCGTACCGCGACCACCGGGTCGTCACCGCAGTACGGCAGCACGGTGAACCCGTCGTCCACCAGCTCCTCCGCCGCGTCGAGCGTCGCCACCGGGTCCGGCAGCAGGGTGCGCTCGTCGGCGATGACCTCCAGTTTCACCAGGTCGGTGCCGAGCGCCTCCCGGGCGAGCCGCGCGGTGAGCACCGCCTCGCCCGCGGTGTAGCAGCCCGCGGTGTTCGGCAGCACCGCCACGCCCAGATCGGCCAGGACCGACAGAACGGTCCCCTGTACCCCGGGGTCGAGCCGCCGCATCGCGACCGTGGTGAGTTCGGTGCCCGAGGCCACCAGCGCCGCACGGAGCGCGGTGTGGCTGGTGGCGCCCCCGGTGCCCATGATCAGGCGCGAGGTGAAGCTGTGCCCGCCGATGACCAGGGGGTCCTCGGCGGGGGAGGTGCCGGTCCCGGCCGGCACGTCGGTGTCGGCCGCGGTGTCGGTCCCCGCGTCGGTTGCGGTGTCGGTCATGTCAGCCTCCCTGTACGGCGGTCAGCACCTCGACGCGGTCGCCGTCCCGGACCGGCGTCCGGTCCCAGGCGCCGCGCGGTACCACCGCTTCGTTGAGCGCCGCGGCGATCCCCGCGGCCCGCTGCCCGTCGCCGGACGGGGCCGGCGGCGGCCCGCCGGTCAGCTCCGCGATCACGGCGGCCAGCGTCGTGCCCTCGGGGACGTCACGGGCGGTGCCGTTCACCGACAGCCGCACCGTCGCGGCACCCGCCGGCACCGGTCCGGTCGCGGCACCCGCCGGCACCGGTCCGGTCGCGAAGGGGTCGTTCATCTCCGTGCTCCCGTCAGATCGTCGGCCGCGCGCGCCCCGGCGCGCGGCTGGTCCAGCGGCCCGGCGCCGGTGGCGAAGCGCCCGGGGCCGAACGGCGCCGCGTACGACGGCAGCGCCCCGGTGGTCAGCGAGTGCGCCAGCGCGTCGCCGGTGGCCGGGGCCAGCAGCACGCCGTTGCGGTAGTGCCCGGTGGCCAGGTGCAGCCCCGGCACGGCCGACGGGCCGAGCAGCGGGGCGTTGTCGGGCGTCCCGGGCCGCAGACCCGCGCAGGTCTCGGTCATCGGCAGCTCCGTCAGTCCCGGCACCAGCTCGTGTGCGTCCCGCAGCAGCTCGTACACCCCGCCCGCGGTGACGGTGGTGTCCCAGCCCTGTTCCTCCGAGGTGGCGCCGATCACCAGCTCACCGTCGGCGCGCGGCACCAGGTAGACCGCTCCGCCGCGCACCACTGCCCGGACGGTCCGGGAGAGGAACGGCGCCCGCGAGGTCGGAATCCGCAGCCGCACCACCTGGCCCTTGACGGGCCGCACCGGCGGCCGCGCCTCGTCCGGCAGTCCGGCCAGGTCGCCACTGCGACTGCCGCAGGCGACGACCGTCGCCCCGGCCGAGACGACGGTGCCGTCGGAGAGTTCCGCCCCCGTCACCCGGTCGGCGTGCAGCGTCAACCGCCGCGACGACGCCCGGTGGATCGCGACCCCGGCGCGGCCGCAGGCCACCAGCAGCGCGTCGGTGACGCGGCGGGGGTCGACCTGGTGGTCCCCGTCGACCCGCAGCCCGCCGCGTACGCCGGGCGCGAGCATCGGCTCCGCCCGGCGGCACTCCCGGCCGGTCAACCACTGCGAGGACAGCCCGTGCCGCTGGTGCAGAGCGTGCAGTTCGCGCAGCTGCGCCCGGTCGTCGGAGTCGAGGGCGACGGCGAGCGTGCCGCACGACCGGTAGCCGGTCTCCGAACCCGCCGCCTGGGAGAGCTCGGCGGCGAACTCCGACCACGCGCGGGCGGAGCGGAGGTTCAGCTCCAGCAACGCCTCCTCGCCGTAGTGCAGTTCGGTGACGGCGGCCAGCATCCCCGCCGCGACGCGCGCCGCGCCGCCGCCCGGCTCCGGGTCGACGACGACCACCGAGAGTCCCCGCCCGGCCGCGCGCCAGGCGACGGAGAGGCCGATGATGCCGCCGCCGATCACCAGGACGTCCGTGGTGAGGGCGGTGGCCGCGCCACCGGCGACGGAGGAACCCTCGGCGGCCCTGCTTCCGCCGCCGTCCTCGTCCGGCGGGGCAGGCGGGGCAGGCAAGGTCGGCGGCGCCGCACCCGTCGGGTCGGTCGGCCGCTGCTCTGGGCATGCCATGGTGAGCTGCTCCTCTCCCTACGCCGGCATGATCCGGATCAGGTTGTGCGGTCGGAGGCCGCAGCCTCCCTCTCAGCCCGGTGCGTCCGGGCTCCCGTGGGACGCGGGCCCGCGCGCCCGACCCCTGCCGGGGGCGGGGTACAGTGCGAACCCGTCTGCCGCCAGCGTAGTACCCGGGGCCCCGCGGACGGCGGGGCGGCAGCGGCGGCCCGCGCGAGAGGCATCGCCATGGCCGCATCACTCGACGGACGCGTCCTCGCCCCCGAGGCCGACCAGGCCGCCGGCCAGGTGGGAACCGCGACCCGCTTCCACTACCGGGAGGCGGACGGCCGGGTCCACGCCGACTACGCCGGGGGCGACGTCGAGCGCGGCGCACTGATGGGCACCCGGGTCGGCGACCGCCTCGACTTCCGATACGTGCAGCGGCTGACCGACGGCACCACCGCCTCCGGGCACTGCGTGGGCGAGGTCCGCGACCTCCCCGACGGCCGGGTCGCCGTCGACGAGCGCTGGGAGTGGGAGTCCCGACCCGGCAGCGGGACCTCGCGCGTCGTGGAACTCCGGCCGGACGCCGGCTGAGCCCGAGGAGCCGCCCGCCCCCGCGCTCCTCGGACCACGTTCCGCCCCGTTCGCACCGCCGTTCCACCCCGAGCCCGTGCCGCCGCTGCTCCTCGCCGGCGGCCCGGGGCCGCGGCGCCGCCCGTGAGAGGCTGACCGCCGTGAACAGCGAGCGAGTCGTCATCGTCGGCGCCGGCCTGGCCGGCGCGCACACCGCCTCCCACCTGCGGCAGGCCGGCTGGCAGGGGGAGATCGACCTGCTGGGGGCGGAACCCCACCGCCCCTACGACCGGCCGCCGCTCTCCAAGGAGCTGCTGAGCGGGGAGGCCGCCGACGCCTGGTTGGAGACCGACCTCGACGCCCTCGACGTCCGGCTCCGCACCGGGGTCGCCGCGACCGGCCTCGACCCCGCCGCGCGCCTGCTGGCCACCGACGCCGGGCCCGTCGGCTGGGACCACCTGGTGATCGCCACCGGCGCGGCGCCCCGCACCCTTCCCGGGGCGGCGCACACCCCCGGCGTGCATCTGCTCCGCACCCTGGACGACGCGCTCTCACTGCGGGCGGCACTGGTGCCCGGCGCACGCCTGGTCGTCGTCGGGGCCGGCTGGATCGGTGCCGAGGTGACCAGCACGGCGCGCGCCGCCGGGTGCGAGGTGGTCGTGGTCGAGGCCGCCGGCGCGCCGCTTCCCGGGGTGCTCCCCGCCGAGGCCGCCGAGTCGATGCGCCGCTGGTACCGCGAGGCCGGCGCCCGGCTGCTCACCGGGAGCCCGGTGACCGAGGTCCGGCCGGACGGGGTACGGCTCGCCGACGGCGGCCGTGAACCGGCCGACGCCGTCCTGGTGGCCGTCGGGTCGCGCCCCGACACCGGCTGGCTGGAAGGCTCCGGCCTCCCGCTGGCCGATGACGGTTCGATCCTCGCGGACGCCCGGCTGCGCGCCGGTGCGCCCGGTGTGTACGCGGTCGGCGACTGCGCCTCGTTCCCCTCCGCCCGGTACGGCCGCCGCCTCCTCGTCCAGCACTGGGACAACGCCCTGCAGGGCCCCGCCACGGTGGCGGCGGCCATCGCCGGCGGCGAGCCGGCCCCCTACGACCCGGTGCCCTACTTCTGGTCCCGGCAGTTCGGCCGGATGGTGCAGTCCGTCGGCCTGCACGCCCCCGGCGACCAGCTGCTGCGGCGCGGCTCCCCGGAGGACGAGGACGGCTGGACACTGTGCTGGACCGGCCCGGACGGGGCGCTGACGGCGGTCCTCGCCGTGGACCGGCCGCGCGACCTCGCGCAGGGGCGCCGGCTGGTGGAGCGGCGCGCCGCGGTGGACCCGGCAGCCCTCCGGGACCCGGCCGTGCCGCTCAAGCGCGCGGCGCGCTGACCGCCCGCCGCC
>NZ_JAAVJD010000307.1 GCF_012033735.1 Streptomyces lonarensis | reverse complement strand
GGGGTGGCGGCGCATCCGCGGCTCCGTGGGGGTCGTCGACCTCGACACGCCGCCGGCCGTCCTCGCCGACGCCGTCCGGCGACTACTTCTTGCCGTCGCCCTTGCCGTCCTTGCCCTTGCCGCCGAAGGCGCCCATGGACTCGTAGATCTCCTTGCACATGGGACAGACCGGGTACTTCTTCGGGTCCCTGCCGGGCACCCAGACCTTGCCGCAGAGCGCGACGACGGGGCTGCCGTCGAGCGCGCTGGCCATGATCTTGTCCTTCTGCACGTAGTGCGCGTAGCGCTCGTGGTCGCCATCGCCGTGCGTGGTCTGCGGGGTCGGCTCGACCAGGGTGCCGGTGCCCGCCCCGCGCTCGGGCTCGAGAGTGCTCATGGTCACCAAGCCTAATTCAGCGACGCGTCATCCGGATATGTGGCCAGCATCGCGAGGTTTCCGCCCTGTCTGCGCAGCACGGACCGCCACAGCGCGCCCGGTCGGTCGGCCAGCACGTCCCCCGGTTCGGCGTCGACCACGTGCCACGCGCCCTCGGCGAGCTCCTCCTCCAGCTGGCCGGCGCCCCAGCCCGCGTACCCGACGAAGACCCGCACCCCGCGGACGGCGTCGGCGAGGACGGCCGGCGGCGTGTCGAGGTCGACGACCCCCACGGAGCCGCGGATGCGCCGCCACCCCTCCGGATCGCCCCGCGGGACCACGGCGACGGCGAGGACGGCGTCGAGGGCGACCGGGCCGCCGAAGAAGGCGACGGCCGGTTCGCCGGCGAGCGGGGCCCACTTCTCCAGGATGTCGGCGACCGGTGTCTCGCCGGGGCTGTTGAGGACCACACCCACCGCTCCCTCCTCGTCGTGCTGCGCGATCAGCACCACGGAGCGGCGGAAGGTCGGGTCGGTGAGGGCCGTGGCGGCCACCAGCAGGCGGCCGGCGGTGATCGGCGGGGGCTCAGCCATGGCCCCATGATTCCGCACCCGAGTGGCCTCCGGGAAGCCGTGCCGGTACCGTCGGCCGATCCGGAGGGAGCGTGCGCCCGGCGGACGGGCGCCCGCGCACGGGGCGTCCAGCGGCACCTCTCGAGCGCGGCCCCGCGGGTGGTGCGCCCCGTCGCCGCGGACGCCCCGAACGGGGTCCGGTTACCGCCGCCCGGCGCGCACGGGGGGCGGGAGGACGGCTGGCTCACCCGTACCATCGGATACGGCCACCTGTCCGTATTCGTCTGCCCAGATCGCGAGTTCCATGACCGACGACGTTCTGCTTGTGCACGGAGGCACCCCGATCTCGGGTGAGATCCGGGTCCGCGGCGCCAAGAACCTGGTACCCAAGGCAATGGTCGCCGCGCTCCTCGGGAGCGCCCCCAGCCGCCTGCGCAACGTGCCCGACATCCGCGACGTCCGCGTGGTGCGTGGACTGCTCCAGCTGCACGGCGTGACCGTGCACAGCGGCGAGGAGCCGGGCGAGCTGGTGATGGACCCCTCACGGGTGGAACGCGCCAACGTCACGGACATCGACGCCCACGCCGGCTCCTCCCGCATCCCGATCCTGCTGTGCGGCCCGCTGCTGCACCGGCTCGGCCACGCCTTCATCCCCGGGCTCGGCGGCTGCGACATCGGCGGCCGTCCGGTCGACTTCCACTTCGACGTGCTGCGCAAGTTCGGCGCCACCATCGACAAGCGCGAGGACGGGCAGTACCTCACCGCCCCCCAGCGGCTGCGCGGTTGCAAGATCCGGCTCCCCTACCCCTCGGTGGGGTCGACGGAGCAGGTGCTGCTCACCGCGGTGCTCGCCGAGGGCGTCACCGAGCTGTCCAACGCCGCGGTGGAGCCGGAGATCGAGGATCTCATCTGCGTGCTCCAGAAGATGGGCGCCATCATCTCGGTGGACACGGACCGGACCATCCGCGTCACCGGTGTCGACCGGCTCAACGGCTACACCCACCGCGCGCTGCCGGACCGCCTGGAGGCGGCGTCCTGGGCGTCCGCCGCGCTGGCGACGGGCGGCAGTGTCTACGTGCGCGGCGCCAGCCAGCGGGAGATGATGACCTTCCTCAACACCTTCCGCAAGGTCGGCGGCGAGTTCGAGGTCGACGAGGACGGCATCCGCTTCTGGCACCCCGGCGGGCCGCTGAAGGCCATCGCGCTGGAGACCGACGTGCACCCCGGCTTCCAGACCGACTGGCAGCAGCCGCTGGTGGTCGCGCTCACCCAGGCCTCCGGGCTGTCGATCGTCCACGAGACGGTGTACGAGTCGCGGCTCGGCTTCACCTCGGCGCTCAACCAGATGGGCGGCCACATCCAGCTGTACCGCGAGTGCCTGGGCGGCACCCCCTGCCGGTTCGGGCAGCGCAACTTCCTGCACTCAGCGGTGGTTTCGGGCCCGACCAAGCTGGAGGCGGCGGACCTCGTCATCCCCGACCTGCGGGGCGGCTTCTCCTACCTCATCGCGGCACTGGCGGCGCAGGGCACCTCCCGGGTGCACGGCATCGACCTCATCAACCGCGGCTACGAGAACTTCGAGGAGAAGCTCGTCAGCCTGGGCGCCCGCGTGGAGCGGCCCTCGGCCTCCTGAACTCCCCGGGCCCGCCCCGTGGTTCGGGGCGGGCCCGCAACGCCGACAGGGGCGGCCGTCCGGATCGGACGGCCGCCCCTGTCGGTTCGCCGTGAAGGGCGCCGGACCGCGGATGCCGCGCCGGCGCGGGACGGCTTACTTGCCCTTGGCGGCTTCCTTGAGCTTGGAGCCCGCGGAGACCTTGACGCTGTAGCCGGCCGGGATCTTGATGGGCTCACCGGTCTGCGGGTTGCGCGCGGTACGGGCGGCACGGTGGGTGCGCTCGAAGGTCAGGAAACCGGGGATGGTGACCTTCTCCTCGCCCTTCGCGACGACCTCACCGGTCACCTCGGCCAGCGCCGCCAGAACGGCGTCGGCGTCCTTCCGGGTCACCTCGGCGCGCTCGGACAGAGCGGCTACCAGCTCACTGCGGTTCATAGTTCGTACTCCCGTGTTCTTCTTGCCGATGAGGCGTGAGATCGAAGCCGATGCTGCCAGGGTCCTCGGACATTCCTGGACCCGGGTCAAGTTTCGTGAACCCTCGCGCCCAGGTACGCATCCTGCCCCCAGCTGGGGCGCTATGGCCAATCCGGCGCTGTCTCTGGCCTGCGAGTAACCCTAAAGGGCGGCAGCGGACGCCGGGCAACCCGACGCGCCGCCGTGAGAAGGGCCACCACCGCTCCCCGGCGCCCGCCGGGGCTCGCGCGCCGGGCCTCGGAGCGCGCACGGGGCGCGCGGAACGCGTGACGCCCGCGGCGCGGGAGGCGCGGCGGGTCGGTGTGCCCCGGGCGGCGGCGGGGACCGGCGGGGTGCGGGAGGCGCCGAGAGGCACCGCGTGGCGGCTCCCGCGGGCCGACGTCGGCCGGACCCGCGGGAGGGCGGGCTCAGTCGCCCTGGGACTGCTGGGCGGCCTGGCTGACCGCGCCGGCGACCGCGCCGGAGACCTTCTCGTTGAAGACGCTGGGGATGACGTAGTTGGCGTTCAGCTCGTCCGCCAGCACCACGTCGGCCAGCGCACGGGCGGCGGCCAGCATCATCGACTCGTCGACGGTGCGCGACTGGGCGTCGAGCAGGCCGCGGAAGACACCGGGGAAGACCAGCACGTTGTTGATCTGGTTCGGGAAGTCCGACCGGCCGGTGGCGACCACGGCGGCGGTGCGGCGGGCCTCGGCCGGGTCGACCTCCGGGTCGGGGTTGGCCAGCGCGAAGACCACGGCACCCTCGGCCATCGCCGCGACGTCGGAGGCGTCGAGGACGTCGGGGGCGGAGACGCCGATGAAGACGTCGGCCCCGACCACGGCCTCCTTGAGGGTGCCCGTCATGTTGTCGGGGTTGGTGTGGTCGGCGATCCAGCGCAGCGGGGTGTCGGCGTCCGCGTCCGCGAGGTCGGCGCGCCCGGAGTGGACGACACCGTGGATGTCGGCGACCACCGCGTGCTTGACGCCCGCGGCGAGCAGCAGCCGCAGGATCGCGGTACCGGCGGCGCCGGCGCCGGACATCACGACGCGGACGTCGCCGAGGTCCTTCTCGACCACGCGCAGCGCGTTGTGGAGGGCGGCGAGGACGACGATGGCGGTGCCGTGCTGGTCGTCGTGGAAGACCGGGATGTCCAGCGCCTCACGCAGCCGCGCCTCGATCTCGAAGCAGCGGGGTGCGGAGATGTCCTCCAGGTTGATGCCCGCGAAGCCGGGGGCGATCGCCTTGACGACCTCGACGATGGTGTCGGTGTCCTGGGTGTCCAGGCAGATCGGCCAGGCGTCGATACCGGCGAACCGCTTGAACAGCGCGGCCTTGCCCTCCATGACGGGGAGCGCGGCCTGCGGGCCGATGTTGCCCAGCCCGAGGACGGCGGAGCCGTCGGTGACCACGGCGACGCTGTTGCGCTTGATGGTCAGCCGGCGGGCGTCCTCGGGGTTGGCCGCGATCTGTGTGCAGACGCGCGCGACGCCGGGCGTGTAGACCATGGAGAGGTCGTCGCGGTTGCGGATCGGGTGCTTGGAGCTCATCTCGATCTTGCCGCCGAGATGCATGAGGAAGGTCCGGTCCGAGACCTTGCCGAGCGTCACACCGTCGATCTCGCGCAGCTTGCGCACGATCTCGTCGGAGTGGTCGGTCGAGTTGGCCGCGATGGTGACGTCGATCCGCAGCTTCTCGTGGCCCGAGGCGGTGACGTCGAGGCCGGTGACGTGGCCACCGGACGACTCCACCACGGTGGTGAGCTGGCTGACCGCCGTGCCGCTGGCCGGGACCTCCAGCCGGACGGTCATCGAGTACGAGACGCTGGGCGCCGTTGCCATGCCGACTTCCTTCGTTCTTCCCTGTGGTTCCGGGTACTGCTCCGGAATGGTCCCACCTACCGACTGGTACCTGGTAACCGCCCCCCTGTGATGAAAGTATCTTTCCGCGCTGCGAGAGACGGCTGCGGAGCCCGGGAAGGGCCGGCGCAGGGCGCCCACAGCACCGCGCGACGGCCGCACCCACCGAACGACGCGCCGACACCGGCACCGCGGGCGCGCCGGGCGGCGTCGGCGCGGCCGTCGCGC
>NZ_JAAVJD010000306.1 GCF_012033735.1 Streptomyces lonarensis | reverse complement strand
GGCCGCGGTCGTGCCCGGCGCCCGCGGCCCGGCAGGGCGCCCCGCGGGTGTGGCCCGCGGGACCGACGGGGGCGGACGGGACGGTTCCGGCAACATGCTGCAACCCGCTGCACCATGTGCCCGTCCTCACCTCTTGAGGGCGGTGGCGCCCGCTGGGCAGGGTGTGGATCTCCCCCAGCCCACCGCCGGACGGTCGCCGCGCACCAGCAGCGGCGTCGCCGTGCTGCCGCGGCCCGGGGCGGGGGTCGACCGTCGTTTCCGTCCAGGAGGCACCACACGTGAAGTTCTCACCGAAGACGATAGCCACCGCGGCCGCCGTCGCCCTGATCGCCGGAGCGGGGGTCGTCGGCACCGCCCAGGCGTCGACCGCCGCCGCCCCCGCGAGCCACGAGCACCTCATCGAGCAGCACGCGGCCACCGCGACGGAGGACGGCCGCGACCTGCTCCGCGGCCTGGTCTTCACCCAGGGCCCCGTCGCCGACGGCCTGATCAAGGCGGGCTTCTACAACGACACGCCGGAGGTCCTGGAGCACAACCGCAGCGCCGACGCGGTCGCCGCCGCGGACGCCCTGCTCGACACCATCGAGCGGAACGAGCCCACCTTCTTCGCCGACTTCTCCGCCGACCTGCGCAGCGGCGACCCGCGCCGGGTGCAGAGCGGCCTGGAGACGGCCACCAAGGTGCTCGCCGCCCACCAGACCGCCATCGACGAGGCGGTCGAGCCGTACGGCCAGGGCGCCTGCGTCATGGCCATCGTCGCCGTCAACGTCCTCGCGATCGGCAACGCGGTCGCCGTGTTCAACGCCCAGTACGCCTGGGACATCCAGCACTTCTACAGCCAGGTCATACGGGGCGAACTCGGCGCGGAGGAGAGCATCGCGCAGCTCGCCACGGTGCTCCGGACGGCCTGAGCCGTGCCGGCGGGGCCCGGTACGGCCCCGGTTCCGACCGGACCCCGCCGGCCGGAACCGGGCCGCGCCGGGCCCGCGAACGACACCGCTGACCGGGGGAGGTGCACAGGTGCGGAACGAGTCGCCAGGGGCCGACGGCCCACGGACGGGGGTGCCGCAGGTGAGCCGGCGCGTCATGCGGGTGCTCGGCCTGTCCCCGGCGGAGGAGGACGTCTACCGCCGGCTGCTCGCCGAACCGGAGGTCCCCACCCGCCATCTCCGGTCGGTGCTCGGCGCCCGCGCGGGCACCGTGGAAGCGGCGCTCGACCGGCTCCGGGAGCTCGGTGTCGTCGAGGAGCACGGCGAGGGCTGGCGCGCCCAGGAACCGGACGCCGCCGTCGCCCGGCTCGTCGACGACCGCATGGACCACCTGCTGCGCCAGGTCCGCGCCCTCGCCCACACCGGCTCCGTCGTCGAGGAGTTGGAGCGGCACCGCGCCGACACCCCCGTGCCGCCGGACGGCGAGGCCCCGGCGGAGACCGCGCTCGTCGAGCGGATAACCGACCCCGTCGAACTGCAACTGCGGCTGCGTGCCCTGTCGTTCATCTCCTGTGCGGAACTCCTCACCGCCGAGCCGACCGACGTGCTGACCACCGACCACATCCGCCGCACCGAACCGGTGAAGCACCGCCACCTCCGCCAGGGCACCACCGTGCGCCAACTCGTCGCCCCCGACGCCCTGGAGGACCCCCTGGTCGTCCGCCACCTCCGTGAACTCGCCTTCGCCGGCGCCCTGGTCCGGGTCGCCCCCGAGCTGGACCGCACGCTGACCGTCCACGACCGGGAGGTGGCGCACCTCCCGGCCGACCCGGTGGACGGCGACCGCGGCACCCTCTGCGTGCGCGAACCCGGACTGGTCGACACCCTCGTCCGGGAGTTCGAACGCCTCTGGGAGGAGGCCGAGGAGTTCGACGGCGCGGACACCCCGACCGACCCGGAGGGGGACGGCGCCATCAGCGAGGTCCAGGCACAGGTCCTCGCCGCGATGTGCCGCGCGAGCAAGGACGAGACCGGCGCCCGCCGCGTCGGCCTCTCGCTGCGCACCTACCGGCGGCACGTCGCCGAACTCATCCACCTGCTCGGCGCGGACAACCGGGTGCACGCCGCGCTGCTCGCCCGCGACCGGGGCTGGCTCTGACGCCCCACCCGCCTCACCGCGCCCGCCGTGGGCCGCGACGCCAAGGAGTCACCGACATGAAGTGGACCGACCCCGCGCGGTGGCGCGGCCGCATCGCGGTCACCGCGCCCCCGACTACCCGGACGCCACGCAGCTGGATCGCCGCCGCGGCCGCGGTGTGGACGGTGCTGGCCCTGTACGTGGCGCAGGCCCACCTGCCCGACAACGTCGTCAAGCTGCCCGGGCAGGCGTCGGTCACCGACACGAGCCGCGCCGTCCTCCCGCAGGGCTGGGCGTTCTTCACCAAGTCGCCCCGGGACCCCGACATGGGCGCGTGGACGGAGACCGCCGACGGCTGGCAGGACGCCCGCCTCGGCCGCCACGCGGAGTTCGGCTTCGACCGCGCGAGCCGGGCGCAGGGGGTGGAGCTCGGCGTGCTGTTCTACGAGGTCCGCGAGGTCGAGCCCCTGGAGTGCGAGGGGCGGACCGCGCCGGAGTGCCTGGCCGCGGCCCCCGTCAGCGCCGAGGTCGTCAACCCCGGGCCCTCGCCGACGCTCTGCGGCCGGGTGGGGATCGTCCACGAGTCGCCCGTGCCCTTCGCCTGGCGCGACCTCTACGACACCACCCACATCGTCGAGAACGCCCTCGTCCTGGAGGTGACCTGCCCGTGAGGACCATCCCGCTGCCGTGGACCGCCGTCTACGGCCTCGCCCGCACCCTGGTCGCCCTGGCGACGCTGGGCACCGTGCTCCTCAGCTCCACCGACACCCTGTTCCGCCCCGTCTCGGGCATCGAGGAGAGCGTCGGCTGCGGCGGCGTCAGCGGGATCGGGGTGTTCTGCCTCGTCCCGGAGGACCGGCTGACGGCGGCCCGGCTGCTGTGCGTGGCGGTGCTACTGGTCGTCGCCTCCGGCTGGCGTCCCCGCTGGACCGCGCTGCCGCACGCCTGGGTGACCTTCAGCGTCTGGGGCAACGTCGCCATCTCGGACGGCGGCGACCAGATCGCCACCATCCTCGCGCTGCTCCTGTCGCTCACCGCCCTCGGCGACCCGCGCCGCTTCCACTGGGACCGCCTCCCCGCGGACCGTGGCGAGACCCCGGCGAGCCGCGCCGTCGCGCTGGGCTGCCTCTCGGCGCTGGTGGTGGTGCGCGTGCAGATGTCCCTGCTCTACTTCCAGGCGTGCGTCGCCAAGCTGCCCCACGCGGAATGGGCCGACGGCACCGTGATGTGGTACTGGGCCACCCATCCGGCCTTCGGCGCCCCCGGGCTGCTGCAACCGCTGGTCGACCCGGTGATCCGCAACCCGCTCGGCGTCGCCGCTCTCACCTGGCTGCCGCTCGCGATCGAGCTGGGGCTGGCGGTGGCGCTGCTGCTGCCGCAGCGCTGGCGCTGGCGGCTGCTGGCCGCCGGGGTGCTGTTCCACTTCGCCATCGGGCTGATGATGGGGCTCTGGAGCTTCTCGTTCGCGATGTGGGCCGGTCTGGTGGTGCTCTGCTGCCCGCTCGGCGCGCACCTCACCCTCCGGCGGCCGGCCACCGGCACGGACGCCGAGGGCGAGGTTGATGTCGAGGCCGAGGTCGGGGCCGACGGTGCGAGCCGTCACCGGTCGGCGGTCGAGCCCGCCGCGCCGGCTGAGCCCGGCGAAGCCGCTGCACCGGCCGCCCCGGCCGGGTCGCCGGGCGCCCCCGCCCCGGCGGTCCGTTCCGGCGGCTGAGACCCGCACGGTTCCGGGGCGTGGCCGGGGCAGCGGCCCGCCCCGCCGTGGCGCCGCCCCGGTCAGGCCCCGAGGCGATCGGCGGCGGCGCCCCGCACCGGCCGCGTCAGCCGGGCGGCACCCAGCAGCCCGTACCCCGCGACGATCACCGCCGCGATGAACCCGGAGAGCGTCACCACGAACCCGTCGGAGGCCGGGTCCAGGAAGTCGCTGTAGGACTCGACCCCTGCCGCGATCATGAACACCAGGTAGGCCAGCAGCGGCAGCGTCCAGCTCAGCGGGAACCACCACCGCACCCGGTGCTGGTTGCGGCCGACGAACAGCCAGTCGACCAGCACCACCAGCGGCGTCACCAGGTGGGTGAAGAGCGCCGAGGTGGTCAGGTAGCCCGTCTCCAGCCCGTCCATCAGCGTGTGCCACACCACGCCGACCAGCAGCAGCGCGACCGCCGCCGCGCCGCGCGCCCAGGGGCTCGGCGGTTCGATCCGCACCCGGCCGGTCACGAACGGGTAGGCGGCCAGGCCCAGGTACAGCAGGCCGGTGACGAAGCTGGCGAGGTGGCTCAGGTCCTCCAGCGCCAGCAGCGGGTCGCCGAACCGGACGGCGACGTCGGTGTACCCGATGAAGGCGCAGGCGGCGACGGCAAGCCGCCAGCCGGTGAACGCGGCGAGGGCGCTCCCGCCGGGCGGCCTCCCCGCACCGCCGCCCGGAGAGGCCGCGTCGCCGCCCCCGGCCTGCTGCGGCGGAAGCACCGGCGCCGGACGGGCGTCCGCCCCGCCGGCGGTCGCGGCGGAGGTGCCGCCGCGCGGCTGCCCCGGCTCGGCCGCCGGGCCTTCGTTCAGGTGTGTCATGCCAGGACCCTAGCCCGCGGCCCGCCGAAGCGGACCGGAACGTCCCGCTCTCCCCGGCCGTCGGCCGTCCCGCCCCCCTTCGCGCGCACGGGGCTGCGGCACCCCACACCGCGCCGGGCCCCCGGGACCGGGGGCGCCCGGTGACCCGCAGCTGCCCGGCTACTCCTGTCCGCAGCCCGCCCGTTCGCCACGCCGCTGTGGCAGTCTGGGCGCAGGCGGCCGCAGTTGGGCGAGGGAGCAGACACCATGGCGTGGTACGGGCCGGGAGGCACACGGTCGGCGGCGCTCGCCCTGACCGCCGCACTGGCGGTTCTCGCCACCGGCTGCGCCGGCGGCCCCGCGGCCGACCGCGCGGCGCAACTCGCCGCCTCCGAGCAGCGGGAGAGCCCGTCGCCCGGCCCCGCCCCGGACGACGACGCCGGCGGCGGCACCCCCGGCGGCGGCCCGTCCGGCGGGCAGGAGCCCGGCACCCCGGGCGGCCCCGGCGGCGAGCCCG
>NZ_JAAVJD010000305.1 GCF_012033735.1 Streptomyces lonarensis | reverse complement strand
TGTTCGCCCGCGCCGGCTCCTTCCCGTCACGTGCCTCGCCGTCGATGTGCCGAGTCGTCCCCCCACGCATCGGATAGGACCAGTTACTGGCAGCGCTGTAGATCATCTGCGGCCAGTAGCGGCGCACCTGCTGGTCGAAACGGAGACTGCTGTTGAGGTGCTTCTCTCGGTCCGCGGAGTGCTGCTGAAGGGCGTCCCACTCGTTGTCCGCCCGCAGCTTCTCGCGGATTTCCTTGTTGACCTCCGCGAAGCTCACAATCCGCTCGACTGTCGCGGTGTCCAGCGCGGCGGGGTCGTTGGCGAGGGCACGGGCCAGGTCGCTGCTTGCCGCCCCGGCACGCTGGTCGAGATCGGCGCGACCGCCGTCGTTCCAGATGTCACCGATGAAGTAGCGGGCGGACTTCATCCGGGCTTCCGGTGAGTTGTCCTTGCCCGGGGCGTCGCGGCGGTAGGAGAGAAGGTTTCCCTCGTCGTCGGCGCGGAGAGTCGGCCACTCACGGTCGTGGAAGTCGGTGAGCATGAGCCAGCCGCTGTCGGTGAGTCGGCTCTGAGGGAGCGCTATCCGGGCGGGCCCGCCGCCGCCCTGTCCGAAGCGGCTGTCGCGGAACGGCGCGTCGGGGTCGGCGAGGAAGAAGAAGACGAACGCGTCGTTGGCGAACTCGATCTGGTCGAAGGGGGGAGTGTTGTTGGCCGCCGTGCCGGCGGTCTCCCACATGAGCTGGGCCTTCGACTTCATCTCGTGCGGCAGGCCCTGCGGCAGCATCGTCTCGACGCGGTCGGCGGTGGTGTAGTGGTGCAGGACCCGGTTGCTCAGTGCCTGTTCCAACCGGGCGCGGACATCCTGGTGCCAAGCTTCCGGTTGGCCGATCTCGTTGTCCATGTCCCGGACGTTGTCCTGGGACATCTGGGCGATGAGCGCTCGTCCGGCAGGGTAACCGTAGGCGAGCGCGCCGGCCCAGATGTTGCCCCAGCCGGAGAGGCGGGTGTACGCGGCGGCCGAACTCGGTTCTTGGGCCCACGCGGACAGAGCCGGGACGTACTGGTCGATGTGCTGCTGTGCTACCGCTTCGGGGTCCGGTTGCGGGGGCACGTCCGCGGGGTCCTGCGGGGTGTTGGGCTGGGTCTTCTGGTCCAGCACGTAGGAGGCGATGTCGGCGACGGTGCCGGCCTCGTTGTGCATGTGGGCTTGGCCGGACCATTCCAGTGCCTCGATGATGTCGGCCATGCCGACCGGTGCGTCTGCCTTCATGCCGAGGATCTGTCGGGTGATGGCTTCGAGGTTGTACTGGTGGGGCTCGAACGCGGACTTCACATCGCCGAGGGTCTGGATCAGCTCGCTGTAGTAGGCGTAGCTGGTGATGTCCGGCCCCGCGGCGTCCGCCAGCAGGTCCTTGAGGGAGTCGTTGTTGTGGGGGCCGGGGGCGGCCAGCGCTGTTGTTGAGGTGGTGGTGTTGGTGGTGGGTGGGTACTGGATGTTGTCGTGGGTGATGGGGACGGTGTCGGGGATCATGACCTGGGGGCGGATGAAGTCTTTCATCAGCGTGTCGACGAGTTGGTCGCCGGTCATGTTCTTCAGTTGGTCGACCAGGGTTTGGTGGCCGCCTTGTTGTTCGATGCGCAGGATTTCGAGGACGCCGCGGGCGGCGAGTCCGGGGATGATGTGGGGGCCGGCGAGGATGTTGTTGCGGAGTTGGTCGGCGCGGTCGGTGAACTGGTTGTTGGTGCGTGCCGGTTCTTTCCCGTCGCGTGCCTCGCCGTCGATGTGGCGGGTGGTGCCGCCCTCGGTCGAGTAGTCGATGAATCCTGTGATGTGGGGGTAGTAGCGGCGGACTTGGCGGTCGAATCGCTGGCTGGTGGCGAGGTGCTGGTCGCGTGCGGTGTTGTGTTGTTGGAGGGTTTCCCAGTCGCCGGTGGCGGCCAGTCCGTCCTTGGTCTCCTGGTAGGTCTTGGCGAAGGCGACGATGTCCTTGATGTCGCCGGGGGTGAAGTCGGGGTTGTTGCGGGCCGCGTTGTGGAGGTCGATTGCGGAGAGTTTCACTCCGTCGTTGAACTCTGCGTTCTTTCCGCGGTTCCAGAGGTTCTTGGTGTGGATGCCGGCGTCGTGGAGTTTTGCTTCGGGTGAGTGGGCTTTGTCCTCGGTGTCGCGGCGGTAGGAGAGGAGGTTGCCGTCGGCGTCGGCGCGGAGGGTGGGCCATTCCCGGTCGTAGAAGTCGGTGACCATGAGCCAGCCGCTGTCGGTGAGTCGGCTCTGGGGGACGGTGATGCGGGCGGGGCCGCCGGAGCCCTGTGCGAAGCGGCTGTCGCGGAAGGGTGCGTTCGGGTCGGCGAGGAAGAAGAACACGAATCCGTCGTTGGCGAATTCGACCTTGTCGAGTTCGGGGGTGTTGTTCTCCGCCATGCCGGCGGTGTCGAGCATCAGTTTCAGCTTGGACTTCATGACGCCGTTGCCGGGGGCGAGCATGGTCGTGACGCGGTCGGCGGTGGTGTAGTGGTGCAGGACGCGGTTGGTCAGTGCCTGTTCGAGTCGGGTGCGGACGTCCTGGCGCCAGTCCTGGGCGGTGCCGATCTCGTTGTTCAGGTCCCGCAGGTTCTCCTGTGACATCTGCGCGATCAGGGCGCGGCCCTGGGGGTATCCGTGTCGGGCGCGGGCGAGCTGCCAGAGGTTGCCGTCGCGGGTCATGTGGGTGTAGGCGGCGTCGGCGGCGGGGGTGTCGGCCCAGGTGGCCAGCTCGGGGATGTGCTGCTCGATGTGCTGCTGTGCGAGAGCGGCTTCGTCGACCTCGGAGCGGGGGCTGTTGGGCTGGGTCTTCATGTCCAGCACGTAGGAGGCGATGTCGGCGACGGTGCCGGCCTCGTTGTGCATGTGGGCCTGGCCGGACCATTCCAGTGCCTCGATGATGTCGGCCATGCCGACCGGTGCGTCTGCCTTCATGCCGAGGATCTGTCGGGTGATGGCTTCGAGGTTGTACTGGTGGGGCTCGAACGCGGACTTCACATCGCCGAGGGTCTGAATCAGCTCGCCGTAGTAGGCGTAGCTGGTGATGTCCGGGCCTGCGGCGTCGGCGAGTAGGTCCTTGAAGGTGTCGTTGGTGTGGGGCCCGGGCGCCGCCAACGCCGTCGTCGAGGTAGTGCTGATGGTGGGTGGGTACTGGATGTTGTCACGGGTGATGGGGACGGGTCCGGGGACCATGACCTGGGGGCGGATGAAGTCCTTCATCAGCGTGTCGACGAGTTGGTCGCCGGTCATGTTCTTCAGCCGGTCCACCAGCGCCTGGTTCCCGCCACGCTGCTCGATGCGCTGGATCTCCAGCACGGCCCGGAGCGCCAAGCCGGGCACGATGTGCGCCCCGGCCAACACATTGTTGTCGAGGAAGTCCGTGGTGTCGCTGAACTGACCCGCCAGGCGCGCTGGTTCCTTGCCGGAGCGGGCCGAGCCGTCGATGTGGCGGGTCGTCCCGCCGCCCATCGGATACGCCCAGTTGCTCGCGACACTGTAGGAGATCTGCGGCCAGTAGCGGCGGACCTGGCGGCTGAAGTGGCGACTCTTCTTGCGGTACTTGTTCAGGTCGGCGATGTGCCCCTGCAGCGTGTCCCACGTGCCGGTGGCGCGGAACTTCTCCCGGATCTCCTTGTTGAGCTGCGCGAAGTGCACAATGGTCTCGACGTGCCACTGCTCCAACTGGTTGGACTTCCGCTTGAAGCCGCGGGACAGCGAGCTGGTGATGACGTTGGCCATCTCATTGAGGTTGCTGTGGTCGTTTCGCCAGATGGCGGCGATCTGTCGCTGCGCCGCCTGCATCCGTGCTTCGGGGGAGTTCGCGGCGGTGTCCGAGTCGTTGCGGTAGGAGAGCAGGTTTCCCCTGATGTCCGCGCGAAGGGTGGGCCACTCCCGGTCGGCGAGATCGGTGAGCATGATCCAACCGTTGTCGAGCATCGCCTGCTGCGACAGCGCGACGCGTACCGGCCCGGCTGTCCCGGCGCCGAAACGGCTCGGACGGAAGGTAGCGTCGGGAGCGGCGAGGAAGAAGAAGACGAACGCGTCGTTGGCGAACTCGACCTGGTCAAAGGCAGGTGTGTTGTTGGTCGCCGTGCCGGCGGTCTCCCACATGAGTTGATTCTTGGACTTCAGCACACCGCCGGATCCCGGAGCGAGAAGGGCACCCACCCGATCAGCAGTGGTGTAGTGGTGAAGCACCCGGTTCCGCAGGGCCTGCTCCACGCGGCCACGGACATCGCTGTGCCATGCCTCCTGTGGTCCGACCTTGCTCTGCAGATCGTGGAAGTTGTTGTACGACATCTTGGCGATGAGAGCCCGGCCGCCCGGGTACCCGGCCTGACGGGACCCGCGCCAGATATTTCCCTGGTCCGCCATCCGAGCGTAGGTGGCCACCGAGCGGGGGTCGGTGGCCCAGCCGGCCAGCTCCGGCACGTTCAGCTGGATGTAGTTCTGCGCGAGCACGGACGGGTCGGTCCGGGCCCGGACGAAGGCGGCGATCTCGGCGACGGTGTTTGCCTGGTTGTGCATGTCGGCCTGTGTGGCCCACTCCAGAGCGGTGATGATCTCCTGCCGACCGACGGGGTAGTTCGGATGAAGCCCCATGATCAACTTGGTGATGGTCTGCAACCGGTAATGGAATCGCCCGAACGCCGGCCGCGCCTTGTGAAGGATGAAGACGAGCTGGTTGTAGTTCGGATAGCTGATGATGTCGGGGCCGGCGGCGTCCGCGAGGAGGTTGGCAAGGGCGTCGTTCGCGTGGGGGGTGGGTGCCGCGAGAGCGTCGCTGGTGGTGACGATGCGAGGGGCCGGCGTGGGGGTGTCGGCCGCATCGGTGGTGGTGGTGTGGGGGTCGAGGAGGGTGCGGAAGGCTGCCCAGGTGTGGTCTTCGGTGCGGATGGCGTCGCGGGGGTTGGGCGTGGTGAGGTCGGGGTTGCGGGTGGTTCCGTAGAGCTCGGTGAGAAGGGGGACGAGGAGTTGAACGTGGGGTTGGTGGGTGGTGGTGCGGTGGACGAAGTTGTGGACCCATTGTTGGGTGTTGTGCATGGGGAGGCCGGTGTAGCGGTCGTGTCCGGCGTTTGTTCCGAGCCAGGTGTTGGTGAGTTGGGCGAAGAATTCGTGTTCGGTGGGTTGGCGGAGG
>NZ_JAAVJD010000304.1 GCF_012033735.1 Streptomyces lonarensis | reverse complement strand
GGGGGCGGCGGCCCCCGGCGTCCGCCTGTCGGAAGGCAGGTCACAGCGGGCGGCACCGGTAGCCGGGCAGTTCGAGGGCGGTCCGGTGGACGACGGCGCCGACCGGCGGCCCGCCGGGGGCGCCCGCCCCCGGGTCGTCGGGCAGCAGGCGGACGGCGGCGACCTCCGCGGCGCTCAGCGCGCGGATCGCGCCGCCGTGGACGGCCCACCCCCGCACCTCCTGCCCCGGAGCCCGTCCCCGGGAGGCACCGGCGGGCGGGCCGTCGGCGGACCCGGGTCGCTCCGCCGGCGGGAGCGGCGGGGCCGACCGCAGCAGCAAACCGGCGTCGCCGCCGGTGGCGAGCGCTGCCGAGAGCACCATGAGCAGCAGCAGCCCGTCGGGGGACGCCAGGGGCGAGGGACCGGCGGCCGGGCCGGACGCCCGCAGCCGGCGGCCGGGGGACGCCGCGCCGTCGGGCCCCGCGTCGCCCGCCGCCGCGTCCGGCGTGCGACTCCCGTCGGTACGGCGCATCGTGGCGCTCAGCCCCGCCGCGCCGTCGGCGAGCGTGCACACCAGTCGCTGCGCCCCGGGACCGGCACGCCGCAGCAGCTCGGTCACGGTGTCTGCCGCCTGCTGGAACGCGCATTCCGCGCCGGGGCCGCCGCACCGCGGGCAGCGCTCCGCGGCGGCCAGCAGGTCGGCGCACCGCTCCCAGGTCCGGCGGGCCTGCTCCGCCGCCGCCAGGTGGGTGAGCGCGTGGTCGAGCGGCTGGCCCCGGTAGGCGACGGCTGCCGCGTCGGCCGCCCGTTCTCCGGTCCAGGCGGCGCGGGCGGCGGGTGACTCGGGGTCGGCCCCGGTGCGGCGGCAGTGGTCGAGGTACTCCTCGGGTTCGAAGAGGGCGAGGCGGACGGGACCGCCCCGGCGGACGAGTTGCCGCAGGTGGCGTTCGAGACCCCGCAGGTAGGCGTCGCGCTCCGCCCACCGGTCGGTGCCCGACGCGTCGGCGGGGTGCGGCCCCCCGCCCGGCTCTGCGGGAGCCGGGCCGGGCGGGGCATCGGCGGGGACGAGGACGGTGCTGACGGTCAGCGCGCGGTAGCCGGCCGCGGTGGCGGCGGGCCGACCCGGCGGACGGGACGGTGGCGTCTGCTGCATGGTGTTCCTCCGGTGGCCGAGGCCTCGACGAACGATCACCACGCAGCGTAGTCACGAGCACTGACAGTGACGACGGCCCGTGTGCGCCGGGGCCGGCCCCGCCGTGGCGGCCGGTCCCGGCGGGGTCAGCCCCGGGCAGGCGCGGCCGGGCCCCCGCCGCCCGCGGAGTCGGCCGCGCGGCGGGCACCCAGCTCCGCGAAGGACGCCAGCAGCGCGACGTCGTCCACCGAGCCGGGGTTGACGGCCCGCTCCAGCGCGGTGCCCTGGAGGAGCCGCTTCACCGGCACCTCCAGCCGCTTGCCGGTGAGCGTGTGCGGGATGCCCGGCACGACGACCACCTCGTCCGGCACGTGGCGCGGCGACAACTCGGTCCGCAGCGCCGCCGTGACGGCGGCGCGGAGCGCGTCGTCGTCGGCCGCGCCTTCCGCCAGCTTGACGAACAGCGGCATCCAGTAGCCGCCGTCGGGCAGTTCCACTCCGACGACCAAGGACTCCTGGACCTGCGGCAGCCGTTCGACCACCTCGTAGATGTCGGCGGAGCCCATCCGGACGCCCTGCCGGTTGAGGGTGGAGTCGGACCGGCCGTGGATGACCACACCGCCGTGCCGGGTGACGGTGATCCAGTCGCCGTGCCGCCAGACGCCCGGGTAGGTCTCGAAGTAGCTCTCGCGGTAGCGCCGGTCCTCGGGGTCGTTCCAGAACCGCACCGGCATCGACGGCATCGGGTTGGTCACCACCAGCTCGCCCACCTCGTCGACCACCGCCCGGCCGGCCGGGTCCCACGCCTGGAGGTCCGTGCCCAGGCACGGCGCCTGCAGCTCGCCGACGTGGACCGGCAGGGTCGGTACGGCGCCGGCGAAGCAGCTGCACACGTCGGTGCCGCCGCTGACCGAGGCGATCCACAGGTCTGCCCCGACCTCCTCGTGCAGCCAGCGGAAGCCGTCCGGCGGCAGCGGGGAGCCGGTGGTCGCGACGCAGCGGGTGGCGCTGAGGTCCATGTCCCGGGCGGGGTGCACGTCCTTCTTGGCGCAGGCGGTGATGTACGCGGCGGAGGTGCCGAAGAGCGTGGCGCGGGTCCGCTCGGCGATGCGCCACTGCGCGTCGGGGCCGGGGTGGGCCGGGCTGCCGTCGTGGACGACCACGGTGGCCCCCACCAGCAGCCCGGAGACGAGGAAGTTCCACATCATCCAGCCGGTGGAGGTGTACCAGTACAGCCGGTCGCCGGGGCCGAGGTCGCAGTGGAGCCCGAGTTGCTTGAGGTGCTCCACCAGGATGCCGCCCTGCGACTGCACGATCGCCTTGGGAAGGCCGGTGGTCCCGGAGGAGTACAGCACCCACAGCGGGTGGTCGAACGGGACCTCCCGGTAGGCCGGCGCGGGCGGGTGCGCCCCCGGCGTCGTGACCTCGTCCCAGGCCAGGGCGCCGGCCGGCGGCTCGGTGCCGAGCAGCGGGATGTAAACGGTGGCCCGCAGCGAGGGCAGTTCCCGGCGCAGCTCCGCGACGGTGGCCCCCCGGTCGTGCTCCTTCCCGCCGTAGCGGTAGCCGTCGACGGTGAACAGGAGCACCGGCTCCACCTGCCGGAAGCGGTCCAGCACGCTGCGCGCCCCGAAGTCCGGCGCGCAGGAGGTCCACACCGCGCCCACGGCGGCGGTGGCGAGGAAGGCGACGACGGCCTCGGGGATGTTCGGCAGGTAGCCGCAGACCCGGTCGCCGGGGGCGACGCCGAGGCGGCGCATCTCCTCGGCCAGGACCGCCACCCGGTCGCGCAGTTCACGCCAGGAGACCGGGCGGGGAGGCCGCTCCTCGTCGACGGCGAGCAGCGCCGGCTCCTCGGCCAGCGCGGGGTCGTCGGCCCATCGCAGGGCGTGCGCCGCGTAGTTCACGGTGGCGCCGGGGAACCAGCGGGCGCCGGGCATCGCCGCGTCGGCGAGGACCCGTTCCGGGCCCTCCCCCAGCGAGACGTCGAACCAGCGGGTGATCGCTTCCCAGAACCGTTCGGGTTCGCCGACCGACCACCGGTGGAGCGCGGCGTAGTCACCGGCCGGGTCGGGCGCGCCGCTCGGGGCCGGGGCGCCGTGCTCCGCGGCCGCGAACCGGTGGAACCGGGTCAGGCGCGCCGCCGCGACCCGTTCCGGCGACGGCTGCCAGAGGGGTCCGGGCGCGGCTGCACGGTCGGGGGGTGTGGTGGTCATTCTCGGCTCCCGGTGAGGTACGCGTCGTGTGCGTGGCCCCGCGCACGAGCGGGGGTGTGCGCGTGACGCGGTACAGCGCGACCCTGCCATGCCGCGCCCGGCCGCACCAGGGTGGGGAACCGCTTCGCCGTCCCGCCACCCGGGTGGCGGGACGGTACGGCCGCGCGGCGGTGGCCGGTCAGGTCATGGCGCTGCGCGCCGCGGCCGACCGCTGCAGCGCGTGCTCGACGACGGCGACCAGCGCCTCACGCGCCGAGGAGCGCACGCGGGCGTCGCACAGCACCACCGGAATGTCCTCGTCGAGGTCGAGCGCGGCGCGCACCGTCTCGGGCGGGTAGCGCTCGGCGCCCTCGAAGCAGTTGACCCCGACGGCGAACGGCAGGCCGCGGCTCTCGAAGAAGTCGATCGCCGCGAAGCTGTCGGCCAGTCGTCTGGTGTCGGCGAGCACCACCGCGCCGATCGCCCCGTGGGCCAACTCGTCCCAGAGGAACCAGAAGCGCTCCTGGCCGGGCGTGCCGAAGAGGTAGAGCACCAGCGCGTCGCTGATGGTGATGCGGCCGAAGTCCATGGCGACCGTGGTGGTGCGCTTGGCCGCGACCCCGGTGGTGTCGTCCACCGGCCGACCCGCCTCGGTGAGCCGCTCCTCGGTCTGGAGCGAGCGGATCTCGCTGACGGCGCCGACCAGGGTGGTCTTACCGACGCCGAAGCCGCCGGCGACCAGGATCTTCAGGGCCAGCGGGTCGGGGGCCGCCGTTGCTATGTCAGAGGGCCCGGAGACCATCGATCACCTCACGCAGAATGTTCTCGTCCGGTAGCTGGGCGGCCGGGATCGGGTGGCTGACCCGGACCAGCCCGGCCTCCAGCAGGTCGCTGATGAGGACCCGCACCACGCCCACGGGCAGGTCCAGTCCGGTCGCGAGCTCCGCGACGGACTCGGAGACCCGGCGGCACCGGTACAGGATCTCGGCGTGCTCGGGTGCGAGGCCCTGCCCGCCGGGGAGCGTGGCGTCGGCCGGCAGCTCCTGGCCGCCGCCGATGAGAGCCGTCACCAGGGCGATCAGGTCGAGGCGCTCTCCCCCGGCGACCCGGGTGCGCCCACGCGTCATCGCGTAGGGGCGCACCACCGGCCCCGCGTCCTCGTCGAACCAACCCTGGCTCATCGCACCGCCGGTCTCACGCCGGGTCGGTCGCGCCGAGGCGGGGGGCCGTGCCCAGGTGGTCACCGACGCGGCGCACCAGCAGCGTCATCTCGTAGGCGACCTGGCCGACGTCGGCGCCGGGCCCCGTCATGACGGCCAGACAGCTGCCGGAGCCGGAGGCTGCGACGAACAGGAACGCTTCCTCCAGCTCGACCATCGTCTGGCGCACCGAACCGACCTGGAACTGGCGGCCGACGCCCTTGGCGAGGCTGTGGAAGCCGGAGGCGACGGCGGCCAGGTGCTCGCCCGCCTCCCGGTCCAGTCCCTGCGAGGAGCCCCGGGCCAGCCCGTCGCCGGAGAGCACCAGCGCGTGCTGGATGCTGCCGACCCGGGAGACCAGGTCGTCGAGCAGCCAGTCGAGCTCCGCGCTGCGGCCGGGCCCCCTGTCGTGTTCGGTCTGCGGTGCCGTCATGGCTGTCGTCCCTCACGTCCGTCGGTACCGGGCGGGTTCTCCCGTGACCGGCTGTCCATCTCCTCCCGGCCCCGCTCCCAGCCGCGCTGGAGCGAGGACATCCTCTCCCGCACCGTCTCGGCGTCGGCGTCCGGCGCCGGGTCCCAGCCGCCCGAGGGCGGGGGCGCGCCGCGTCGCAGCTGCGGCGCGAGGCCGGCCTGCCGGACCCGGCCGCCCACCC
>NZ_JAAVJD010000303.1 GCF_012033735.1 Streptomyces lonarensis | reverse complement strand
TTCCCGCGTCGCGCCGCGCCCGCCCCGTGCACGGGCCCGCCCCGCGCGCGGCACGCGCTGGGTCGGGCCCCTCCGACCCCGCCGGTGGCTGCGCATACGCTTCGCGGGTGACTGAGAGCGCGACCGACCTCCGCAACGCCCGCCCCTGGGGCCCCGCCGCCGCCACCGGGGTGGGCTCCCTCCCCGGTACCGACGCCCGCGAGGCGGCCCGCACCGCCGCCGGCGCGTTGGAGACCCTGGTCTTCCTGCCTGAACTCCCCGCCCGCGGCCCCGGCGCCGACATGATCGGCCGCACGGCCGGTCTCCTGACCGAGCTGCACGCGCAACTCGAACCCAGTGGCTGGCGCATCGCCGACCACCCCGGCCGGGACGCCCGCCGCGCCGCGGCATGGCTGCGGGAGGACCTCGACGCCACGGAGGAGTACACCCAGGGCTACGACGGTGCGCTCAAGGTCTCCGTCACCGGCCCCTGGACCCTGGCCGCCGCCCTCCAGCGCCGCAACGGCGAGGCGATGCTCGGGGACCCCGGCGCCTGCCGCGACCTGGCCGCCTCACTCGCCGAGGGCGTCCGGGACCTCCTGACCGACATCCGCCGCCGTGTGCCCGGCGCCCGCCCCGTCCTGCAACTCGACGAGCCCTCCCTCGCCCCGGTCCTCGGCGGCCGCGTCCGCACCGCCAGCGGCTACCGTACCTACCGCGCGGTGGACCGCGTCGTCGTGGCCGACACGCTGCGCTCGCTGGTCGAGGCCGCGGGCGAGAGCCCCACGGTGATCCACTCCTGCGCGCCGGACGTCCCCTTCCCCCTGCTGCGCCGCTCCGGCGCCGCAGGCTTCTCCTTCGACCTCTCGCTGATCACCGAACGTGCCTACGACGCGATCGGTGAGGCCGTGGAGGACGGCGTCACCCTCTTCGCCGGAGTCCTGCCCGGCGACGGCGCGGATCCCGCGGCACTGTCGGACCCTGCCGGTACGGTCAGTGGTGTCAGGTCGCTCTGGCGCAGGTTGGGGCTGTCGCCCGCTCTCCTCACGGGGTCCGTGGTGATCACTCCGACGTGCGGTCTCGCAGGCGCCTCCCCGGCCTACGCCCGGGCGGCGCTCACCCACTGTGCACGCGCGGCCCGATCCCTCGCCGACAACCCTGAGTGACGGGAGACCAGACGGTGGAAGAGCAGGGGCTGCCCGCCGAGGCCCGCGAGCGGCACGCCCGCCTCGCCGAGCGGATCGAGGAGCACCGATTCCGCTACTACGTCCGCACACCGGTCATCAGTGACGCCGAGTTCGACCTGTTGATGCGGCAGCTCCAGGAACTGGAGGAGGAGTTCCCGGCGCTGCGCACCCCGGACTCGCCGAGCCAGCGGGTCGCCGGCACCTACCAGACCGAGTTCACGGCGGTCGAGCACCACGAGCGCATGCTGTCGCTCGACAACGCCTTCGACAATGAGGAGCTCGACGCCTGGGCCGCCCGCGTCGCCGAGGAACTGGACGGCATCCCGTACCACTACCTCTGCGAGCTGAAGATCGACGGGCTCGCGGTCAACCTCACCTACGAGCGCGGGCTCCTCACCCGTGCCGCCACCCGCGGCGACGGCCGCACCGGCGAGGACATCACCCCCAACGCGCGCACCATCGAGGGCATCCCGCACCGCCTGGCGGGCGAGGACCCGCCCGAGCTGCTGGAGGTGCGCGGGGAGGTCTTCTTCCCGATGGAGCGGTTCGAGGAACTCAACGCCGGGCTGGTGGAGGCCGGGGAGAAACCGTTCGCCAACCCGCGCAACGCCGCCGCCGGTTCACTGCGGCAGAAGGACCCCAAGGTCACCGCGGGCCGGTCGCTGCGGATGGTGGTCCACGGCATC
Organism: Streptomyces lonarensis; assembly: GCF_012033735.1. Lineage (GTDB taxonomy): Bacteria > Actinomycetota > Actinomycetes > Streptomycetales > Streptomycetaceae > Streptomyces > Streptomyces lonarensis. The sequence goes on along the minus strand of NZ_JAAVJD010000303.1, from coordinate 3,331 downwards.
GGCGCCCACCAGGGCCTGACCCTCGGCAGCCTCTCCGAGGGGTACCGCCTGCTCCGCGACTGGGGCCTGCCCACCTCCCCGGCCGCGCGCATCGTCGCCACCCTGGACGAGGTGCGCGACTTCGTCACCCACTACGGCGAGAACCGGCAGGCGGTCGAGCACGAGATCGACGGCGTCGTCGTCAAGATCGACGAACTGCCGCTCCAGGGCCGCCTCGGCTCGACCTCGCGCGCCCCGCGCTGGGCCATCGCGTGGAAGTACCCGCCGGAGGAGGTCAACACCAAGCTGCTCGACATCCGCGTGGGCGTCGGCCGGACGGGCCGCGTCACCCCCTACGCCGTCGTCGACCCGGTGACGGTCGCCGGCTCCGAGGTGGAGTTCGCCACGCTGCACAACCGCGAGGTCGTCGCCCGCAAGGGGGTCCTGATCGGGGACACGGTGGCGTTGCGCAAGGCCGGCGACGTCATCCCCGAGATCCTCGGCCCGGTCGCCGACCTGCGTGACGGCACGGAACGCGCCTTCGAGATGCCGACGCACTGCCCCGAGTGCGGCACCGAACTGCGCTCCATGAAGGAGGGGGACATCGACCAGCGGTGCCCCAACGCCCGCTCCTGCCCCGCGCAGCTCCGCGAGCGGATCTACTACCTGGCGGGGCGCCGGGCGCTCGACATCGACCACTTCGGCTACGTCGCGGCGACCGCGCTGACCCAGCCGCTGGAGCCCTCCGAGCCCCCGCTCTCCGACGAGGGCGGGATCTTCGACCTCCGCATCGAGCAACTGCTGCCGATCCGCTCCCACGTCCTGGACCCCGACACCGGGCTGCCCAAGCGCGACCCGGAGACCGGCGAGCCCAAGACGGTCCACTTCTTCGCCAACCAGAAAGGCGAGGCGAAGAAGAACGCCGTCGCCATGCTGGAGGCAATCCATGCGGCGAAGGAGCGCCCCCTCGCCCGCATCCTGACGGGGCTCTCCATCCGCCACGTCGGCCCGGTCGCCGCCGAGGCCCTGGCCCGGGAGTTCCGGTCGATCGACCGCATCGCGGAGGCTTCCGAGGAGGAACTGGCCGCCACCGAGGGGGTCGGGCCCACCATCGCCGCCTCCCTCACGGCATGGTTCGCGGAGGAGTGGCACCGCGAGATCATCGACCGCTGGCGCGCCGCCGGCGTCCGCATGGCCGACGAGGCCGCCGAGGAGGAGGGCCCCCGCCCGCTGGCCGGCATGACCGTGGTGGTCACCGGCACCCTCGCCCGGTACACCCGGGACGGAGCCAAGGAGGCGCTGCAGAACCTCGGCGCCAAGGTCTCGGGCTCGGTGTCGAAGAAGACCGCCTTCGTGGTCGTCGGCGACAACCCCGGGTCCAAGTACGACAAGGCCGTGCAGCTGAAGGTGCCCGTCCTCGACGACGCCGGGTTCGACACCCTGCTGGCGGACGGCCCCGACGCCGCTCGTGAGGTCGCCACCAACCGGCCCGCGGAGGAGGAGCCGCCGGGACAGGCGGCCGACCCGGAGGCGTCGGCCGCGTCCGCCCCCGACGGCACACCCGTCCCCGGAGCCGACGGCACCGCCGGCGAGGCGGCGTCCGCGTCGGCAGCGCCGGAAGCGGAAGCCCCCGCGGCGGCCGACGACTGACGCCCTGTCGGCCGCCGCCGTCGGTCGCACGGCCCCACCGGCCGTCCTCTCCCGCGCCCACCGGGGAGGACGGCCGAGCCGTCGCAGGTGAACCCCGCCCCGGCCACTCGAACGGTCGGTGTGAAACCGCCCCTTGGTGGGGGATGCCATAGCGGAGAAGCCGTTCGCCGCGGACGGCAGCGCACACCGGCGCCGGCACGGCGGGCGGGCAGGTGCTCGGAGAGGCCGCCCGCCCGTGTCGGCCGTCGCGAAGGAGGTCCGCATGGAGTCGGTTCGCGCCGGGAGGGCCGTCGGCCGTGCCCGCCCCGGCGGACGCCCCGCAGCCGGTCGGGCCCGGACCCCGTTCGCGCCCGGCCCGGCGGGGCTGGTGGTGCTCGCCTGCGCCGTCGGGGCGCTTGTCGCCGCCCTCGGGCACGCCACCGTCACCGGGCAGCCGTGGCTGCCCCCCGGCGCGGCGGGATGGGGGCTGCCGGCGCTCGCCGCCGCTCTCGCCGCCCCGTCGCTGCTCCCGGCCCACCGGGCCGCCCGACCCAGCGGGGCGGTGGCGCCCCTCGCGCTGGCCGGGCTGCTGCTCCACGGGCCGACCGCGGCGCTTCTGCTGACTGTCCTCCCGGCGGTGGCCCCGGCCGTCCACCGCAGTCACCGGCGCCCGGCCCTGATCCGCGCCGCCTGCGAGCTGGTGGCGGTGGCGGCCGCCTGTGCCGTCGTCACGCCCGTGGGCCTGCTGCCTGCGGGAGAGGCCCCGTGGACCCCGGAGCAGTGGTGGAGCTCCGCCGTGCCGGCGCTGCTCGTCGGCGGAGGCGTGCACCTGGCGGTCAGGGGCGTCCTCACCACCCGCTGCCTGCCGCCGTCGGCGCGCCCCGCGGGGCCTGCCCGACCCGCGCCGGCCGCCGCCGCGCTGCTCTCCGCCACCCCGCTGATCATCGTCGTGGCGGCCCACGCGCCGGTTCTCCTGCCGCTGTTCGCCCCGGCGCTCGGGGCGCTCGACGTGGCGCTGCGATCCGCGCGGGCCCGGGCGACCGATCGACTGCTGGACCCGCTCACCGGCCTGCCCAACCGCCGCTGGCTGCTCCAGCGGACGCGCGCCGCGCTCGCCGAGGCCGAGAGCGGCGGTGGCCGCTGCGCGCTCGTCCTGATCGACCTCGACCGCTTCCGTTCCGTCAACGACACCCTGGGGCACGGCACGGGCGACCGCCTGCTGCTGGAGATCGCCGAGCGCGTCGAGCGGTCGGCTCCGGCCGGGGCCGAGACGGCGCGGCTGGGCGCCGACGAGTTCGCCGTGCTGCTGCCGGCCGTGGCATCGGTCGGAGCGGCGCACCGGGCTGCTCGTGAGGTGGTCCGGGCCATCGAGGCACCGGTGGAGCTGGACGGCCTGACGGTGGTGGTGGAGGCGAGCGCCGGTGTGGCGGTGTACCCCGACCACGCCACTGCTCGGACGGGGCCGGGCTCGGTCACGCGAGGCGGTGACGTGTCGGCCCACGCGGCCGGGGCCGCTCGCCCGGTGTCGCACGGCGCGGGGGAGGGGCCGCCCCACCCGGCCCCGCCGGGGACCGGCGCCCCGGACACCGCGGACACCTTCACCGAAGAGCCCGGAGCGGTTGCCGCGGAGCGGTCTCCCGGCCCCCGCCGGCCGCGGCTGCCCGTCCGGGGCACCCGACGCGCCGGTGATCCGGCGGCCGGTGCCCGCGCGCCCGCGGCCACA
>NZ_JAAVJD010000302.1 GCF_012033735.1 Streptomyces lonarensis | reverse complement strand
CGCCGGACGGCCCGCCCGCCGACCGGCGGCGACACGACGAACCGGGCAGGCCCGGCGGGCAGGGCGGACCGGACGGACCCGGCGGAGCAGCTCCCGGCGGACGGGCGGTGGGGGCCGCCACGGCCGCGGGGCCGGCACCGTCGCTGCCGCGCGAGGCCACCGCCACGCCCTGGCAGAGCCCGCCGGAGCGCCGCCCCGACCACGGGGTCCCGCGGTCGCTGCAGCTCGCCGCGCGGTGTCTGCCGGCGGACGGCGAGGCGGCGGGCGACCGGTGGCACGACTGGATCGACATCGGGGACGGCAGCACCGTGCTGAGCGTCGGCGACCTGTCGGGGAGCGGCCCCGGCGACGGCTGCGCCACCGCCGGGCTGCTGGGGGCGCTGCGGGGCATCGCGCTCACCCGGGCCCGCCCGGCGACCGTGCTGGAGCACCTCAACGACCTGATGGACCGCGGGACGCAGCCCGCGCTGGCGGGGCTGGTGTGCTGCCGGTACCGGGCCGACGACGGCTCGCTGACCTGGGCGCAGGCGGGTCACCCGGCGCCGCTGCTGTGCCGGGAGGGGTCCGCCCGGCTGCTGCCGCGGCCGCCCGGCACCCTACTCGGTGCCATCGCCGGCACCGTCTACGGCGAGCGGGTCGACCGGCTGCACAGCGGCGACACCCTGGTACTCCACACCGACGGACTGTTCCCGCCGGAACCGCCCGGCCCGGACGGCCGGGTGGGGACGGCGCGCTCCAGCGACCCGGTGCTGCTGACGCTGGCGCCGAGACTGGCGGCCGCCGGTGACGCCCGGCAGGCGCTGGAGGTGCTGTTGGAGCGGCGCCGGGAGGCGGCCCGGGCCGGCGGCGCGCTGGAGGACGCCTGCGTCCTGGTGGCGCGGGTCAGCTGAGCCGCGCCACGGCGCACGGTGAGCGGAGCGGCCGGCGCGGACCGGCGCGGCGCACCCGCCGGTCACCCCCGGGCCGTCCGGCGTGCGGGGCACGGACGGCGGGGGCGGCCGGTGGGCGTCACACGACGCTCGGCCCCTTGCCCGCCCCGGTGTCGCCCGGGGAGACGGGCGCGGAGGGCAGGACGTGCTCGATCTCCTCGCGCAGGCTCTCGACCCGGCCGTACCCGGCGTAGACGCCGGTGAGCCGGTACATCTCCCGCAGCCGGTCCCAGGTGCGGTGCGAGGAGGTCTCGCCGATGCTCATCAGCGCCAGCCGGGCGTAGCGGTCGGCCTGGTCGGGGTCGTTGCCGAGGAAGCAGGCGGACGCGAGGGAGAGGTAGTCGAGGATGTTGGACCGGGTCCGGCGGTCCACGTCGCGCAGTTCCAGCGCGCGTTTGGCGAACCGCTCGGCGACGCGGGCCGCGGTCGGGTCCGTCTCGGCGAGGGTGCGGTACGCCAGGGCCTGCATGCCGTAGAGGTCCGCCTCGTCGAACAGCTGCATCCAGCTGGGCGGGGGCACGTCCCGGCGGTCGGAGACGAAGAGGTCCTCCGCCTGGCCGAGCGTCCGGCGCATCGCCTGCCCCTGGCCGAGGGCGGCCTGCGCCCACGCCTCGATCGTGCAGAGCATCGCCCGGGTGCGCGGCAGCGCCTCCTCGCCCGCGCCCGAGCGGGCCAGCTGCATCAGGTCCAGCGCGTCGTCGGGCCGGCCGAGGTGGACCATCTGGCGGGCGGCCCGCGAGAGGGCCTCGCCCGCACGCGGGCGGTCGCCCCCCTCACGGGCGGCGTGGGTGGCGATGACGAAGTACTTCTGGGCGGTGGGCTCCAGGCCGACGTCGTGGGACATCCATCCCGCGAGCACCGCGAGGTTGGCCGCCACGCCCCACAGCCGCCGCTGGAGGTGGGCGGGGTGCTGGTAGGCGAGCATGCCGCCCACCTCGTTGAGCTGGCCGACGACCGCCTTGCGCTGCAGGCCGCCGCCGCGGCGGGCGTCCCAGGCACGGAACACCTCCACCGCGTTCTCCAGGGCGTCGATCTCGGCCGACCCCACGGGGGCCGCCTCGTAGGGGTCGAGTCCGGCGGGCCCCGTGCCGTCCGAGGCGGGCCTGGGGATTCCGTCCGGTGAGGTTCTGATCCAGTCGTGCAGGGCGTCGCTGAGGGCTGATCCCGCGGCGAGCGCGGCGCCCGCGCCCACCATGCCGCGTCGGTTGAGCATGAGGTCCATTCCCGTGAATTCGGTGAGGACCGCGGCCGTCCGGTCGGGAGGCCAGGGCAGCTTCGCCCCGGCCTTCCCCCGCCCGGACTCGCCGGGACGCCGGAAGCCGAGGTCCTCTATGGTCACGACACGGCCGAGGCGCTCGGTGAACAGGGAGGCCAGCAGTTCGGGCACCGGTTCGCGCGGGGTCTCCCCCAGTTCGATCCACCGCCGGACACGCGTGGTGTCGGTGGCGAGCTGGGGATGGCCCTGGGCCGCCGCCTGCCGGTTGACCAGGCGGGCGAGCTCTCCCTTGGACCATCCCGCGAGCCGGAACAGGTCCGCCAGCCGGGTGTTGGTTCTCTGCGTCACGTCAAGCCCCCAGGATCTCGGCTGACTCGACAGTAGCCCCGCTCGGGAGGGCGCTCAGCGATTCGCCAGGGTTTCGCCAGGGTCCGCCAGCTGGTGTGCCACGGCCGCCCCGCGCTTCGGTAGAAAGGCGCCACCCCGCTCCGGGGACGGCCGGGCACTTCCCCAGGGTGCCCACCGGCCCCGGTACGGGCGGCGCGTCCTCCGTCCGGCGCACGAAGGGACTCGGCTCGCCGATGTATCCAGCACCCTCCCCCGTGTACCCCAGGTACCGCCAGCCGCTCGCCACCCCTCCCGCGGCCGTGCCGCAGCTCGGCGCGCCGGCTCCCGAACGGCCGCGCCGCGCACGGCCGTCGGGCAGGCAGCGCCTGGACCTCAGTGGTGAGCGCGGCGCCGAACTGCGGGGCGCGCTCGCCTCCGTGCAGGAGATCTGCCCGGAGTTCAGCCCCGCCCAACTCCTCCGGCAGGGCTCGGAGTCCGTGCTCCTCGCCGGCTCCCTGGGCCGCCGCCCCGTCGTCGCCAAGTGCGCGCTGTCGACGGCCGCCGCGGAGAAGGTGCGGCGTGAGATAGCCGCCCACCGGATCTTCGTGCGGCACCGCCCGCCGGTGCGCGTGCCGCGCCTGGTCGGCGCCGACTCCGGCTCCGGCACGCTGGTGATGGAGTTCATCCCCGGCCGCGCCGCCTCGACGCGGCGCCATCCGCTGAACGCGCCGGCCGTGGCGGACCTGCGGGCGCTGTTCGCGGGCGTCCGCCGGCTGGGCGAGTGGGAGCCGCCGGGGAACGACTTCGGTCCGGAGGTCAACTACCACGCGCTGCTGGGCCGCTGCCACTCGCTCGGCATGCTGACCGACCGGGACCTCTCCGACCTGCGTGCCCTGCTCCACGGGCTGCGCGGCCGCGACGGGGCGCTGCCGCGGCAGTTCTGCCACGGCTCCGTCTACCCGAGCCAGGCGGTGCTCTCCCCCGCCGGCCCGGCGCTCCTCGGGTGGTCCACGGCGGGCTGGTACCTCCCCGGCCGGGACCTCGCGACGCTGTGGGCCGTGCTGGGGACCGCCCCGGTGGCGCGGCGGCAACTGAGCCGCCTCGCCCAGCTGGAGGGCCCGCAGCAGCGGGACGCCTTCCTGGTCAACCTGATGCTGGTGCTCACCCGGGAGATCCGGGAGTGCGAGGAGGCGATCCACCGCGCGATGCGGGCGCCCTGCCCCGACCCGGCGGCGGCCGCCGCACGGCCCGCCGGCTCCCTGGCGTTCGGTGAGGAGCGGCGGCTGCTGCTGCGCCGGCTCCACGACGACCTGGCCCTGACCCGGCGCGCGGTCCGCGCCGCGGTGGGCACCCGCTGACGGGCGGTGCTCGCGAAGCGGTGAGCACAGGGCGCGGGAAAGGTGGTTCCCGCGCCCGAACCCGGCGGCACCGGACGGGCGGCGGTACAGCGACGCCGACGCGCCGGAGGCAGCCGGCCACCGGTGGCAGCGCGGGGCCGACGGCCCACGCGACGGAACGCCGCCCCTCTGCGGGGGCGGCGGGAGAAGACGGCCGGGGCCACGGGGCGCCGGCCGCTCCTAGTGCTGCTGGAAGAGCTCGGCGGGCAGCGGCTTCAGCAGCCGGTAGAGGTCGTCGGTGATGGGCCGGTCCCAGCTCGCGATGGTCACCAGCACGTTGTCGCTGCGGTCGAACTGGACGCACGAGACGCGCGTCTCACTGCACATGACCCGGCGGACGATCAGCAGGCTGTCCTCGTGCATGACCGGGATCTCCTCCGTGCCGGTGGCGCGGACCTCCTCCTCCATGCCGAGGGCCTCCAGCAGGTGCAGCACCTCGAAGGGCATCTCGCCCTCGCCCAGCTCACGAGCGGGGGACCCCTCCGGGAGGTTGCCGATCACCATGGCGGGGCCGCGCCCCCCGAACAGGTCGTAGCGCAGGATCACCCCCTGGCAGCTCCCGTCGGGGGCGGGCAGCAGTCCGGCGCCCAGCACTCCCGGCCAGTCGCCCGGGTCCATGGCCAGGACATCGAAGTCCGGACCGGCGGGCGTGGGAGCGCTGCGGCGGCGGAGAAACGACATGCCGCCATGGTACGTGGCCCCCGGCGCGGTCGAGCGGCGGGCGGGCCCTCGGCACCACCGTGCCGCGCGGGCGCCGGAGCGCCGCGGCCGGTAGCGGGTGGACCGCCCGGTCAGCGGGCCCCGTCGTCGAGTTCGGCGCCGGCCCGGTGCAGTTCCGCCGCCTCGGCCCGGCGGCCCAGCTGCTCCAGGCAGTGCGCCTCGTCGTTGCGGCTGGTGCGGGTGGCCGGGTGGGCCGCGCCGAGGACGCGCTCCCGGCTCTCCCGCACCGGCCGGTACTCGCCCAGCGCCTCCTCCCAGCGGCCGAGCCAGCCGAGGGCGACCGCGATCTCGCGGCGGCTCACCAAGGTGTCGGGGTGCTCGTCGCCGAGCGTGCGGCAGCGCAGGCCCCACACTTCGCGGGCCTCGGTGAGGGCGTCCTCCCAGCGGCCGAGCCTGCCGAGGCTGACCCCCAGGCCGTGGCGGGCACGCAGCGTCTCGGCGTGTCCGCCGCCCCCGGCGTGGGCGCGGGCGACCGCGAGGGCCCGGTACACCTCCAGCGCCTCCGCGGCGCGGCCCCGCCATGGTGATCGGCAACCTCCCGGAGGGGTCCCCCGCTCGTGAGCTGGGCGAGGGCGAGATGCCCTTCGAGGTGCTGCACCTGCTGGAGGC
>NZ_JAAVJD010000301.1 GCF_012033735.1 Streptomyces lonarensis | reverse complement strand
CCGCCGGCCAGCAGGGCCACCGCGGAGGCCGCGGCGACCAGCCGCAGCCTGCGGGGCCGGCGGGCGTGGGAGCCGCCGGCGGGGGCGGCGGGGTCCGGCGTCTGCGCGGAAGTGGGGAGCGCGGAGCGCGACATGCGGTTCTCCTTCGTGACCTGCGCCCTGGGCGGGCACCGGTCGTGGGGGGTGCGGAGGGAGTTGCTCCGAAACTTAGGACCGGCACCCGCCATGTCAAGATCCTGCGGCGGGTTCCGGACGCACCACCCGCACCACCTGCCCCGGCACCCCCACCTGCCCCGATAGCGGTCAGGTGTCTCCTCCGCCCCTGCGGCCCCGTCGCAGCGCCCGGGCGGCACCCCGCCGCTGCGGGCTCAACTTCCGCGCTGTGCGCCGCCGTTGACCTGAACGATCTGAGAGGTCACATGCCCGGCCGCCGGCGAGGCCAGCCAGTGGAGCGTCGAGGCGACATCCCCCGGCGTGCCGGCACGGCCGTTGAGCGTCTCGTCGATCCGAGCGCGCCAGTTCTCCTCCGTCATGCCGTCCTCGCCGAAGAAGTCGGTGTCGCCGACGATCCCCGGCGCGACGGTGTTGACCGTGACGCCCCGGGGGCCGAGGCGCCGCGCCAGCGCGTGGGCGTAGGGGTGCAGCGCCGCCTTCGCCGCGCCGTAGGAGGCGACGCCGGAGCCGCGGTAGGCCGCGATCGAGCTGACGAACAGCACCCTGCCGCCCGGCGAGGCGAGCCGGTCGGCCAGCGCCTCGGTGAGCAGCACCGCGCTCAGGGTGTTGGCGCGGAAGTCGGCGGTCCACCCCCGCGCGAGCACCGCCAGCGGGTCCTCCTCCGCCTCCCCGGCCGCCCCGTCGCCTCCCACATCGGAGGGGTCGCCGCCCGACCGGCCGGTGGTGGCCGAAAACGTACCGTCGCTCGCACGGGTACCGGGGGCGCCCCCAGCCTGCCGGGAGGGGGTTCCGCCGGCACAGTGCAGCAGTACGTCGACCGTGCCGAACCGGTCCCGCACCATGTCGGCGACGGACCGCACGTCGGCGGGTTCGGTCAGGTCGGCGGGGTGCGCGACGGCGTCCGGGAGGTCGGCCGCGGCGCGCCGCAGCACGTCCGCCCGCCGCCCCACCAGCACCAACCGGTCGCCGTCTCGTGCGAAGGCCCAGGCGGCGGCCCGTCCGATACCCGTGCCACCGCCGCTGATCACCACAGTGCGCTTCATGGCGCGCACCCTAGGGCCTTTCCGGCGCTCCGCAACGGGCGCGCGCCGCCGGCTTCGGCCATCTGCCGCGTTCTCCGGCGGCGGAAGCACGGCGCGGATGGGGCCGGTGCCGCCGGACCGGCCGCTGCCGAGCGGGCACCTCGGCCGATCCGGCCGTGCCTCGGCCCTGCGTCGGCCGATCGAGCATGCGTCGGCCGGTCGAGCCGGGGCCGGCCGGCGGGGATGGGGCCCTCGGGTCCGGTCAGCGGGTGCGGCGCCGGAGGGGCCCAGCCGGCTCCGCACGTCCCACCGGCGCCGCGCGGGCCCGGCCGCTCACAGCGGCACCTCCCAGACCACCGTGGTGCCGCGGCCGTCCGAACCGGGGCCGAACTCCACCGTGCCGCCCAGGCTGCGCGCCCGCTGGCCGATGTTGCGCAACCCGGAGCGGCGCTCCTCGCCCTCCGGCAGCCCGACGCCGTCGTCCGCGACGGTCAGTCGCACCGCGTCCGTACCGTCGGGACGGACGGCCGTGGCGTCCACGGCGACCTCGACCCGGCCGGCGCCGGAGTGCCGGGCCGCGTTGGAGAGCGCCTCGCGGAGCGCCGCGATGAGGTTCTTCGCCGCGGCCTCCCCGACCCGGTTGTCCACCGGCCCGTTGAAGGTGACCGAGGGCTGGAAGCCGAGGGTCAGCGCGACCGTGCCCGTCTCGCGCAGCACCCGGGTGCGCAGCCCTGAGGGGGCCTCCTCCGGCCCCTGCTGGAGCGCGAAGATCGCGGTGCGGATCTCCTGGATGGTCGCGTCGAGTTCGTCGACCGCCTTGCCGATGCGGCTGTGCACGTCGGGTAGTTGAGCGGCGCGCTGCGCCGTGTCGAGCAGCATGCCGGTGGCGAACAGCCGCTGGATGACCAGGTCGTGGAGATCGCGGGCGATGCGGTCGCGGTCCTCGTAGACGGCCAGCTGCTGCCGGTCGTCGCGGGCCTCGCTCAACATCAGTGCCACCGCCGCCTGCTGCGCGAACTGGTTGGCCATCGCCCGCTCGGCGATGGAGAACTGGCGCGCACCGCGGGCACGCGGCAGCGCCAACGCCCCCAGTGCACGGCCGTTGTTGGCCAGCGGCAGCACCATGCTGGGTCCGAACCGTGCGGAGCTGGGGTCGTTGATGCGGGGGTCGGTGGCGACGTCCTCGAAGAACACCGGTTCTCCTGCCAGGAGTTGGCCGAGCAGCGCGCTGCCCGGCGCGATCTGGGTACCCATCAGGCCGGTGGTGTCGTCGGCGCAGGCGGCGACCACCTCCATCCCGCCGCCGCTGCTGGGCACCAGCACCATCGCGGCGTCGGAGTCCGCGAGCCGGCGGGCCTGTTCGGCGACGACGGCGAGGGCGTCGTCCACGTCCCCCGAGAGCAGCGAGGTGGAGAGCTCCGCGGTGCCGTCCATCCAGCGGGCGCGTTCCCGGACGGCTTCGTAGAGCCGGGCGTTGCCGATGGCGATGCCGGCCTCGGTGGCGAGGATCTGCACCAGCTGGAGGTCCTCGCGGGTGAAGGCGGCGTCGCGGGTGTCGGCCAGGTAGAGGGCGCCGTACCCCGCGTCGTGGACGCGGACCGGTACGCCCAGCAGGGAGCGCAGCGGCGGGTGGTCGGGCGGGAAGCCGGAGAACCGCGGGTCGCGGGTCATGTCGGTCAGCAGCAGCGGGGTGCGGGACTCCAGCAGCGACCTGATCAGGCCGCGCGAGCCGGGGAGTCGGCCGATCAGCGCCCGCACCTCGTCGCTGACGCCGCGGGTGACGAACTCTCCGACACCGCCCTCGTCGTTGACGGCGGCGAGGGCGGCGAACGGCGCGCCGGTGAGATCCGCCGCGGCGGCGACGACCCGGTCGAGCAGCATGGGCAGCTCCACGTCGCCGCCGATCGCGACCATGGCGTCGAGCAGCAGGGGGAGCCGCTGCGCCAGGTCGGTCGAGCCGCCGTTCCGCGATGAGCCCTCAGCCGCCATAGGGCGAGCCTAGGCGATTGGCCCGTTTTGTGACTGCTGGGCGGTCCAAGCGGTGGGTCCGGCCGACCCGGTGCCCCCCGTGCGCCCGGGAACCCGTGGCCCGGAAACCGTGCCCCCGTGGGCCCGGGACCGGTGGGTCCGGCCGCCCGGGGCCGTCCGACGCGCGCGGCAGCCCCGGGCCGCCTGCGGGCACCCGGCCGCCCAGGGCTGCCGCGCGCCACCGCCGGGCCGCGCGCCCTACGCGTCGGCCGGTACCCGCGCGGCGGCGGGCGGCGCCGGTGCGAGATCGCCCTCCGCCGCGCGGAGCAGCCGCCGGAACGGGCCGGGTACCGTCGCCAGCTCCGCGTACCGCCCGCGCTGCACCAGCAGCCCCGCGTCGAGCACCAGCACCTCGTCGACCGTCTCCAGGCCGGTGAGCCGGTGGGTGATCAGCACGGTGGTACGGCCCTCGGTGGCGGCGAGCAGGTCGGCGGTGAGCGCGTCCGCCGTGGGCGCGTCGAGGTGCTCGGCGGGCTCGTCGAGCACCAGCACCGGGAAGTCGGCGAGCAGCGCCCGAGCCAGCGCCAGCCGCTGCCGCTGGCCGCCGGAGAGCCTGCCGCCCTCCTCCCCCACCGGGGTGTCCAGCCCCTCGGGGAGCGCGCGGGCCCAGTCCCCGAGCCGGGCGCGGTCCAGCGCCGCCCACAGCCGGTCGTCGTCGGCGTCGGTCGCCGCGAGCCGCAGGTTCTCCCGGAGGGTGCTGTCGAAGACGTGCGCGTCCTGGGCGCAGAGCCCGACCATGCGGCGCACGTCGTCGCCGTCGAGGGTGGTGGCGTCGGTACCGGCCAGCGTGTAGCGGCCGGCGGCCGGGTCCAGCAGCCGGAGCAGCGTCAGCGCGAGGGTGGTCTTCCCGGCGCCGGAGGCGCCCACGACGGCGACGCGGCGCCCCTGCGTCAGCTCCAGTTCCACCCCGCGCAGCGCGGGGCGGTCGGCGCCGGGGTGGGTGACGGTGAGCCCGGTCAGCCGCAGCGGCAGCGGGCCGGCCGGCGGCTCGGCGGGTTCGGCGGGTTCGACCACCGGCTCGGGCGCCTGGAGCACCTCCCGCAGCCGGTCGGCTGCGCGTGCGGACCGCTGCCGGTGGCGGACCGCCTGCGGCAGCGCCGCCACGGCCTCGAACGCCGCGAGCGGCAGCAGCACCACGGTGGCGAGCCACACCCCGGTGAGGGCGCCGTCGTGGACGGCCGCGACGCCCAGCCAGGCGGCGGCGGTAACGGTCAGCCCGGTGATCCAGGTGATCAGCCCCGAGGTGAGCGCGTTGCCGGCGGCGGAGCGCGCGGCGAGGGCGGTCAGCTCCCGGTCGGCGTCGGCGGTGGCGGCGAGCCGTCCCGGCAGGGCGCCGGCGACGGACAGCTCGGCGGTCCCCGTCAGCACGTCCACGGTGCGGGTGGCGAGCCGGCCGCGGGCGGGGGCGAGCCGCTGCTCGGTGCGGCGCGCCACCAGCGCGGTCATCGCCGGGACGGCGACACCCGCCGCCAGCAGCCCGACCGCGAGCGCGATGCCCGCGGCGGGGAGCAGCCAGAGGGTGAAGGCGACGGCCAGTGCGGAGGCGATGCCCGCGGCGGTCGCGGGGAGCAGCCACCGCAGGTAGTGGTCCTGCTGGGCGTCGACGTCGCCGACGACCCGGGCCAGCAGGTCGCCCCGGCGCACCCGCCGCAGCCCGGCGGGGGCGAGCCGCTCCAGCCGGCGGTAGACGGCCACCCGCAGGTCGGCCAGGATGCGCAGCACCGCGTCGTGGGAGAGCAGCCGCTCGCAGTAGCGGAAGACCGCCCGGCCGATGCCGAAGGCGCGGGTCGCGGTCACCGCCATCATCAGGTAGAGCAGCGGCGGCTGTTCGGAGGCGCGGGAGATCAGCCAGCCGGAGACCGCCATCAGCCCGGTGGCGGAGGCCAGCGCGAGGGCGCCGAGGACGGTGGCCCAGCCCAGCCGGGCGGTCCATCCGGCCCGCTCCGCGGCGCCGGGGTCGGCGGCGAGCAGCGCGGCGGGGCCGCGGGC
>NZ_JAAVJD010000300.1 GCF_012033735.1 Streptomyces lonarensis | reverse complement strand
GGCGGGCCCCGCTCGGCGGCGCCGCACGGCCGGCGCCCCATACCGGGGCGCCGCGGAGCCGCCCGGCGGGCGGGTCGCGGCGTGGTCCTGCTGGCGGTCGGCGCGATGCTCGCCTCGGGCTGCGCCTCGATGCCGGGTGGTGGCGACGTGCAGCGGGTGGACCAGGCGGTGCGCTCCGACGGTGACTCCCAGGTCCGGGTCTTCGGTGTGAGCCCGCAGCAGGGGGCGCAGCCCGAGCAGATCGTGCGGGGGTTCCTGGAGGCCGTCACCAGCGACGAGGCGGACTTCGCGACGGCGCGCGAGTACCTGACGCAGGAGGCCGACGCGGCCTGGCGGCCGTCGGCCGGCACCTCGGTGCTCTCCGACGGGCCGGGGCTGCCCGCCGAGCCCGGCGAGTCCTCCCCGGACGGCAGCACCGTGCGGTTCGAGATCAGCGGCGAGCGGCTCGCGGTCGTGGACGAGCAGCACGTGTACCGGCCGGACGACGGCACCCACCGGGCGGTGTTCGAACTGAGCCGGGTCGACGAGGAGTGGCGCATCGCCGACCTCCCCGACGGGCTGATCCTGGGGGAGCAGGACTTCCTGCGGATCTACCGCTCGGTGAGCACGTACTTCTACGCGGCGCACTCCACGGCGGCCGTCGCCACCCCGCAGGCCAACAGCACGCTGGTCGCCGACCCGATCTACCTGCGCCACCGCGTCGACCTGGTCGGTGAGGCGGTGAAGGCGCTGCTGTCGGGGCCGAGTGAATGGCTGGAGCCCGTGGTCCGCAGCCAGTTCCCCGACGAGGTCGCGCTGGTCCCCGGCGCCCGGCCGGTCGTCGACGAGGAGGGCGTCCTCACGGTGCGCCTCACCGGGCTCCCCGCCGCGGTGCAGCCCGCGGCGTGCTCCCGGATGGCGGCGCAGCTGTACTACACCGTGCGCGATCTCGGCACCTCCGAGGTGACCGAGGTCCGCGTCTCCGGCGGGAGCGGCGCCATCTGCGCACTGACCGCCGGGGAGGCCCGCGACAACGCGCCGGGGCTGCTCATCGGCGAGCAGGACCGCCAGTACTTCATCGACGACGACAGCCGCGTCACGGTGGTGCAGGACGAGGACGACCCGCGGGCGGTCGCCGGCCCGCTGGGCCGGGGCGAGGTCGCACTGCGCTCGGTCGCCGTCGCCCGGGACGGGCGCCGCGCGGCCGCCGTGTCGGCCGACGGCGCCTCGCTGTACATCGACGCGCTCTCCGGTACCGACTCGCTCGGCGCGCCGGTGCACACCGCGCCCGGCGGCGGCCCGGAGGACGGCATCTCCTCGCCCAGCTGGGACGGGCTCGGCGACCTGTGGTTCGTGGACCGCGGCGCCGACGGACCGCGGGTGATGCGGATGACCGGCGGCACCGGGACCGCTTCCGAGGTCGAGGTCGCCGGTCTCGGCGGCGGCCGCACCGTGGAGGCGCTGCGCGTCGCCTCCGACGGGGTGCGGATCGCACTCCTGGTGCGGGACGAGGAGGACCGCACCACCCTGCAGCTCGGCCGCATCGAGCGCTGGGTCGACGAGGAGCAGCTGCAGATGCGCGTCGAGGGGCTGCGCCCGGTCGCACCCCACCTGGAGAACGTGGTCGCCGTGGCGTGGGCGGGCGGCAGCCGGCTGGTGGTGGTCGGCCGGCCGCCGGGCGGCGCCGAGCAGATGAGTTACGTCAACACCGACGGCTCGACCGTCAATGCGACCAGCGTCGCCGGCCCGAGTGAGATCACGGGGGTCGCCGCCTCCGAGCAGGAGGAGCAGCCGCTGCTGGCGCGGTCGGGCGACGGCATCGCCCGGCAGCACCAGGACGGGACCTGGCGCATCGTCAGCCCCGAGGGGACCAGCCCGGCCTACCCGGGCTGACCGGCCGGTCCGCCGCACCCCTCGCTCGCGCTCTCGGGGCGCCGGTCCGCCCGACGGCACCGTCCGGGCGACCGACGAGCCCGCCCGGTCCGCCCGACGGGCCCGCCCGTCCGGGGCCGTCCGTCCCGATCCCGCCCGCGGTGGCCCCGCGGGTTGTCCACAGGGGTTGCGGCCGCCGTCCCGCCCGGCGACGGTGGGGACATGCGAGACGCCCTGCGGGAGTTGGCGTCGCTGCTGCTCCCGGTGGACTGCGCGGGGTGCGGCGGCGACGGCGGGCCGCTGTGCGGCCGCTGCGGCGCCGCACTGACCGCACTGCGCCCCGCGGCGGTCGTGCCGCGGCCGGCCGGGGCGCCGGCCGTGCTCTGGAGCGGCGGCGGGTACGGCGGTCCGCTGCGCGGCGCCCTGCTCGCACACAAGGAGCGCGGCGCGCTCCCGCTCTGCCGGCCCCTGGGCGGCGTGCTGGCCGCCGCGGTGGAGGCGGCGCTGGCCGCGTGCGGGCCCCGCGTCCGGGACGGCCCCGTGCTGCTCGTCCCCGCTCCCTCGGCCCGCGCCGCGGTGGCGCGGCGCGGCCACGACCCGCTGCTCCGGGTCTGCGGTGCCGCTGCCCGCCAACTGCGGGCACGAGGGCGGCGGGTGGGCGTGGCGCCGCTGCTGCGGCACCGCCGGGCCGTCGCGGACCAGGTGGGGCTCGACGCCCGAGGCCGCCGCGCCAACCTGGACCGGGCGCTGGTCGCCGCGCCCCCGGGGCGCCGCAGCGGCTGCGTGGTGGTCGTCGACGACCTGCTCACCACGGGCGCGACGCTGGCGGAGTGCTGCCGGGCGCTGCGGGCGTCGGGGGCGCGCGCAGCCCCGGTCGCGGCAGCCGTCATCGCGACGCCGCAGCGTTACCCGATCGGGGGTACGCGTCGGTAAGGGTGCCGGTGGTCCACCGTTGGGGGTACTTTCGAGAGAAGGGGTCGGTGCGCCGGCTCCGCCGAAACTTCATACCCGGTCCTGTCACCGCGACGAGTGGCAGCGCCATCGCCCGGACCTCGGGGGAATGCTCTCCCCGAGGCTGGGGAGAAGGAGGTGACAGCCGCAACTCGACGTCGCCGGAGGGCAACGGCCTCAGGATCGGCCGTCCGGCAAGAGTGCACCCAAGGGCGCGCCACCGCCTCGTCAGCGGGGTCGTCCGGAACGGAGTTCTGCGTGGACATCGTCGTCAAGGGCCGCAAGACCGAGGTGCCGGAGCGCTTCCGGCGCCACGTGGCCGACAAGCTCAAGCTTGACAAGATCCAGAGGATCGACTCCAAGGTGATCCGTCTCGACGTGGAGGTGTCCAAGGAGCCCAACCCGAGGCAGGCCGGCCGGTCGGACCGGGTGGAGATCACCCTCCGCCACCGCGGCCCGGTGATCCGGGCCGAGGCCGCCGCCGCCGACCCCTACGGCGCGCTGGACCTCGCGGTGGAGAAGCTCGAGACCCGGCTGCGCCGGAGCCACGACAAGCGGACCTCCCGGCGCGGCAAGCGCCGCATCCCGGCCAGTGAGGTCGGATCGGTGGTCGCGGGTGCCGCCGTCATCAACGGCAACGGCGAACTCGGTGAGAACGGCGTCGCCGACGAGGGTGAGGAGCGCCCGGAGCAGCACCGCGCCGGACCGCTGGAGGTCGACGGCGACGGGCCGCTGGTCGTCCGCGAGAAGGTCCACGCCGCGGGGCCCATGTCCCTCGACCAGGCGCTCTACGAGATGGAACTCGTGGGCCACGACTTCTACCTGTTCGTGGAGTCCGACACCAAGCAGCCCAGCGTGGTGTACCGGCGGCACGCCTACGACTACGGCGTCATCCGGCTGGAGACCGACCCCCTCGCCGTCGACGAGCCGCAGGAAGCGGGGGACGCGCTGGCGGGGTGACACCCCCCGGCGCCCGCCGGTGACCGCGCGCCGGTCACCGCGGCCCCCGCGAGCCCCCTCGGGGGCCGAACACCCCCACCCCCGCGGGTGAAGCCCACTCCTCCGGGGCCCTTGGCCGAATCCGTCGATTCGGCCAAGGGCGCCGTCGTGGAATCATGAGACGTGTCCGGCCGGTCAGGGTGAGCCGGTGAGGGAAGGTGCGCAGGGGGAGTGCAGATGGTCGAGGGCTTCGGACCGACGATGGGCCGGGGGACGCACGGCGGACCCGGGCCGGAAGGGCGGTCCCCGGCCTCCGGACAGCAGCCGCGCGACCCCATCCGGGTCCTCGTCGTGGACGATCACGAGTTGTTCCGGCGCGGTCTGGAGATCGTCCTCGCCCAGGAGGAGGACATCGAGGTCGTCGGCGAGGCGGGCGACGGCGCCGAGGCGGTGGAGAAGGCCGCCGACCTGCTTCCCGACATCGTCCTCATGGACGTCCGGATGCCGCGGCGCGGCGGGATCGAGGCGTGCACCACCATCAAGGAGGTCGCGCCCAGCGCCCGCATCATCATGCTGACGATCAGCGACGAGGAGGCGGACCTCTACGACGCGATCAAGGCGGGCGCCACCGGCTACCTGCTGAAGGAGATCTCGACCGACGAGGTCACGGCGGCGATCCGCGCGGTGGCGGACGGCCAGTCGCAGATCAGCCCCTCGATGGCGGCCAAGCTGCTGACCGAGTTCAAGTCGATGATCCAACGCAACGGCGAGGACCAGCGGTTGGTTCCCGCGCCCCGGCTGACCAGCCGGGAGCTGGAGGTGCTGCGCCTGGTCGCCACGGGACGGAACAACCGGGACATCGCCCGCGTGCTGTTCATCAGCGAGAACACCGTGAAGAACCACGTCCGCAACATCCTGGAGAAGTTGCAGCTGCACTCGCGCATGGAAGCGGTCGTCTACGCGATGCGGGAGAAGATCCTCGACCTGGAGAACGGCTGACGGCCGGCGCGCGCCGCCTCAGCCGACCCCGGCCACCGCCGCCACCAGCGCGGGCCGCGCCTCCTCGGGAGTGACCCGCTCCACGCGCAGCTCGACGCAGCCGACCCAGCCCGCCGCCTCCCGCAGCGCGTCGGCCACCTGCGCGGCGATGCGCTCCCTCTCGCCGCCGCCCTCCAGCGTCACGTGCCGGGCGACCAGCACCTCGCCGTCGCGGGCCGGGTCGACGCGCGCGACCAGCCGCCCGCCCGCCAGCACCGGCATCGCGAAGTAGCCGTACCGCCGGTCGGGAGCGGGAACGTACGCCTCCAGGCGGTGCTCCATGCCGAAGAGGCGCTCGGTGCGGGCGCGGTCCCACACCAGCGAGTCGAAGGGCGACAGCAGCGTGGTGCGGTGGCGGACGGCCAGTCGCAGATCAGCCCCTCGATGGCGGCCAAGCTGCTGACCGAGTTCAAGTCGATGATCCAACGCAACGGCGAGGACCAGCGG
>NZ_JAAVJD010000002.1 GCF_012033735.1 Streptomyces lonarensis | reverse complement strand
CAGGGCCCCGACAGCCCGGCCGGCCGACCGGCCCGTGCCGGCGGCCCGACCGGCCCGGCCCGGCCCCGACCAGGCCCGATCTCCGTTCCCCGCCCCACCCCGCCGCGGCCGCACCGCAACCGCACCGCAACGGCCGTGCCGCGGTGGGGAGTTCACGGAGCCCGCCACGGCCGCTCCCGCGGTGGGGCGAACCGGCGCGGCACCATCGCCGCAACACCGTGTCAACGCAGATGAAACATCCGATTCCGGGGCGTCACCGCTGGTTTCGCGCATACCTCGCAGGCGCCCGTAGTGCAAATTTGCGCTGAGACGTGCGGAACTGATAGCGCGACGCGGCCGCGCGAGGTGCCCGAACGGGCCTCGCGTCACGACCCGTACGGTCACCGGTACGTCCGGTATCAGGACGGTGACGCCACCCACCTGCGCGGATGCACTTAGGTGACCCTTGGTGCCATAGATCACAAACTTCTTCAGGTACCCCGTGTCACAACTCACAGGGGGTGAGGCATAGGATGCGTCCGTGCTTGTGAACTGACTCACATAGAAGTGATCTTCTTGCAGCAGTCGCCGTCGACTGGAAGGAGCGAGGTGCGGTGAACGCGTACGTTCCCATCCTCGTGCTGGCAGCCCTCGGGGCAGCCTTCGCCGTGGGCTCCGTGATCGCGGCGGCGATCATCGGGCCGAAGCGCTACAACCGGGCCAAGCTCTCGGCGTACGAGTGCGGCATCGAGCCCACCCCGCAGCCCGCGGGCGGTGGGCGCTTCCCCGTCAAGTACTACCTGACGGCGATGCTCTTCATCGTCTTCGACATCGAGATCGTCTTTCTCTACCCGTGGGCCGTCCACTTCGACGCCCTGGGGATGTTCGGGCTGGTCCAGATGGCCATCTTCGTCGGGCTCATCGGCGTCGCGTACGCCTACGACTGGCGCAGGGGAGGGCTGGAGTGGGACTGACGACTCCCGCCGCGACCCGCGCGCCGTTCACCGGCCCCGCCGCGGCGACCGGTGGTCCGCCCCGTCGGGCCGGAACGCGGTACCGGGCCGCGACGCCGCGCCGAGCTGAGAAGGAAGGCATCTGAGATGGGTCTCGAAGAGAAAATCCCCGGCGGGTTCATGCTCACGACCGTCGAGAAGATGGCCGGGCTCGCCCGCAAGTCCTCGATGTTCCCGGCGACGTTCGGTCTCGCCTGCTGCGCCATCGAGATGATGACCACCGGCGCCGGCCGCTACGACCTCGCGCGCTTCGGCATGGAGGTCTTCCGCGGATCGCCGCGCCAGGCCGACCTGATGATCGTCGCCGGCCGCGTCAGCCAGAAGATGGCGCCGGTCGTCC
Organism: Streptomyces lonarensis; assembly: GCF_012033735.1. GTDB lineage: Bacteria > Actinomycetota > Actinomycetes > Streptomycetales > Streptomycetaceae > Streptomyces > Streptomyces lonarensis. The sequence goes on along the minus strand of NZ_JAAVJD010000002.1, from coordinate 83,033 downwards.
GCCAGGTCTACGACCAGATGCCCAACCCCAAGTGGGTCATCTCGATGGGCGTCTGCGCCTCCTCCGGCGGCATGTTCAACAACTACGCGATCGTCCAGGGCGTCGACCACATCATCCCGGTCGACATCTACCTCCCCGGCTGCCCGCCGCGGCCCGAGATGCTCATGGACGCGATCCTCAAACTGCACGAGAAGATCAAGGACGAGAAGCTCGGCGTCAACCGCGAGGCCGCGGCCCGCGAGGCGGAGGAAGCGGCGATGAAGGCCCTCCCGACGATCGAGATGAAGGGGCTGCTGCGGTGAGTGACGCGGACAACCGGCGAAACGGTTCCACACAGGAACCTGCCGGCCCGGAGAACCAGCTGGAGGACTCCGCCGGGGCGCTGCCCGCCTCGGTCGGTTCCCCCGGCGAGGTGATCGCCGAGCGGCGCGGCATGTTCGGTGCCAACAACGGCGGCGACACCTCCGGTTACGGCGGCGTCCGCCGCACCGTGCGGATGCCCGCGGCCACCTCCCGCCCCTACGGCGGCTACTTCGACGAGGTGGCCGACGAACTGGAGGGCGCGCTGGAGGAGCAGGGCCTGGACCCGGCCGCCGTCATCGAGCGCACCGTGATCGACCGCGGCGAGGCCACCTTCCACATCGCGCGCGAGCACATCGTGCAGGTCGCCCGTACCCTCCGCGACGACCCGGCGCTCCGCTTCGAACTGTGCACCGGCGTCAGCGGTGTCCACCTCCCGACCGACACCGGCCGCGAGCTGCACGCCGTCTACCACATGCGCTCCCTCACCCACGGCCGGTTGATCCGGCTGGAGGTGAGCGCCCCCGACGCCGACCCGCACATCCCGTCGATCGTCTCGGTCTACCCGACCAACGACTGGCACGAGCGGGAGGTCTACGACTTCTTCGGGCTCGTCTTCGACGGCCATCCGGCGCTGACGCGGATCATGATGCCGGACGACTGGCAGGGCTTCCCGCAGCGCAAGGACTACCCGCTCGGCGGCATCCCCGTCGAGTACAAGGGCGCCCAGATCCCGGCTCCCGACCAGCGGAGGTCGTACTCCTGATGTCCACCTCACACCCCACCGCGCCGGCAGGCGCCCGCGAGACGACCGAGGGCACGGTCTACACCCTCTCGGGCGGCGACTGGGACGCGACCGCCGAGCAGATCGCCCGCAGCGACGACGAGCGGATCATCGTCAACATGGGGCCGCAGCACCCGTCCACGCACGGCGTGCTGCGGCTGATCCTGGAGATCGACGGTGAGACGGTCACCGAGGCCCGCTGCGGCATCGGCTACCTGCACACCGGCATCGAGAAGAACCTCGAGTACCGGACGTGGACGCAGGGCACGACCTTCGTCACGCGCATGGACTACCTGACGCCGTTCTTCAACGAGACGGCGTACTGCCTCGGCGTCGAGAAACTGCTCGGGATCACCGACGACATCCCGGACCGCGCCAACGTCATCCGCGTGCTGATGATGGAGCTCAACCGGATCTCCTCCCACCTGGTGGCCATCGCCACCGGCGGCATGGAGCTGGGCGCCACCACCGTCATGATCTACGGCTTCCGCGACCGCGAACTCTGCCTGGACGCGTTCGAGTTGATCACCGGGCTGCGGATGAACCACGCGTACGTCCGGCCTGGCGGCCTCGCCCAGGACCTGCCGCCCGGTGCCGTGGACCACCTGCGCGAGTTCGTGAAGACGATGCGCAAGAACCTGGTCGAGTACGACCAGCTCTGCTCCGGCAACCCGGTCTTCAAGGCCCGGCTGGAGGGCATCGGCTACCTCGACCTCGCCGGCTGCCTGGCGCTCGGCGCCACCGGTCCCGTCCTCCGCTCCGCGGGCCACCCGCACGACCTGCGGAAGACGGACCCCTACTGCGGCTACGAGACCTACGACTTCGAGGTCCCCACCACCGACACCTGCGACTCCTACGGCCGCTTCCTGCTGCGCGTCGAGGAGATGCGGCAGTCGCTGCGGATCATCGAGCAGTGCCTGGAGCGGCTGGAGCCCGGCCCGGTCATGGTCGCCGACAAGAAGATCGCCTGGCCCGCGCAGCTCGCGCTCGGCCCGGACGGCCTCGGCAACTCGCTGGAGCACATCCGCACCATCATGGGCACCTCCATGGAGGCCCTGATCCACCACTTCAAGCTGGTGACCGAGGGCTTCCGCGTCCCGGCCGGCCAGACGTACACCGCCGTGGAGTCGCCCAAGGGCGAACTCGGCGTGCACGTGGTGAGCGACGGCGGCACCCGGCCCTACCGGGTCCACTTCCGCGACCCCTCCTTCACCAACCTCCAGGCCGTGGCCGCGATGTGCGAGGGCGGCATGGTCGCCGACGTCATCGTCGCCGTGGCCTCCATCGACCCCGTGATGGGAGGCGTCGACCGATGACGGAGGCAGCCAACGCCGCCGTGGGACTGGGCATGCCGCCCCTGCCCCCGCCGGACTACCCCGAGGACGTCCGCACCCGGCTCGCCGCCGACGCCGCGGAGATCATCGCCCGGTATCCCGGCAGCCGCTCCGCACTCCTGCCGATGCTGCACCTGGTGCAGTCGGAGGAGGGCCACGTCACCCGGACCGGCATGCGGTTCTGCGCCGACCAGCTCGGCCTCACCACCGCCGAGGTCACCGCGGTCGCGACGTTCTACTCCATGTACCGGCGCAAGCCGTCCGGCGACTACCAGGTCGGGGTCTGCACCAACACCCTGTGCGCGGTCCTCGGCGGCGATGCGATCTTCGAGGCGCTCCAGGACCACCTCGGCGTCGGCAACGGCGAGACCACCGAGGACGGCAAGGTCACCCTCGAGCACATCGAGTGCAACGCGGCCTGCGACTACGCACCGGTCATCATGATCAACTGGGAGTTCTTCGACGACCAGACGGTGCAGTCCGCCAAGGACCTCGTCGACAAGCTCCGCGCCGGTGAGGCCGTCACCCCCACCCGCGGCGCCTCCCTCTGCGACTTCAAGAAGACCGCCCGCATCCTGGCCGGATTCCCCGACCCGCGCGAGGGCGCCGTCACCGAGGGCGGCACCGGCGGCGACGCCTCCCTGGTCGGCCTGCGGATGGCCACCGGCGAGCAGCTCCCCGCCGGACGGCCCACCACCGGACCGGGCCGCCACCCGGCCGACGACGGCCCCCCGCAGTACCTCAGCAAGCACGACGCGCCGCAGCAGACATCCGCCTCGGACCCGCACAACCCCGCGGCGAGCCCCACCGCCGAGGAGGGCGAGTGAGCGCCATGTCATCGGACAACACCAGCGCCTCGGCCGTCGCCAAGGACCTGCTGACCCCGGTCCTCTCCGCCAACTGGGGCGACTCCGACAGCTACACGCTGGACGGCTACCGCCGCCACGGCGGGTACCGGGGGCTGGGCAAGGCCCTCGCGATGGACCCCGACGAGCTGATCGCCTACGTCAAGGCCGCGGGCCTCCGCGGCCGCGGCGGCGCCGGGTTCCCCACCGGCATGAAGTGGCAGTTCATCCCGCAGGGCGACAACAAGCCGCACTACCTCGTCGTCAACGCCGACGAGTCGGAGCCGGGCACCTGCAAGGACATCCCGCTGCTCTACGCCAACCCGCACTCCCTCATCGAGGGCATCGTGATCGCCTGCCACGCGATCCGCTCCTCGCACGCCTTCATCTACCTCCGCGGCGAGGTCGTCCCGGTCCTGCGGCGGCTGCACGCCGCCGTCGCCGAGGCGTACGCCGCCGGGTACGTCGGCAAGGACGCCCTCGGGCCCGGCAAGGACCTCGAACTCGTCGTCCACGCCGGTGCGGGCGCCTACATCTGCGGTGAGGAGACGGCCCTCCTCGACTCCCTCGAAGGGCGCCGCGGCCAGCCCCGGCTCCGCCCGCCGTTCCCCGCGATCGCCGGCCTCTACGCCTCGCCGACGGTCGTCAACAACGTCGAGTCCATCGCCTCCGTCCCCGCGATCATCGACCGCGGCAAGGACTGGTTCACCTCGATGGGCAGCGAGAAGTCCGCGGGCTTCACCCTCTACTCGCTCTCCGGGCACGTCGCCCGGCCGGGCCAGTACGAGGCACCGCTCGGCATCACGCTGCGCCAGCTCCTCGAACTCGGCGGCGGCATGCGCCCCGGCCACCGGCTGAAGTTCTGGACCCCCGGCGGCTCCTCCACCCCGCTCCTCACCGAGGAGCACCTCGACGTCGCACTCGACTACGAGGGCGTCGCCGGCGCCGGCTCCATGCTCGGCACCAAGGCGCTCCAGTGCTTCGACGAGACCACCTGCGTGGTCCGCGCCGTCACCCGCTGGACCGAGTTCTACGCCCACGAGTCGTGCGGCAAGTGCACCCCCTGCCGGGAGGGCACCTACTGGCTCGTCCAGCTGATGCGCGACCTGGAGGCCGGCAAGGGCTCCATGGCCGGCCTGGAGAAGCTCCTCGACATCGCCGACAACATCAACGGCAAGTCGTTCTGCGCCCTGGGCGACGGTGCCGCCGCCCCCATCATGTCCTCGCTGAAGCACTTCCGCGAGGAGTACGAGCAGCACGTCACCGGCGGTGGCTGCCCGTTCGACCCCGCGAAGTCCACCGTCTGGGCGGACGACCGCGACGCCACCCAGGAGGTGAACGCATGACTGTCACCACCACCTCCGGCACCCCCGGCGGCGGACCGGCCACGCCCCCCGAGGACCTGGTGACGCTGACGATCGACGGCATCGAGATCTCCGTGCCCAAGGGCACCCTCGTGATCCGCGCCGCCGAACTGCTCGGCATCGAGATCCCGCGCTTCTGCGACCACCCGCTGCTCGACCCCGCCGGCGCCTGCCGCCAGTGCATCGTCGAGGTCGAGGGCCAGCGCAAGCCGATGGCGTCGTGCACCATCACCTGCACCGACGGCATGGTGGTCCGCACCCAGCTCACCTCCCCCGTCGCGGAGAAGGCCCAGGTCGGGGTGATGGAGCTGCTGCTCATCAACCACCCCCTGGACTGCCCCGTCTGCGACAAGGGCGGTGAGTGCCCGCTGCAGAACCAGGCGATGTCCCACGGGCAGGCCGACTCCCGGTTCGAGGGCGTCAAGCGGACCTTCGCCAAGCCGGTCCCGATCTCCGCGCAGGTGCTGCTCGACCGCGAACGCTGCGTGCTGTGCGCCCGCTGCACCCGGTTCTCCAACCAGGTCGCCGGCGACCCGATGATCGAACTCCTGGAGCGCGGCGCCCTCCAGCAGGTCGGCACCGGCGAGGGCGAGCCCCTCCAGTCGTACTTCTCCGGCAACACCATCCAGATCTGCCCGGTCGGCGCCCTCACCTCGGCCGCCTACCGCTTCCGCTCCCGCCCGTTCGACCTGGTCTCCTCGCCCAGCGTCTGCGAGCACTGCGCCGGCGGCTGCGCCACCCGCACCGACCACCGCCGCGGCAAGACGCTCCGCCGCCTCGCCGCGGACGACCCCGAGGTCAACGAGGAGTGGATGTGCGACAAGGGACGCTTCGGCTTCCGCTACGCACAGCTCCCCGATCGGCTCACCGTCCCGCTGGTGCGCGACGCGGCCTCCGGTGAACTCGTCCCCACCAGCTGGCCCGAGGCGCTCGACGCAGCGGCGGCCGGTCTCACCGCCGCCCGCGACGGCGCAGGTGTCGGCGTGCTCACCGGCGGTCGGCTGACCGTCGAGGACGCTTACGCCTACGCCAAGTTCGCCCGGCTGGCGCTGGCCACCAACGACATCGACTTCCGCGCGCGGCCGCACTCCGCCGAGGAGGCGGCGTTCCTCGCCGCCCACGTCGCCGGCAGCGGCGTCGACCGCGGCGGCCCGGTGAGCTACCGCGCGGTCGAGACGGCGCCGGCGGTGCTGCTCGCCGGCCTGGAGGCCGAGGAGGAGGCGCCCGGTGTCTTCCTGCGGCTGCGCAAGGCCAACCGCAAGCACGATCAGCGCAGTTGGTCGCTGGCGACGCACCTCACCCGCGGTCAGGCCAAGGCCGGCGGTGTGCTGCTGCCCGCCGCCCCCGGCACCGAGACCGACTGGCTGGACGCGCTGGCCGCCGGGACCGGACTGGAGGGCGCGGCCGCCGACGCCGCGCAGGCGCTGCGGACCGAGGGCGCGCTGATCCTCGTCGGTGAGCGACTGGCCCTGGTGCCGGGCGCGTTGACCGCCGCGGTCGCCGCTTCCGCCGCCACCGGTGCCCGGCTGGTGTGGATTCCCCGCCGCGCCGGTGAGCGCGGCGCCGTCGAGGCAGGCGCCCTGCCCGGGCTGCTGCCCGGCGGCCGGCCCGACCACGACGTGCTCGCCCGGCAGCAGACCGCCGCGGTCTGGGGCGTCGCCGAGGCCGAACTGCCCGACCGCCCCGGCCGGGACACCTCCGCGATCCTGCGCGCGGCGGCCGACGGCGGACTCGCCGGCCTGGTCGTCGCCGGTGTCTCCACCGAGGACCTCCCCGACCCGAGGGCCGCGCTCGCCGCGCTGGACCGCGTCGCCGCCGAGGGCTTCCTGGTGAGCCTGGAGCAGCGGCCGACCGAGGTCACCGCACGCGCCCACGTGGTGCTGCCGGTCGCAGCGGTCGCCGAGAAGACCGGCACCTTCCTCAACTGGGAGGGTCGCTACCGGCCGTTCGAGGCCGCGATCGCCGCCGACCAGATGACCCGCCGCCACGTCCACCCCGACGGCCGGGCGCTCCACATGCTCGCCGACCGGATGGACATCGCGCTCGGCCTGCCCGATGTCGCGGCCACCCGCCGCGAGGTCGGCCGGTTCCCGGCCTGGGAAGGCGCACTGCCCATCGGTCCGACCGGCACCGCCGTCACCCCGCCGGCGCCCGCCGCCGGCGAGGCGGTGCTCGCCGGCCACCGGATGCTGCTCGACCAGGGCCGCCTCCAGGAGGGCGACAAGGCGCTGGCCGCCACCCGCCACCCCGCACCGGCCCGGGTCTCCCCGACGACCGCCGCCGGGGCGGGGCTCGCGGACCGGTCCACCGTCGCGGTGACCGGCCCCGCCGGCAGCGTCGAACTGCCGTTGCTGGTGACGGAGATGCCCGACGGCGTCGTGTGGCTGCCGGTCAACTCCTTCGGCGGCGGTATCTACCACGACCTCGGCGCCCACCCGGGCGAGCTGGTCGCCATCGCCTCCGGGTCGCCGTCCGGCGCCCCCGGTCAGGCCCCTGACGAGAAGGGAGGGAACGCCCGATGACCGTACTCGCCCAACAGACGGATCTGTCGATGTTCGGCAACGATCCGTTCTGGCTGATCCTGCTCAAGGCGGTCGGCGTCTTCGCGTTCCTGATGGGCACGGTGCTGATCTCCATCGTGATGGAGCGCAAGGTGCTCGGCTGGATGCAGCTGCGTATCGGCCCCAACCGCAACGGCCCCTGGGGCATGCTCCAGTCGCTGGCCGACGGCGTGAAGCTGATGTTCAAGGAGGACATCGTCGTCAAGGGGGCCGACAAGCCGGTCTACATCCTGGCGCCGATCCTCGCGACCGTCCCGGCGTTCATGGCCATCGCGGTCATCCCCTTCGGCCCCGCCGACTCCCCGGTGTCGATCTTCGGCACCGAGACCGTCCTCCAGCTCACCGACCTGCCGGTGGCGATGCTCTACGTGCTGGCCACCTCGGCCATCGCCGTCTACGGCACCGTCCTCGCCGGCTGGTCCTCCGGCTCGACCTACCCGCTGCTCGGCGGCGTGCGGGCCACGGCGCAGATCATCTCCTACGAGGTCGCGATGGGCCTCTCCTTCGCGGCCGTCTTCCTCTACTCCGGGTCGATGTCCACCTCGGGGATCGTCGCCGCGCAGGAGGACCGCTGGTTCGTCGTCCTGCTGCCGGTGTCGTTCCTGATCTACATGATCGCCATGGTCGGCGAGGCGCACCGCCCGCCGTTCGACATGCCGGAGTCCGAGGGCGACCTCGTCGGCGGGTACCTCACCGAGTACTCGTCCATCAAGTTCGCCTTCTTCATGATGTCCGAGTACATCCACATGGTGACCGTCTCCGCGCTGATGGTGACGATCTTCCTCGGCGGGTGGCGGGCGCCGGCGCCGATCTCCTTCTGGGAGTCGGCCAACACCGGCTGGTGGCCGCTGCTGTGGTTCACCCTCAAGCTGCTCGCCGTCATGTTCTTCTTCGTCTGGATCCGCGGCACGCTGCCCCGTGTCCGGTACGACCAGTTCATGGTGCTGGGCTGGAAGGTCCTCATCCCGGTCGCCCTCGGCTGGCTGATGCTGGTCGCCACCGTCCGCGCCTTCCAGAACGACGGCCGCTCCTTCAGCGACATCCTCATCTGGGTGGTCGGCGGAGTCGTCGCCCTGCTGCTGGTGTCGCTGGTGGTCGACATGCTCCGGGACCGCTCCGACCGGGCCAAGCGGGGGACCGAACCCGAGGAGCCCGAGTTCGACCCGATGGCCGGGGGCTTCCCCGTGCCGCCCAAGCCGGGCCAGACCCTGCCCCCGGTGCCGCGCCGCCCCTCGCGCGCGGAGCGGCACACGGCCTCCGTCGCGGCCCCGGCCGGCGAGGAGTCCGGCCAGGCGGGCCCCGACAGTGACGCAGCGAGCGACGCACGGAAGGAGGACGGCGATGCCTGACTTCAACAACCCGGTGGCCGGCTTCGGCGTGACCTTCAAGGGCATGTTCAAGAAGCGGCTCACCGAGCAGTACCCGGAGGAGAAGAAGCCCACCGCGCCCCGCTTCCACGGCCGCCACCAGCTCAACCGTCACCCCGACGGGCTGGAGAAGTGCATCGGCTGCGAGCTGTGCGCCTGGGCCTGCCCGGCCGACGCCATCTACGTCGAGGGCGCCGACAACACCGAGGAGGAGCGCTACTCCCCGGGTGAGCGGTACGGCCGCGTCTACCAGATCAACTACCTGCGCTGCATCCTGTGCGGGCTCTGCGTGGAGGCGTGCCCGACGCGCGCGCTGACCATGACCAACGAGTACGAGCTCGCCGACCGCACCCGCACCGACCTCATCTTCACCAAGGAGGAGCTGCTGGCGGGGCTGCAGGACGACATGGTCGAGGCGCCGCACTCGATGTACCCGGGTGCGGACGAGCAGACCTACTACCGGGGCGAGGTCCCCGGCGCCGCGGAGGGGACGGTCCGGCAGGTCGCCCGCTCCAAGGGCGAGGAGGCCCCCGGCGAGGAGGTCACCCCGCAGGACGCGCTCGCGGCGGCGTCCTCGCTGACCGACCCCACCGGCCAGGACCACCGCGGCAACATCGGTGACGACGGCGAACCGCCGGAGGTGCGGGCATGAGCACGCTGACCGCCCTGTCGACACTGGCGGCGGAGACCTCCACCTCCGGTGGCGAGGCAGTCCAGTTCTGGATTCTCGCGCCCATCGCCGTCGCCGGCGGGCTCGGCACGATCCTGATGCGCCGCGCCGTGTACTCGGCGCTGTGCCTGGCCGGGACCATGGTCATCCTGGCGCTGTTCTACCTGGCCAACGGGGCCTACTTCCTCGGCGTGGTGCAGATCGTCGTCTACACCGGCGCCGTGATGATGCTCTTCCTCTTCGTGCTGATGCTCGTCGGCGTCAGCGCGGCGGACTCCCTGAAGGAGACCATCAAGGGGCAACGCATCGCGACGGCCGCCATGGGCCTCGGCCTCGGCATCCTGCTGATCGCCGGCATCGGCCAGGCGTCGGTGGGCTCCTTCACCGGGCTGGCGGAGGCCAACTCCCAGGGCAACGTCGAGGGTCTGGCCTCGCTGCTCTTCACCCGGTACATGGTCGCTTTCGAGGTGACCGGTGTCCTGCTGACCGTCGCCGCCGTCGGCGCGACGATGCTGACGCACCGCGAGAAGATCGAGCGCTCCACGTCCCAGCGCGAGCAGGCCGAGGCGCGCGTGAAGGACGGCACCCAGGTGCCGCCGCTGCCCGCGCCGGGCGTCTACGCCCGCCACAACGCCGTGGACATCCCCGGTCTGCTGCCCGACGGCACGCCGTCGCCGCTGACCGTCAGCTCCACGCTCCACGAGCGCGACCAGGTCCGCGAGGTCCACACCGAGGCGCTCGGGGCGCTCGCCGCCCTGGAGCAGCGCACCGCCGACCACCAGGGGCGCCGCGCCTCGGTCAGCGGGTCGCTGGGCTCCGGCAGCACCACCGGCGGGGCCGGTCGCACCGACGCCGGCACCACCACCCCCGCCGCCACCGGCATCGACGGTGACGGCAGCGACAACGGCCGCCGTGACGACGGCGACGGCGACGGAGCCGAGGAGGCCGGCAAGTGAGTCCCGAGAACTACCTGCATCTCGCGGCGCTGCTGTTCACCATCGGCGCCTGCGGTGTGCTGCTGCGGCGCAACGCCATCGTGGTCTTCATGAGCATCGAACTGATGCTGAACGCCGCCAACCTGGCACTGGTCACCTTCTCCCGCATGCACGGGAACCTCGACGGCCAGATCATGGCGTTCTTCGTCATGGTCGTCGCCGCCGCCGAGGTCGTGGTCGGGCTGGCGATCATCGTCATGGTCTATCGCTCGCGCCACTCGGCTTCGGTCGACGACGCCAGTCTGATGAAGCTGTAAGGCCAGCGGAAGAATGTGGAGTTACCAGTGGAATCGTTGATCGGACTGCTCGTCGCGGCACCGCTGCTGGGCGCGGCGCTGCTGCTCGTGGGCGGTCGCCGCCTCGACCGGTTCGGCCACTGGCTGGCAACCGGCCTGGCCGCGCTCTCCTTCGCCCTGGCCGTGGTGCTCTTCGTCGACATGCTCGGCCGGGACGGCGGTGACCGGGCCCTGAGCCAACATCTGTACAGCTGGGTGCCGGTGAGCGGGTTCCAGGCGGACATCGCCTTCCAGCTCGACCAGTTGTCGATGACGTTCGTGCTGCTGATCACCTCGGTCGGCACCCTGATCCACCTCTACTCGGTGGGTTACATGGAGCACGACGTGCGGCGGCGCAGGTTCTTCGCCTACCTGAACCTGTTCCTCGCGGCGATGCTGATCCTGGTCCTCGCCGACAACTACCTGCTGCTGTACGTCGGTTGGGAGGGCGTCGGTCTCGCCTCGTTCCTGCTGATCGGGTTCTGGCAGCACAAGCCGAGCGCGGCGACGGCGGCGAAGAAGGCGTTCGTGGTCAACCGCGTCGGCGACGTCGGCCTCGCGATCGCGATCTTCCTGATGTTCTCCACCTTCGGTACCTTCGCGTTCTCCCCGGTGCTCTCCACCGCGGAGCAGGCGAGCGAGGGCACGCTGACCGCCATCGGGCTGATGCTGCTGCTGGCCGCCTGCGGCAAGTCGGCGCAGGTGCCGCTCCAGTCCTGGCTGGGCGACGCGATGGAGGGCCCGACCCCGGTCTCGGCCCTCATCCACGCCGCGACGATGGTCACCGCCGGCGTCTACCTGGTGGTCCGCTCCGGTGCGATCTTCGACGGCGCGCCCGCCGCGCAGACCGTGGTCGTCGTGGTCGGTGCCGTCACCCTGCTGTTCGGCGCGATCGTCGGTTGCGCGAAGGACGACATCAAGAAGGCCCTCGCCGGGTCGACGATGTCGCAGATCGGCTACATGATGCTGGCGGCCGGGCTCGGCCCGATCGGCTACGTCTTCGCCATCATGCACCTGGTGACCCACGGCTTCTTCAAGGCCGGGCTGTTCCTCGGCGCCGGTTCGGTCATGCACGGCATGAACGACGAGGTCGACATGCGGCGCTACGGCGGGCTGCGGAAGTACATGCCCGTCACCTTCGTGACGATGGGCCTGGGCTACCTCGCCATCATCGGCTTCCCCTACCTCTCGGGCTTCTTCTCCAAGGACGAGATCATCTACGCGGCCTTCGGGAAGGGCGGCGCCGAGGGCTGGATTCTCGGGGGCGTCACCCTGCTGGGCGCGGCACTCACCGCGTACTACATGACGCGCATCATGCTGATGACCTTCTTCGGCGAGAAGCGCTGGGTGAAGGACGCCGAGGGCAACGACCCGCACCCGCACGAGTCGCCGCTGTCGATGACGGTGCCGATGATCGTGCTGGCCGTCGGGTCGGTGGGCGCCGGCTTCGTCTTCAACCTCAACCACTCGTTCGTCGACTGGCTGTCGCCGGTGGTCGCCACCGCCGACGGGAACTCCCCGGTCAGCCACGGCATGGTCTCCGTGCTGGCGACGGTGCTGATGCTCGTCGGCGTCGGCGCCGCCTGGTTCCAGTACGGGCGCCGTCCGATCCCCGAGGTCGCCCCGACCGGCGTCTGGATCACGCGGGCCGCCCGCCGCGACCTGCTGCAGGACGACTTCAACCACGCCGCGTTCGTCACCCCCGGCAGCTACCTCACCCGCGGGCTCGTCTACGTCGACCACAAGCTGGTGGACGGTGTCGTCAACGGCACCGCCGCGGGCTTCGGCGGGCTCTCCGGGCGGCTGCGGAAGGTGCAGAACGGCTTCGCGCGCAGCTACGCGGCTTCGATGTTCGGCGGTGCGGCGATCCTCATTGCCGTGACCCTGCTGATGAGGGCGGTCTAACTCATGTCATTTCCCCTGCTGACGGCCACGGTGCTGGCGCCCGCCATCGGCGCGGTCGCCACCGCCGCCGTCCCCTCGGCTCGGCGCAACCTCGCCAAGTGGGTGGCCCTAACCGCCTCGCTGGTCACCGCCGTTCTCGCGATCCTGGTGCTGATCCGGTTCGAACCGGGCGGCGACCGCTACCAGTTGACCGAGTCCCACGCGTGGATTCCGGCGTTCGGCGTCCGCTACGAACTCGGTGTGGACGGCATCGCTGTCGCGCTGGTGGCGCTGACCGCGGTGCTCATCCCGTTCCTCATCGGCGCCGGCTGGAACGACGCCGACCCCAAGGAGGGGGAGACCCCCGCCGGGAAGCGCTGGCGCCCCACCCAGGGCTTCTTCGCCCTGATCCTCATGGTCGAGGCCATGGTGGTGATGTCGTTCGTCGCGACCGACATCTTCCTCTTCTACATCTTCTTCGAAGCGATGCTCATCCCGATGTACTTCCTCATCGGTGGCTTCGGCGACCGCGCCGGGGAGCACTCGGAGAACGGGCAGGCCAAGCAGCGGACCTACGCGGCCGTCAAGTTCCTGCTGTACAACCTGGCCGGCGGCCTCATCATGCTGGCCGCGGTCATCGGCCTGTACGTCGCCACCGCGGACCTCCCGGGCGGCAGCACCTTCTCGCTCCAGGCGATCGCCGAGGCCCGCGCCTCCGGTGAGCTGACCTTCGCGCAGAACACCGAACGCTTCCTGTTCCTGGGCTTCTTCATCGCCTTCGCCATCAAGGCGCCGCTGTGGCCGGTCCACACCTGGCTGCCCAACGCGATGGGCGAGTCGACCGCCCCGGTCGCCGTGCTCATCACCGCGGTGGTCGACAAGGTCGGCACCTTCGCGATGCTCCGCTTCTGCCTGGGGCTGTTCCCCGAGGCGAGCGCCTGGGCCACACCGGTGGTGATCGTGCTGGCACTGATCTCCATCATCTACGGCGCGCTGCTGGCGCTCGGCCAGCGCGACATGAAGCGTCTGATCGCCTACGCGTCGATCAGCCACTTCGGCTTCATCATCCTGGGCATCTTCGCGATGACCAGCCAGGGCCAGACCGGCGCGACGCTGTACATGGTCAACCACGGCATCGCCACCGCGGCCCTGATGCTGGTCGCCGGCTTCCTCATCACCCGCCGCGGCTCCCGCCTCATCGCGGACTACGGCGGCGTGCAGAAGACCGCGCCGATCCTGGCGGGCACCTTCCTCATCGGCGGACTGGCGACGCTGTCGCTGCCCGGCACCGGGCCGTTCGTCAGCGAGTTCCTGGTGCTGGTGGGCACGTTCACCCGGTACCCGGTGGCGGGCATCGTCGCCTGCGCCGGCATCGTCCTCGCCGCGCTCTACGTGCTGATCCTGTACCAGCGCACCATGACCGGGCCGGTGCGGCCCGAGCTGTCCCGGATGCCGGACCTTCGTCCGCGTGAACTCGCCGTGGTGGCACCGCTGATCGCGATGCTCATCTTCCTCGGCGTCTTCCCCCGGCCGCTCACCGACATCGTCGACCCCGCGGTCCAGCACACCCTCTCCGACGTCGGTGAGAGCGACCCCGAGCCGGAACTGGAGGCCCGCCGATGACATCGCGCATCCGGGAGACCAGCCGCGACCGTGACCCGAGCCGCCGCATCGGCGGGGGATACGAGGAGACAGCACAGTGAACAGCTGGACGCACGCGCAGGGGGTGCTGGAGACCCCGCAGTTCGAGTGGGTCGCGCTCTCCCCGACGCTGATCGTGGTGGGGGCCGCCGTCATCGGCGTGCTCGTCGAGGCGTTCGCGCCCCGCCGCCACCGCTACGGCACCCAGGTGGTGCTCGCCGTACTGGCCCTGGCGACGGCGTTCGCCGCCGTCGTCGGGCTGGCCGCCGACGAGCACGCGAGCACGCAGGCGCAGGTCGCCGGCATGGGCGCGCTGGCCGTGGACGGCCCGGCGCTGTTCCTCCAGGGCGTCCTGATCCTCGTCGGGTTCGTGTCGGTGTTCCTCTTCGCGGAACGCCGGCTGGAACCGGCCGAGCACGGCCGGGCCGTGGACTCCTTCGCCGCGCAGGCGGCGGCGGTGCCCGGCGGCACCGCGGAGAAGCTGGCGGTGAAGTCCGGTTACACCACGACCGAGATCTTCCCGCTGATGCTGTTCGCCCTCGGCGGCATGCTGCTCTTCCCCGCCGCCAACGACCTGCTGCTGCTCTTCATCGCGCTGGAGGTCCTCTCCCTGCCGCTGTACCTGCTGTGCGCCCTCTCCCGGCGCCGGCGGCTGCTGTCGCAGGAGGCCGCGGTCAAGTACTTCCTGCTGGGCGCCTTCGCCTCGGCATTCCTGCTCTTCGGCATCGCGCTGCTCTACGGCTACGCCGGCACCCTCTCCTACGCGGGCATCGCCGACGTCATCTCCGGCGCCCCGCCGGCGGTGGACCCGGGCCTGGCCGCCACGATGGGCAACGACGCCTACCTGCTGATCGGTGGCGCGCTGGTCGTCATGGGCCTGCTGTTCAAGGTCGGAGCCGTGCCGTTCCACATGTGGACGCCGGACGTCTACCAGGGCGCCCCGACCCCGGTGACCGGCTTCATGGCCGCCGCCACCAAGGTCGCTGCCTTCGGCGCGCTGCTGCGGCTGCTGTACGTGGTGCTGCCGGGCATGCGGTGGGACTGGGAGCCGGTGCTGTGGGGTGTCGCCATCGCCTCGATGCTGGCCGGCGCCGTCATCGCCATCACCCAGACCGACGTGAAGCGGCTGCTGGCCTACTCCTCGATCGCCCACGCCGGCTTCATCCTCGCCGGGGTGCTGGCGCTCAGCGAGGACGGCGTCTCCTCGGTGCTGTTCTACCTGGCGGCGTACTCCTTCGTGACGCTCGGCGCGTTCGCCGTGGTGACGCTGGTGCGCGACGGTGACGGCGAGGCGACACACCTCTCCAAGTGGGCCGGACTCGGCCGCCGTTCCCCGCTGCTGGCCGGTGTCTTCGCGCTGTTCCTGCTGGCGTTCGCCGGTATCCCGCTGACCTCCGGGTTCGCCGGCAAGTTCGCGGTGTTCAGCGCCGCGGCCGACGCGGGCGCGATGGGTCTGGTCATCGTCGGTGTGATCGCCTCGGCGATCGCGGCGTTCTTCTACGTCCGCGTCATCGTGCTGATGTTCTTCAGCGAGCCGCAGGAGGACGGCCCCTCGGTCGTCGTCCCCAGCCCGATGACCACCTCGATGCTCGGTGTCGCCGCCGCGGTCACTGTGGTGCTCGGCGTCGCGCCGCAGTACTTCCTCGACCTGGCCGGCCAGGCGGGCGTCTTCGTCCGCTGAACCGCCCCCGGCCTCGCGCCGGGCCCCGTCACGGCGAACGGGCCGGTACCCCTCCGCAGGAGGAAGGTACCGGCCCGTTCCGCGTGCCGGGCGCCGGGCTCGCGGCACCGCGGCGTACGGCAGGGTCAGTCGTCGTCGCCGGGGCCGCCGATGCTGCCCGGCAGGAGCGACTCCAGCTCGTCGATGTCGAAGCCCTCGAAGTCGATGTTGTCGAGGTCGATACCTTCGAGCTCCTCCAGGCCGAGTTCGCCCAGGTTCAGCTCGGCCAGGTCCACCGCCTGGTCGGCGATCCGCTCGTAGACCGTCTCGCCGCTCTCCCAGCCGACGGTGAGCGCCTCGCCGTTCAGTGTGGCCTCACCGCTGGAGTACCCCGTCGCGACGGAGCACTGGAGGCTGATCATGGAGTGGTCGCCCATCGACTGCGCCCCGCCGAGGCAGGCGTCGTCGGAGGTGAGCAGGGTGGCGAGGCCGTCGTCGCCGATCTGGAGCAGGGTGTCCGCACCGGAGACGCTGCCCCAGATGCCCGCGATGGCCCCGGTCCCGCCGCCTGCCGCGTCGTCCGCGTCGTCCTCCTCGTCGGCGTCCTCGCTCTCCTCGCCGTCACCCTGCTCGGAGGCGCCCGTCTCCTCGGTGGCCGCGTCGTCGGAGGAGTCGTCGCTGCTTCCGCAGCCCGCGGCCAGCAGCATCACTGCGGCGGCCAACGCCGGTCCGGCCAGACGTATCTTCATGGTCTCCCTCTCACATCCCGGTACCCGCTCGGCGCGGGCGCGGTCGTGGGCGTCGGGCAGCACCGGGGACGGTCCTGCCGTGCGGCCGAGTGCCGCACTCCGTACTCTGCCCTACTCCGGTGAACGACGACGGACGCCCGGCCGGAACCCGGCGGTCGCTCGGTCGGGCGAGCCACGCCGTGGGCAATCCCCGCGCGTCCCGGGGTACGGCGGATGAACCGCCTAATGTGGGGCATCAGCACCGAGTCCCGTGCCGCGTCGTCGACCCCCCGCGGCGCTGCCACCGGCCCGGACGCCCTCCTGGCCGGCATCTGCCCGAAGCTCTGCGTGAGGTGAACCGGACGTGACCGAAGCGGTGTTGACCGGGCTGCTCGGCGTCGTGGTGATGCTGGTGATCATCGCGGCGAACGGCTACTTCGTCGCGCAGGAGTTCGCCTACATGTCCGTCGACCGCGAGCGTCTCGGCGCCCGCGCGGACGCCGGTGACGCATCCGCGCGCCGCGCGCTGCGGGTCACCCGGCGCACCTCGTTCATGCTCTCCGGTGCGCAGCTCGGCATCACCGTCACGGGCCTGCTTGTCGGCTTCGTGGCGGAGCCTCTTGTCGGCGGTTCGATCGGCGTGCTGCTGGGAGGGGTGGGCGTCCCGGTGGCGCTCGGCGTCTCCGTCGGCACCGTGGTGGCGCTCGTGGTGGCCACGGTGGTGCAGATGATCTTCGGTGAGCTGTACCCGAAGAACCTCGCCATCGCCGCTCCGGAGCCGCTGGCGCGCGCGCTCGCGCCGTCCACCCTGCTCTACCTGGCGGCGTGCGGCTGGCTGATCACCGTGTTCGACCACGCGGCCAACGCCTTCCTGCGGCTGCTGCGGATCGAGCCGGTGCACGACCTGGACACCAGCGCCACCCGGGAGGACCTGCGGCACGCCGTCTCCGACTCGCGCGACAGCGGCGACCTGCCCGCCGACCTGTCGCTGCTGGTCGACCGCGTCCTCGACTTCCCGGAACGGTCCGTCGAGCACGCGATGGTGCCCCGTGCCCGAGTCGACACGGTGGCCCCGGCCACCACTGTCGCCGAGGTGCGGGCGCTGATGGCGCGGGCGCACAGCCGGTACCCGGTCATCGACGCGAACGGCGAACCGCTCGGAGTGGTCCACCTCGTCGACCTGCTGCGCCGGCGCCCCACCGACGAGGCGCCGGTGAGGAGCGTGATGCGGCCGGCGTTGCTCCTGCCGGTGCTGCTGCCCCTCCCGGACGCGCTGGCGGAGATGGAGCGGGCCCGGGAACAACTCGGCTGCGTTCTCGACGAGTACGGAGCGTTCACCGGAATCCTGACGGTCGAGGACCTCGCGGAGGAACTGATCGGGGACATCTCCGACGAGCACGACCCCGGACCACCGGCCGCCGTCGTGCCGGAGGACCACGGGTGGCGCATCGACGGCGACACCCCGCTGGACGAGGTGGGCCGGGCCATCGGACGGACGCTGCCGGCAGGCGAGTACGAGACCCTCGCCGGTCTGCTCATCACCCACCTCGGGGCGCTCCCGCAGCCCGGCGAGACCGTCCGGGTTCCGCTGCCCGAAGACCCCGCCGAGCTGGTGATGGAGGAACCGGTGCACCGACTGCTGGAGGCGGAGGTGCTCGACGTCGCCCGCCACGTGCCGAGTTCCCTCCGCGTGCGCGTGGTGGAGGAGCAGGCCGGAGCTGTGGGCGAGAGCACCGGCGGCACCGGCGGCGCCAGCGGCACCGAGGGGTCTTCGGGGCCGCTGGGGACGCCCGGAGAGGAGGGCCGATGAACCCGCTGTTCGTGACCGTCGCCACCGTGCTCGTGATCGTGCTGAGCGCCTTCTTCGTGATCATCGAGTTCGCGCTGCTCGGTGCGCGGCGCCACAGGTTGGAAGCCATGGCGCCGGAGAGCCGTGCCGCGCGCGCCGCCCTGAGGGGCGTGCACGAGCTGACCATCATGCTTGCCGTGGCGCAGCTCGGCATCACCGCCTGTACTTTCGCGCTGGGCGCCCTCACCAAGCCCGCCGTCGACCGCTGGTTGGGTCCGGTGCTCGCCTCCTGGGGGCTGCCCGGGTGGGCCGCCGACAGCGCCGCGTTCGCCCTCTCGTTGTTCTTCGTGACGTTCCTGCACCTCGTCGTCGGCGAGATGGCGCCCAAGTCGTGGGCGATCGCCCACCCGGAACGCGCCGCCGTCCTCGTGGGGTTGCCCTCCCGGGCACTCGCCCGGCTGCTGCGGCCGCTGCTGCGCTGGATCAACGACATGGCCAACCGGCTGGTCGCGGCGAGCGGCGTCACACCGACGGACCGTGCCGCCGCGGGGGGACGCGACATCGACACCATCCGGCACCTGGTCGAGCACTCCGCCTCCGTCGGCACGCTCGAACCGGGCGACAGCGCCCAACTGGCGGACGTCCTGGACCTCCAGGAGCTGCGCGTGGGCGACCTGCTGCCCGCCCGGCGCGGTACGACCGCGGTGCCCGCCGACGCGGTCGTGGGCGACGTGTGGGAGGCGGCCTCCCGCTCCGCCCACATGCGCATCCTGGTCGAGTCGGGCGACGCGGGCGTTCCGCGGCTCGTCCACGTCCGGGACGTGCTGCTGGAACCGGCGGACCGTCCGGTGGGCGCCTTCAGCCGCGAGGTGCTGACGCTCGACGTCGACCTCCCGGTCTACGAGGCGCTGTCCCGGATGCGTGCCGCCAGCGAGCAGTTGGCGGTGGCGATGGACGAGGGCCGCAGCGTCGGCGTGCTCACCGTCACTGACATCCTGCGGCACATCCTGCCCCGCCAGGACGCCGTACCCCACGCCGACGACGACCGACCCCCCGGCGCGCCTGCCTGACGAGCGCATCACGCCCCGCCCCGGGGTCGACTCGGCGGCCTCGGTGCTCCGCACCACCGGCCACCCCGACACAACCCGCCCCGAGCCGAGGCTTCGTGCCTCCGGCCACGACGAAAGGACTCCCGTGACAACTGAGTCTGCTTGCTGGTTCACCTCTTCCTACAGCAGCAACGGTGGTGCCTGTGTCGAGGTTGCCGTGAATCTCGCGGTGTCGGACGGGCTGGTGCCTGTGCGGGACTCCAAGGACGTGGCCGGGCCGGTGCTCGCGTTGCCGGTCTCCGCGTTCGCGTCGTTCGTCGATGGCGTCCGGTCGGGGCGTTTCCCGGCCTGACCCGCGTGCGGTCGGCGCGCCCGCCTCTCGGGGGAGTGCGCCGACCGAGTCGCAGGGCGTCTACTCGATGTCCTCGTCCCAGTCGCCCATCCAGGCGTGGCTGACGGTGCGGTCCTCCTCGGTCCAGGTGACGTCGAGGGTGTCGCCCTTCTGCGCCAACTCGACCGTCTTCATGGTCTCGTCCTCGTCGTCGCAGAAGAGGAAGCTGCTCCACCCCTCCTCCGCGTTGCCGAAGAGCAGCCCGCCGCACTCCACCGGTGTGCCGTCGGGCAGCAGCCACGTGGTGTCGACGAAGAAGGCGTTGGCGATGCCGGTGCCGGACTCCTGGCTGGAGAGGACGCCGAAGAGGGTGTTGTCCGCGCCCTGCCACACGCCGGTGATCTCGGCACCGACATCCAGGACACCCTGGCCGTCCTCACGGCGCTCGGCGCCGCCCCCGCCCGCGTCGGAGTCCTCGTCGGCGTCGGCGTCGGCGTCGGCATCGGGGTCCGGTGACGGCTCGGGGTCGTCCTCCCAGTCCTGCCAGTCGTCCCAGCCCTCGACCTCGTCCATGTCGAAGTCGTCCTCGCCGAGCCCCTCGCCGGGCGAGATCATGAACGCGTCGCGTGCCTCGCGGAGGTCGGTGATCATGTCGCGCAGCGCCCCGCCGGAGCCGTCCCCGCTCGCGGAGCCGCCGCTGCCGCTGTCGTCGCCGCCGCTGCCGCAGCCGGTGAGCAGCAGTGCCGCCGTGGCCGTCGCCGCCACGCCCAGTCGTATGCCGTGCCTGCCTCGGTGCATGAGTCCTCGCCCCCCTCGCGGGCACGGCCCGGGCTGTGCCCCGGGGCGTCCGCCCGTCGTCCGCGCGGCCGCTCCCGGCCGCCGGCGCGCGGCGGCGACCGGCGCACCGCGCGGAGGGGAGCCCCACCCGCGCCGTGTCCGGTCCGTACCGCGGCACGCCGATACCTGACTTGTTGGTGTACACGCCACCCTAGGGCGCGGCGGTTGCGGTCCGGGCACGGTTGCGTGAGGTTCCCGTACCCACCGGGCGGTATGGCCGGGCCGCTCCGCCCGGTGGGTACGGCCCGGTCAGGCCGCCGGGGTGATCCGGCCGGTGACCTCGCCCAGGCCGATCCGGGTGCCGTTCGGCCCCGGCGCCCAGGCCGACAGGGTCACCTCGTCGCCGTCCTCCAGGAACGTCCGCTTGCCGGTGCTCAGCTCCACCGGGTCGCGCCCGGCCCAGGTCAGCTCCAGCAGGCAGCCCCGGGTGGCGACCTCGGGGCCGGAGACCGTGCCCGAACCGAAGAGGTCACCGGGCCGCAGCGTCGCACCGTTCACCGTCATATGGGCCAGCTGCTGCGCCGCCGTCCAGTACATGGCGGCGAACGGCGGCTCGGAGATCACCTCGCCGTTGAGCCGGACGGTGATCCGCAGGTCCAGCCCCGCCGCCTCGACGCCGCTGCCCTCGCCGTCGGCCAGGTAGGGCAGCAGCTCGTGGCTGCGCGCCGGCGGCTCGGTGCGGGCGTGGTCCAGCGCGTCCAGCGGGGTGATCCACGCGGAGACGGAGGTGGTGAAGGACTTGCCGAGGAACGGGCCCAGCGGCACGTACTCCCATGCCTGGAGGTCCCGCGCCGACCAGTCGTTGAGGAGGCACACGCCGAAGACGTGGTCGCGCAGCGCGGTCTGCGGCACCGCGGTGCCCGGCTCGGTGGCGCCACCGACGACGAAGCCGACCTCGGCCTCGATGTCGAGCCGCCGCGAGGGGCCGAAGTCCGGCACCGGCGCGTCCGGGGCCTTCCGCTGCCCGCTCGGCCGCTTCACCGGGGTCCCCGAGACGACGACCGTGCCGGCGCGCCCGTGGTAACCGATCGGCATGTGCTTCCAGTTGGGAGTCAGCGGCTCGCTGTCCGGGCGGAAGATCCGGCCGAGGTTGGAGGCGTGGTGCTCGCTGGCGTAGAAGTCGACGTAGTCGGCGACCTCGAACGGCAGGTGCAGTGTCACCGACGCGTCCAGCGGCAGCAACAGGCCGTCCGCGGCGAGCTGTTCGCGACGCGCGGCGTCCGTCAGCCAGCTGCGGACCGCGGCGCGCACCTCGCGCCAGGCGGGCCGCCCGGCGGCCAGCAGCGGGTTCAGGGAGGGGGCCGACAGCACCTCGGCCCACGGGTGGTCGGCGGCCGCGGCGGCGGCGCCCACGTCCAGTACCCAGGAGCCGTAGCGCACGCCGATCCGGCGCCGGTCGGGCGCGGCGTCGGTGGTGTAGACGCCGTAGGGCAGATTGTCCGGGCCGTAGAGGTCGTCCTCGGCCACGTCGGGCAGGCTCACGTCAGACATGGCCATACCCTACGGCCCGGTAGCCCGGCTCGGACCGCCGCGCGGCGGCCGGTTCCGACCGGCCACCCGAGGCCCGGGGAACGGGACCGGCGTGACCCAGTGGCGACCGGGTACGCGCTGGCAGTGATCGACGGACGACCGGATACCCTGCCTGGGACAAGGCACCGGAGACAGGAGAAGCGCTCGTGACCGTCGTGGGTCCCTTCGGGGTGAGCGTGCGGGACCAGGCACTGGAGGCCGATCTCCAGACCGGGCTGACCGCTGTCGAGGCGGGCCTGGTCGAGGCCACCAAGAGCGACGTGCCGTTCCTGAACGACACCGCCCAGCACCTGGTGCGTGCGGGCGGCAAGCGCTTCCGGCCGCTGCTGGTGATGCTGGCGGCGCAGTTCGCCGACCCGCACGCGCCGGGTGTGGTGCCGTCCGCGGTGGTGGTGGAGCTGACGCACCTCGCGACGCTCTACCACGACGACGTGATGGACGAGGCCGAGGTCCGGCGGGGCGTGCCGAGCGCCAACGCCCGCTGGGACAACTCGGTGGCGGTGCTGACCGGCGACTTCCTCTTCTCGCGGGCGTCGGCGATCGTGGCGGGGCTCGGCCCCGAGGCGGTCCGCATCCAGGCCGAGGCGTTCGAGCGGCTGGTGACCGGCCAGATCCTGGAGACGGCGGGTCCGCGCTCCGGGGACGACCCGGTCGACCACCACCTGGAGGTCATCGCGGGCAAGACCGGCTCGCTCATCGCCGTCTCGGGCCGGTTCGGCGCGCTGCTCTCCGGCGCGGACGAGGCGACCGTCCACACGCTCACGCAGTTCGGCGAGCGGATCGGTATGGCCTTCCAGCTCGCCGACGACGTCCTGGACATCACCGGCGACCCCCACGAGTCCGGCAAGACGCCCGGCACCGACCTGCGGGAGGGCATCGACACCCTCACCGTGCTGCGGCTGCGGCAGCAGGCCGCCGAGGGTGGCTCCCCCGAGGACCGCGCGCTGGTGGAGCTGCTCGACTCCGACCTCAGCGACGACGCCCGCCACGCCGAGGCCCTCGCGGGGCTGCGCGCCCACCCCACGCTGGCCTCGGCCCGCGCGGACGCGCTGCGGTACGCCGCCTCCGCGCGGGAGGCGCTGGCGCCGCTGCCGGAGATTCCGGCGAAGGCCGCGCTGGCCGGGCT
The DNA here is from genome assembly GCF_012033735.1 of Streptomyces lonarensis. GTDB lineage: Bacteria > Actinomycetota > Actinomycetes > Streptomycetales > Streptomycetaceae > Streptomyces > Streptomyces lonarensis. The sequence continues at coordinate 59,963 of NZ_JAAVJD010000002.1, read as the reverse complement.
CTGCGACGCCGTGGCGGACCGGACCGTCTGACCCGGGGTCGGCGGGGTTGACCGGGGGCTGCCCGGCCGGTTGTTCCCGCTCGACCCGCCCTGGCGGGCGGCCGGTGTCGTCCGCCTGCCCGGTCGTGGCGGCCCGCGGGCGCGGTGTCGGTCGGCCCGCTGCCCCTGACACCCGCTCCATACCCGGTATGCAGGCCATGGTGGCGGTGCGGGCGGCTCGCGTCCCCGGCTGCTCGGGGGCTCCCCTAGGGGCCCCGGCCCGCGGCGGCCCCCGGGGTCATACCGGCGGAGGAGCCCGACAGCAACCCCTGGGCCGACGTTTTTCCCGCCGATCCGCGATGAAATCGGTAGTGAACCGGGAAACCGGGAAGGATCGCAGGGTCCGAGGAGATGGGGAAGAGATGGCCATGAACAAGAAGCTCCGCCGAACCGTCGTTGCGGGCTCGGTGGTGTGCGGCGTCGGACTGGTGGGGGCCGGTGTCTACCCGGCGCTGGCCAGCGACGGCGGCCCGGACCTTCCCGCCCTCTCCGCCGAGGAACTGATCGTCAAGGTCGCGGAGTCCGACACCGAGCAGCTCAGCGGCACCGTCCGCGTCGACATGGGCTTCGACGTGCCGGCGATCGGCTCGTTCGCCGAGCAGTTCGGCGGCCCGGCCGCACGGCTGGCGTCGCTGGCCACCGGCAACAGCACGCTCCAGGTCGCGCTGGACGGCGAGGAGCGGCAGCGGCTGGTCATCGCCGAGGGCGACGAGGAGCTGAGCGTCATTCACAACGACGGCGACGTCTGGATGTACGACAGCGCCGACAACATCGCCTACCACGCGGACCTCACCGAGCACGCGGAGAAGTACGACGCGGAGGCGCACGACGAGGAGTGGGGCACGGGGCACGAGGAGTTCGCCTCGCTCACCCCGCAGCAGATGGCGCAGGAGGTGCTCGCCGGTGCCGGCGAGCACGCGGAGATCACCGTGGACGGCACCGCGCGGGTCGCGGGTCAGGACGCCTACCAGCTGCTGGTCGTCCCGAACGAGCCGGTCGACGGCAGCGAGTTCGGCACCGTGGAGTCGGTGCGCATCTCTGTCGACGCCGAGACGGGGCTGCCGCTGGCCGTCACCGTCGCCGGCCCCGAGAGCAACCTGGTCGACGTGGCGTTCACCCACATCCGGTACGAGCAGCCCGCCGGCGGCACCTTCTACTTCACGCCGCCCAACGGCGCCGAGGTGGTCAACCTCGACGAGGAGAACCCGTTCGCCGGCCTCGGTGCGGGAGGCTTCGCCTTCGGCCGCCGGGCCCCGCTCGTCGCCGGGGGCTGCCCCGGGACACGACGGTGTGCGGGCGGCGTGCGGGCGGCGTGGCACTCCCCACCGCCCGCACGCCGGCCCGCCGGTGAGTCGCCGGCCGGTGAACCGCTCACCGGCTCAGCGGCTCACCGGCCGGCGGCGCCGACGCACCGGCTTCACTCGGCGGACAGCGCCTCCCGGGTGCCGCGCGCGGCGGCGACCAGGTTCTCCAGCGCCGCCCGGACCTCCGGCCAACCACGGGTCTTCAGACCGCAGTCGGGGTTGACCCACAGCCGCTCGGCCGGGATGGCGCCCAGCCCGCGCTTCAGCAGCGCGACGACCTCGGCGGTGTCCGGCACCCGCGGCGAGTGGATGTCGTACACGCCGGGGCCGACCTCCCGCGGGTAGCCGTGCGCCGCCAGCTCGTCCGCGACCTGCATGTGCGAGCGGGCCGCCTCCAGGCTGATGACGTCGGCGTCGAGGTCGTCGATGGCGGCGATGACGTCACCGAACTCCGCGTAGCACATGTGGGTGTGGATCTGCGTCTGCGGCTGCACCCCGGCGGTCGCCAGCCGGAACGACTCGGTCGCCCACCCCAGGTACGCGGCGTGGTCCGCCGCGCGCAGCGGCAGCGTCTCCCGCAGCGCCGGCTCGTCGACCTGGATGACCGCGGTGCCGGCCTTCTCCAGGTCCAGCACCTCCTCCCGCAGCGCCAGCGCGACCTGCCGCGCGGTCTCGCCCAGCGGCTGGTCGTCGCGGACGAACGACCAGGCGAGCATGGTGACCGGGCCGGTCAGCATTCCCTTGACCGGCCGGTCCGTCAGCGACTGGGCGTACGTCGTCCACGGCACCGTCATCGGCTCGGGCCGCGAGATGTCGCCCGCCAGGATCGGCGGCCGGACGTACCGGGTGCCGTAGGACTGCACCCAGCCGTGCCGGGTCGCCAGGTAGCCGTTCAGCTTCTCGGCGAAGTACTGCACCATGTCGTTGCGTTCGGCCTCGCCGTGCACCAACACGTCGACGCCGGCCTTCTCCTGGAAGGAGACGACCTCGCGGATCTCGGCGGCGATCCGCTCCTCGTACCCCGTCGCGTCGATCCGCTTCGCGCGCAGATCGGCCCGTGCGACCCGCAGTTCGTCGGTCTGCGGGAACGAACCGATGGTGGTCACCGGCAGCAGCGGCAGGCCGAGCCGCTCCCGCTGGGCGACGGCCCGCTCGGCGTACGGCTGCGAACGCCGGGCGTCGGCGTCGGTCACCGCGGCCGCCCGCTCCCGCACCGCGGGGTCGTGGGTCAGCGCGGAACCGGCCCGGGAGGCGAGGTCGGCTGCGTTGGCGCGCAGCCGGGCGGTGACGGTGTCCGTGCCCTCGCGCAGCGCCCGCGCCAGGGTGACGGTCTCCTCCGCCTTCTGGCGGGCGAACGCCAGCCAGCGCGAAACCTGCGGGTCCAGGTCGCGCTCCGCGGTGGCGTCCAGCGGCACGTGCAGCAGCGAGCAGGACGGTGCCACGTCCACCGAACCCGCGAGCCCGAGGAGCGTCGCCAGCACCCCGAGCGAGGCGGTCAGGTCGTTGATCCAGACGTTGCGGCCGTCGATGACACCCGCCACCAGCCGCTTGTCGGGCACGCCGCCCGCGGCCGCCAGCTCCGCGAGGTTGGCCGCCGCGGGGCCGGTGAAGTCGATCGCCAGCCCCTCGACCGGGGACTTCGCCAGCACCGGCAGCGCGTCACCGAGCCGGTCGAAGTAGGAGGCGACCAGCAGCTTCGGCCGGTCCGTGAGCGCGCCGAGATCGCGCAACGCACGCCCGGCGGCGTTCAGTTCGGCCGGCGTGCGGTCCTGCACCAGCGCCGGCTCGTCGAGCTGCACCCACTCGGCCCCGGCGGCGCGCAGGTCCGCCAGCACCTCCGTGTACACCGGCAGCAGGCGGTCCAGGAGGGTGATCGGCTCGAACGAGGGGTCCACCCCCGGCGCCGGCTTGGCCAGCAGCAGGTAGGTGACCGGGCCGACCAGTACCGGGCGGGCCGTGAGGCCGTCGGCCAGCGCCTCCCGCAGCTCGGCGACCTGCTTGGTGGAGTCGGCAGCAAAGACGGTGTCGGGGCCCAACTCGGGCACCAGGTAGTGGTAGTTCGTGTCGAACCACTTGGTCATCTCCAGCGGCGCCACCTCCTGGGTGCCGCGCGCCATCGCGAAGTAACCGTCCAGCGCGTCGGTGTCGACGGCCGCGCGGTGCCGCTCGGGCACGGCGCCGACCATCACGCTGGTGTCCAGGACGTGGTCGTAGAACGAGAAGTCACCCGTGGGGACCTCGGCGATGCCTGCCTCCGCGAGCTGCCGCCGGTTGGTCCGGCGCAGTTCCTCCGCGGTGGTCCGGAGGGTGTCGGCGGTGACCTTGCCCTTCCAGTAGCCCTCGATCGCCTTCTTCAGCTCTCGGTTCCCGCCCTGCCGGGGGTAACCGTGGACGGTCGCCCCCGCTGCCGCGGCTGCGGACTTCGGTGTCACGAGACTCTCCTTCGCGAGTCGTGCGGAGATACGGCCCCCGGGGGACGTCTCACGGTGCGAAGGAACGGCGCGGCGACCCTTCACGCACGCCGGTGGCGCGCGGGTGGCCCGCGTCCTCCCGACCCGCCCGCGAGGGTCTCCGAAGGTCGCCGCGCGCCATGGGTGCGCACGGGCAGTGGCAGGTCTTCGGACTCACGGGCCCGCCGGCGCGCACCTCTCGGGCACACCGGCACCTACTGGCCGTCGCTTCCCGGACGCGGCGCGTCCAGTGCGTGTGACGGCGGTCGTTCCCGCTCACCGCTGCGGGGCAGTCCCGGATTCCCACCGGGTTCCCTCTTGCGACACCCCGCCTGGCGGACGGGGCGAACCAGCTGCACCGCCCAGGCTAGGCGCTGCGGCGCCTCCCAACCAGAGTGCGACCGGATGACGGACGCGCCCCGTGCGGTCACCGGCCCGGGCCCGTCCGCCGGGAGCGGCGGGCGCCGACGGTGCGGCGCCGCCCCGTGCGGCCGACCGCGGTGGATACTCGGCCCGCGGCGCCCCGTTGTGGTCCCTGGCTCCCGCCGCGTTGCCCGACTCCTGCCGGCGGTGGGGCCCCGCCCCGGGGCGGCGGCAGGAGTCGGTCCGGGCGGGGGTGGACGAGAGGAGCGGCCCCACGGTGCGCGGACTCCGCAGGATCTCCGGTACCTCCCACGACGGTGTCGACACCGCGGTCGTGCGCTTCATGCAGGACGGTGCGACCCTCCGGGCCGAGGTGCTGCTCCACGGCGGGACGCCCGCCCCGGTTCCACTCCGGACCGAGTCGGCGGCCGCACTGCCGCCGCGGCGCGGCGCGCCCTGCTCGGTCGGCCGACGGCGCACCGCCTGCCCGGCAACGTTCCCAGCTGCACGGTCGCGTCGGGGGGGAGCGCGCTGGGCCGGGTCAGCCCGGCGCCCGGCGCCCCGCTCCCGCCGGCGGCCCGCAGGCGCCGGCGGCCGGACCTTCCGGGGGTGCGGACGGGCTGACCCCCGGCACGGCCGGGGGCGCCCCGACGCCCGCCGCGGGCTGCCGGTCGCCGCGGGCCCCGGCGGGACCGTGCCGGGACCACTGGCGCAGCTGCGCCACGGCCAGCGCCACCGACGCCGCGTCGTGCACCGCGCCCTCGATCACCACGGTCGCGCGCCCCTCGGATCGGGCGGCGGTGTATCCGGCGACCAACTGCCGTGCAGCCCGCACCCCTTCCGGCCCGGGCGGTGCCGCCGTGCGCCGCACCGCGAGCAGTTCGGCGGCTGTGACCGCCACCTCCGGTCGCTGACGGTCGAGTTGGTGGCTCCGGCCGCGCAGCACCGGGGCGAACGCTGCGCGGGCGGTGGGGACGAGCGCGGGGTCCGCGACCCGGGTGCCGTCGAACCCGTCCTCCGCCTCGCGCTCCAACACCAGCCGGGCGGCGCCGACGGCGGCCGCGTCGGCTGTCGCGGTGGTGCCGCTGCCGATGACGTGGGCTCCCCGCCGGTGGCCCACCTGCACCAGCAGATCCGTACAGGCCCGCAGGAACGGTGCCGTCACGGGGAGCCGGTCCCGCTCGGGCAGGACCGTGCCGGGCCGCTCGGCGCTGACGGTCTCCACGAGGTCGGCGAGGTAGGCGTGGTGTGCGGCGGCCAACGCGGCCGGCCGCGACCGCAGGACGAAGAGGATCTCCTCGGCCTCCGTAGCCGCCCGCACACGCTCGATCGGCACGGTCACCGTCACCGTCCCCGGCTCCAGCCCGAGCAGCCGCTCCGCCGCCAGCAGCAGCCGGTGCCACCGCAGCGCCTCGCCCCGGTGGCCGACGCGGGGGAGCACGAGGCCCGGCGGGGGAGCGGCCACCGTGCGGCGTGCCGCGAGGTGGTGGAAGAGGAACAGCCCGACATCGACGACGGGCGCCGCCGGCGGACGGCCGTCCAGCAGCACGGCGCGCTCCACCGCCTGCCAGCCGCGGGGGCGGAGCACGATGCGGGGAGCCCCGGCCGGATTCGGCTGCGGCGGCAGACGGTGGGGGCGGGCGGTGCCCGCCGGCCCCGCCGCGGACCGGGCGCCCCGCCACCGGGTGGTGCGGTGCGCGGCGGTGGGCCCGCCGGGTGTGCCGGTGCCGGTGGCCGGTTCGGGCCGGGGCGTCGACCGCACGAGCCGGGCCGCCTCCCGGAGGGCACGCTGTCCGGCGAGCAGCGATGCCCAGTCGTCGGGGGTCGCGTCGTCGAGGTCCGCCACCCAGACGTCCGCGCCGGAGGAGAGCGCCCGGGCCGAGGCCGCCGGATCGGCGGGTGAGGCGACCACTTCGACGGTGCGGCGCTCGGTGCCCGGTGGGGCGGGAGCGACGAGCCAGGCCGGGTCGCGCTGCGACGCCCGCCGCGCAGGACCATCCGCGGTCGTCGCTGTCGCCGCTGTTGCTGTGCCGGCGGGCTCGGCGAGCAGTTCGGCGTGCCGGCCGGTGACCGCCGCGTGCAGCGCGGCCAGCAGGGCGAGCGCCTCCGGCGTGAGGAGTTCCCGGTGCTGGTCCCCGGGCGCGGCGAGCAGCCGGGCGCCGGAGCTGAGGGTCGGGGTCGCCATGGGTCCTCCCGGGGGGCGGGGAGCGGAGGGGACGGGCCGAGCGGTCCGTGCCGGCGGCCCGCCCCGGGCGACGGGCCCGGGGCGGGGTCGAGCGGTGGGGGAACGCGGCCGGCGAGGCATGCCGCGCCGAGGCGTCGGTGAGCGGCCGCTCCCCGCCCAGGTGGAGCAGGGGCGGCGCCCCGGTTGAACGCCAAGCTCAGTGGAACTGCTGCTCCTCGGTGGAGCCCCGCAGCGCGAGCGTCTCCGCGGCCGGATTGAGGGCGGAGGCGACGAGGTCGAAGTAGCCGGTCCCGACCTCGCGTTGGTGCCGGACGGCGGTGAAGCCGTCGCGTTGGCTGGCGAACTCCCGCTCCTGGAGATCGACATAGGCGGTCATCCCGGAGCGTGCGTAACCGCGTGCGAGGTCGAACATGCCGTGGTTGAGGGAGTGGAACCCTGCCAGGGTGATGAACTGGAACCGGTAGCCCATGGCGCCCAGTTCCCGCTGGAAGGCCGCGATGCTGTCGTCGTCCAGCGCGGCCCGCCAGTTGAACGACGGCGAGCAGTTGTAGGCGAGCATCCGGTCGGGGAACTCGGCGTGTATCGCCTCGGCGAACTCGCGGGCCTGTGCCAGGTCGGGGGTGCCGGTCTCCATCCAGAGCAGGTCGGCGTAGGGCGCGTACGCCAGGCCGCGGGAGATCACCGGCGCCATGCCGGGCCGCACCCGGTAGAAGCCCTCGGCGGTGCGTTCTCCGGTGGTGAACCGGGCGTCGCGTTCGTCCACGTCGGTGGTCAGCAGGTTCGCCGCCAGCGCGTCGGTGCGGGCGACCACCAGCGTGGGGACGTCGGAGACGTCCGCGGCCAGCCGGGCGGCGTTGAGGGTGCGGATGTGCTGCGAGGTCGGCACCAGCACCTTGCCGCCGAGGTGGCCGCACTTCTTCTCGCTGGCGAGCTGGTCCTCGTAGTGGATGCCGGCGGCGCCTGCCGCGATGAGCGCCTTGGTCAGCTCGAAGGCGTTGAGCGGTCCGCCGAAACCCGCCTCGGCGTCGGCGACGATCGGCACCAGCCAGTCGGTGGTGTCGCCGCCGCCCTCGGCGACGGCGATGCCGTCGGCGCGCAGCAGCGCGTTGTTGATGCGGCGGACCACCTGCGGCACCGAGTTGGCGGGGTAGAGGCTCTGGTCGGGGTAGGTCTGGCCGGCCTGGTTGGCGTCCGCCGCGACCTGCCAGCCGGAGAGGTAGACGGCCTGGAGGCCGGCCCGGACCTGTTGGACCGCCTGGCCGCCGGTCATCGCGCCGAGGGCGTGCACGTAGTCGAGTTCGTGGAGCTGGCGCCACAGGCGTTCCGCACCCCGGCGGGCGAGGGTGTGCTCCTCGCGCACCGAGCCGGAGAGCCGCAGGACGTCCTCGGGGGTGTAGTCGCGGGTGATGCCGTGCCAGCGGGGGTCGGTGCGCCACCGTACGGCGAGTTCGTCGGCGTGCGGGCCCGCGCCGTGCGCCGCGCTGCCCGCGGGCGCGGTGGCCGGCGCGGGTGCTGGTGCGGCGCCCGGCGCGTGGCCGTTGCGGAGCGTCCGGAGGGGGTGGAGGGGCTGCTGGTGCTGGGCCATGGCGTCTCCCGGTGGTCGCGGCGGCGCGTGGGGCGCCGCGGGGGTGTCGACGGGCGGTGCGGGGGCGTGGCGGGCTGTGCCGTTCCGTTCGCCGACGGCGGTGTCGGCGGTGATGGTGACCGCGAGGCGGCCGCTGTTGGCGCGGCGGAGCATCGCGCATCACGGCTCTGCTCATCTGTGATGCGCTGCTCTCAACTGTGACAGTGGCACTGCGTGCCAGCAAGAGGGCGGAGCCATCGAATTCCGGTCGGTCGCCCCCGCTCACCGGAGCGCCGACCGGCAGCTGTCGCGGACCGGCCAACCCCGCAACGAGGGGGACGAGGGGAAACCCGGCCGGACCAGCACTCCGCCCGCACCGGGTGCCGCCGCATCGCGGCACCCGGTGCAACCACAGGCCGGGCGCCCCCACGGACCGGCCCCCCGTCAACCACCCCGGCGCGCCGCCGGCCGCCCTGCACCCCCGCCGCACCGCGCCCGGCCCGCCCCGGCCCGCGCCCCCGCCCACCGCGCGCCGCCGTCCTCCCCCGCGTCCCGACCCGTCCGCCCCGAGGCGGGCTCGGCTATCGGTGTGCGTCGGACACGCCGGGCGCTCTACTCTGAATGCCTCAGGCAAGCACGGAGGAATGGACATGCAAGGTCGCGTGGTGCTGGGCATCGAATCGTCCTGTGACGAGACGGGCGCCGGACTGGTGCGGGACGGCAAGCTGCTCGGCCACGCCGTCGCCTCCAGCATGGCCGAACACGCCCGCTACGGCGGTGTCGTCCCCGAGATCGCCGCCCGCGCACACGTCCACTCCTTCAACCCGGTCGTCCAGCAGGCGCTCGACCGGGCCGGGCTCACCATGTCCGACATCGGCGCGGTCGCCGTCACCACCGGACCCGGCCTCTCCGGCGCCCTCCAGGTCGGCCTCGCCGGCGCCAAGGGCATCGCCTACGCGCTCGACGTCCCCCTCTACGGCGTGCACCACCTCGCCGGGCACGTCGCCGCCGACACCCTGGAACACGGCCCGCTGCCGGAACCCTGCATGGTGCTGATCGTCTCGGGCGGCCACACCTCGCTGCTCCTCGTCCGCGACCTCGTCCGCGATCCGATCCTCCACCTCGGCGACACGCTCGACGACGCCGCCGGCGAGTGCTTCGACAAGGTCGCCCGCGTCTTCGGCCTGCCCTACCCCGGCGGCCCCGCCATCGACCGCGCCGCCCGCGACGGCAACCGGAAGGCCGTCGCCTTCCCCCGCCCCCTCACCGGCACCCGCGACGAACGGCACCGCTTCGCCTTCTCCTTCTCCGGCCTGAAGACCGCCGCCGCCCGCTGGTCCGAGCAGCACCGCGCCGAAGGACGCGACCTCCCCGTCGCCGACGGCGCCGCCTCCCTCCAGGAAGCGGTCGCCGACGTCCTCACCCGCAAGGCCGTCGACGCCTGCCGCGAGCACGACGTCTCCACCCTCGTCGTCGTCGGCGGCGTCGCCGCCAACTCCCGGGTCCGCGAACTCGCCGAGCAGCGCTGCCGATCCGCCGGCATCACCCTGCGCGTCCCCCCGCTGGGCCTGTGCACCGACAACGGCGCGATGATCGCCGCCGTCGGCGACCTCCTCGTCCGCTCCGGCGCCGAACCCGCACCGCTCGACCTGTCGATCGACCCCTCCGCGCCCCTCACCTACGCGGCGCTCACCCCCGCGGCACGCACACCCGCCTCCGCGGCGGCCTGACCCCGCCGCCGCCCGCCCGATCCCCCCGACCCGCAGACGCCCGGAGCATCCCTTGCGTACCGCTGAGATCCGCCGCCGATTCCTGGACTACTTCGCCGAGCGCGGCCACCACCGCGTCGCCAGCGCCCCGCTGCCGACGCCGGACCCCACCCTCCTCTTCATCAACGCCGGCATGGTGCCCTTCAAGCCCTACTTCACCGGCGAGGCCACCCCGCCGTGGGACCGCGCCACCAGCGTCCAGAAGTGCGTGCGCACCCTCGACATCGAGGAGGTCGGCAAGACCACGCGCCACGGTTCGTTCTTCCAGATGAACGGCAACTTCTCCTTCGGCGACTACTTCAAGGAGGACGCCATCCGGTTCGCCTGGGAGCTGTCCACCAACCCCCAGGACCAGGGCGGCTACGGCCTTGACCCCGACCGCATCTGGGCCACCGTCCACCACAGCGACGACGAGTCCCGCGAGATCTGGCGCCGCGTCTCCGGCCTGCCCGACGACCGCATCGTCGCCCGCGGCGACGAGGACAACTTCTGGTCCATGGGCGTCCCCGGACCCTGCGGCCCCTGCTCCGAGCTGTACTACGACCGCGGACCCGCCTACGGGCCCGCCGGCGGCCCGGAGGTGGACGAGGACCGGTACATGGAGTTCTGGAACCTCGTCTTCATGCAGTACGAGCGCGGCGCGGGCCCCGGCAAGTCCGGGTTCCCGATCCTCGGCGAACTCCCGCGCCGCAACATCGACACCGGCATGGGCCTGGAGCGCATGGCCAGCCTCCTCCAGGGCGTCGACAACCTCTACGAGATCGACGAGACGCGGCCCATCCTCGACCACGCCGCCAAGCTCACCGGCGTCCGCTACGGCGCCGACCATGAGAACGACGTCCGGCTCCGCGTCATCGCCGACCACGTCCGCACCGGCCTGATGCTCCTCGCCGACGGCACCGCCCCCGGCAACGAGGGCCGCGGCTACGTGCTGCGCCGCATCCTGCGCCGCGCCGTCCGCGCCACCCGCCTCCTCGGCTACCAGGACCCGGCCCTGCCCGAGCTGCTCCCCGTCGCCCGCGACTGCATGTCGCCCAGCTACCCCGAGCTGGCCGAGGAGTTCGAGCGCATCTCACAGCAGGCCTACGGCGAGGAGGACGCCTTCCGCAAGACCCTCAAGCAGGGCACCACCGTCCTCGACACCGCCGTCGAGAAGACCAAGGCCGACGGCGGCAGCACCCTCGCCGGCGCCCAGGCGTTCCTCCTCCACGACACCTACGGCTTCCCCATCGACCTCACCCTGGAGATGGCCGCCGAACAGGGCGTCGAGGTCGACCGCGACGGGTTCGCCGCCCTCATGGCCGAACAGCGGGAACGCGCCCGCGCCGACGCCCGCAACCGCAAGGCCGGGGCCGCCGACACCGCCGCGCTCCGCACCGTGCTCGACGCCAACGGCCCCACCGACTGGGTCGCCTACGAGGCGCTGGAGACCGAGTCCACGGTCCTCGCCCTCCTCGGCCCCGCCGGGCCGCTGCCCGTCGCCACCGCCGGCGACATCGTCACCGTCGTGCTGGACCGCACCCCGTTCTACGCCGAGTCCGGCGGCCAGGACTCCGACGCCGGCCGCCTGACCGGCACCTCCGCCGAGGCCGAGGTCCTCGACGTGCAGCGCGCCCTCCCCGGGCTCGTCGTCCACCAGGTGCGCGTCACCGCCGGTGAACTCGCCCCCGGCGACACCGTACGCGCCGCGGTCGACGCCGAGTGGCGCACCGGCGCCCGCCAGGCCCACTCCGGCACCCACGTGCTGCACGCCGCCCTCCGGCAGATCCTCGGCCCGGCCGCGCTCCAGGCCGGCTCCTACAACCGGCCCGGCTACCTCCGCCTGGACTTCCCCTGGCGCGGGGCGCTCTCCCCGACCGTCCGCTCCGAGGTCGAGGAGGCCGCCAACCGCGCGCTGCGCCAGGACCTGCCGGTCGGCGTGCGGTGGATGCCGCTCGCCGAGGCCAAGGAACTCGGTGCGCTCGCGCTGTTCGGCGAGACCTACGGCGAGAAGGTCCGCGTCGTCGAGATCGGCGGCGCCTGGTCCCGTGAACTCTGCGGCGGCACCCACGTCCAGCACGCCTCGCAGGTCGGCACCATCGCCCTCACCGGCGAGGCGTCCGTCGGCGCCGGCATGCGCCGCGTCGAAGCGGCCGTCGGCGTCGAGGGCTTCGCCTACCTGGCGCGCGAGCGCGACCTCGTCGCCCAGCTCGCCGAGCAGCTCCAGGCGCCCCGCGAGCAGCTCACCGAACGCGTCGGTGTGCTGCTGGAGCGGCTGAAGACCGCCGACCGCACCATCAACGAGCTGCGCCGCAAGGAGTCCATGGGGCGCGCCACCGAACTGGCCGCCGCAGCACGGGACATCGCCGGCACCCTCGCCGTCACCACCACCATCGACGGTGACGGCGGCAGTGCCCGCGAACTGGCCCTCGCCATCCGCGACCGGCTGCCCGAGCGCACCCCGGGTGTGGCTGTGGTCGGTGCGGGCGCCGGGCCCAAGGGCGTCGTGGTCGTCGCCGTCAACAAGGCGGCCAAGGAGGCCGGCCGGTCCGCTGCCGACGTCGTCAAGGGGCTGCTCGGTGGGCGCGGCGGCGGCAGCGCCGACGTGGCCCAAGGCGGCGGCATCCCCGCGGCCGACCTCGCCACCACCCTCGACGGACTGCCGGGGCTGCTGGGCTGACGGCAGGAGTTCTCGACCGACCCTGAACCACGACGGGCCGGACACGCGCGACAGCGCGTGTCCGGCCCGTCGTGCGTGTCCTGGTGGTGGGGTTGGTGGCGGAGTGGGCGGCTTGTGACGCGTTCGGTACGGGGTGCGTCTGGCCGGTCGGGTCGCGGGTCGGTAGCGTGCTGTGACGTCGATCCGCTGTTCCGTTGTCGTGTTGTTGGGGGAGTTACCGCTATGAAGCGCCACCTTGTCCTGCCCGTCGTCGCCGCGGCGACGGCCGGTCTGCTGCTGACGTCGTGCTCCGGCGGGGACTCCGAGCCGGACGACGACATCGCAGGCGCACAGACCTCGGCACCACCGGAGGACGACGAGCCGGAGGAGCCGGAGGACGACGCGGACGCCGAAGCCGACACGGACGCCCCGGACGACGGCATCGACCGCCCGGTGATCGAACTCCCGGAGGACATGACCAAGGAGTTCGAGGACGTCGACACCGACGACCCGGACGAGCTTGCCGTCCTCGCCGATCAGGCCCGCTACGCCTCAGCTGTGGATGAGGCGATCGCTGCCGGAGAAGTGGGCCCCGCGCTCGAGTTCTATGCGACCGGCGAAGGCTATGCCAGCGCACTGGACCTGGTTACGGGCTTCCACGAGGACGGCTATCGAGTTGGTGGATCCACTCGTTACTACAACAGGTCTGTGACGATGCGTGAGGATAGCATGGCGACATCCTCCTACTGTGTTGACTTCTCCGATGCTTATTCGATCGACCTGGAGACCGGAGAAGAATTTCCGGACGGCGATGAGCAGGGCCTCTATTCGTTCCGGCACGTGCTCAACGATGCCGGGGTCTGGCAGGTCGATTCCTGGACTGCCGCCTCTGGTGGTGACTCGTGCGACTGAGGGGCGCGGGGGTTTTTCTCGTAGTATCTGCAGTTCTGTGCGTTCCCGTTCACGCAGCCTGGGCCCAGTCCTCAGATAACTTTCTCGACAGGTCGAGAGAGAGTGCCGCGGGCCACGATGGGGGCGTGCTCTCCGCAGAGGCGTCGTTCGTCGGGGTCATTGTGGAAGGCGGCGACGCGTCAGGCGCAGGTCAGATGAGCCCGGTGAAGACATTGTGGGAGCCCCCGGCCTGCTACTTCGCTCCGAAGTGGACCGCCGAGGAGTTCAAGAAGTGGTGGACCGGTCATGTGTTGCCAATGGCGGAGAAGACTGAGGCTCCCGGTTTTACATCCGACCTGAGGCAGGACCACAAGAAGCTCTACGGGCCGGAGGGTAAATACGAGGATCACAACGTTGCTCGGGCGGACGAGGGTACGTGGTGGGGGGTCCACACCAATCCGAATGCTCGCGGCACCGAAGATGCGATGGCGTGCTACAGCGACGAGTCGTATCTCTGGGTCGAGCACTCCGATCCGCCGCCGAGTGTTTCGGGAGTCCCCGACGCCCAGGTGCTGGCGGAGTTGGCGTATGAGCACGTGCATATTCCTGAGCTCTCCTTCGAGGTGAACCCGGCTGCTGATGCGCAGAAGGTGAACCTGGCGACGTGGGTGTGGTTGCCGGCGTCGGAATTGGAACCGGTGTCGGTGACGGCGCGGTTGGACGGTTACGCGAATCTGTCGTCGACGGTGACGGCGCGGCCGGTGTCGGTTTCGCTGGACGCGGGGACCGCGGATGCCACGGTTCATGCGGGGTCGGGCGGGTGTGCGGTGTCGTCGGCCGGCGTGATCGGCGCGGAGTGGACGAGTGCGCGGAAGGGTGAGACGCCGCCGTGTGGCGTCACCTATCACCGTGCGACGCACGGTGGGGATGGTTACGAGCTGAGCGCTACCGTGACGTGGGAGGTGAGCTGGGAGGGGTCCGACGGCAGCGGCGGTGATCTTCCTTCGGGTGAGTTCGGCTCCTCCCTGCCCGTCCAGGTGCAGGAAGTGCAGACCATCGTCCGCTGATGGGCGCGTTGCCACCTTGGTGCGCCTCCGTCCCGCAGGTCTGTACTCACACCCAACAAGGGAGTTGCCATGAAGCGTCATCTTGTCCTGCCCGCCGTCGCCGCGGCGACGGCCGGTCTGCTGCTGACGTCGTGCTCGGGCGGTGATTCCGAGCCGGACGACGACATTGCGCGCGCACAGACCTCGGCACCGCCGGAGGGCGACGAGCTGGACGACGCGGAAGCCGAAGCCGACACGGACGTCCCGGACGACGGCATCGACCGCCCGGAGATCAAACTCCCGGATGACATGACCAAGGAGTTCGAGGACGTCGACACCGACGACCCGGATGAGCTTGCAGTCCTCGCCGACCAGGAGCGATTCGTCGCTGCGCTGAACGTTTCCATTACGAGGGGGGAAGCTATTGAGGCGCTCGACTTCTACGCAAAGGGCGAGGGATACATCACCGCGCTTGAGCTGGTCGCGGACTTTCGCGACGACGGTTACAGCATCGGAGGGGATTTCCGCTACCTGAACCGTTCGGTCTCGCTGGGGGGCGACGGTACGGCGACCTCGACTTACTGCTCCGATTTCGCTGATTCCTACTCGTTGGAGATCGAGTCCGGCGAAAAGTACCCGGAGGGTGATCAGTCGTTCTTCTATGTGTTCGCTCACAAGGTGAACGGCTCTGGGGTCTGGCAGGTCGCAGCGTGGTCGGCCACATCGGAGACTGACGAATGCGTCTGAGGTCAGTTGGAGCCCTCATCGGTGCGACCGTCGTCCTTGGGGGGACTCACGAGCGTGGCGGCGACTCCGCCCCGAGGCGGTTTGAACGATCTCACGGGGGCGGATCACAGGGGGTAGTGACGGTGGCCGTATCTCCGCGGAAGCCTCTTGCAGCGGTGTCCGTGGACAGCTGGGGGCGGTCGTACCTCTGGGTGGAGCACTCCGATCCGCCCACGAGTATGTCCGGTATTCCGGATGTGCGGGTGTTGGCTGAGTTGGTGTATGAGCATGTTGGTATGGCTCGTCCCAGACCGTCCACGTGCAGGAAGTGCACGCCATCGTCCACTGATGGGTACGTTGGCGCTTTCGCGTGCCTCGGCCCTGCTGCTCTGTTGTCGTGTTGTCGGGGGAGTACTTGTTGTGAAGCGTCACTTTGTCCCGCCTGCCGTTGCTGCTGCGATGGCCGCGTTGCTGTTGACGTCGTGCTCGGGTGGGGGCTCCGAGCCGGACGACGACGTTGCGGGCGCGCAGTCCGCGCCGCCGTCGGAGGTGCCGGAGGGCGATGAGCCTGAGGAGCCGGACGACTCCGACGACGACCCGGACGACGGCATCGACCGCCCGGAGATCGCGCTCCCGGATGACATGACCAAGGAGTTCGAGGACGTCGATACCGACGACTCCGACGAACGTGCCGTCCTGGCCGATCAGGAGCGGTTCGTCGCTGCTGTGGATGGAGCAGTGGCAGAGGGCGAAGTGGGCGCCGCTCTGGACTTCTACGCGGGCGGCGAGGCCTACATCAGTGCCCTGGAGCTCGTGGAACGGTACGCGGATAGGGGTTACCGCATCGGAGGCCCGATCCGGTATTACGACCGTGCCGTGACGTTGGGAAGGGACGGCAGCGCGACATCGTCCGCGTGCGTTGACTTCTCTCGTAGCTACTCGGTCGAGCTCCAGACAGGTGAGCAGACCCCGCAGGGCGCGGAACAAGGACGGTATGCGTTGAGTCACGAACTGAACGGCGATGGGACGTGGCAGGTGGTCGGGTGGACTGTCACGTCGGGCGGTGACCTCTGTGTCTCGGAGTGAACGCACATAAGTCATGCGTTCTGGGTCGTGGTGGGCGACGTTGCCGTGCTACGACATCGGTCGTCTGTTCCGTAGTTGTTTGTGCCGGTTGTGCTGATGGGGGATCTCTCGGTATGAAGCGTCGTCTGGTTCTGTCGGTTGTTGCCGCGGCAGCGGCCGGGTCGCTGTTGTCGTCGTGCTCGGGCGGGAAGTCTGAGCCGGCCGGCGCCGCCGCGGGAGTGCAGTCCCCGGTGCCGTCGGAGGACGACGAACGGGGTGATGTGGGCGAACTGGAGGACGACGCGGAGAACGCCTCCGGGTCCCCGGGCGGCGACATCGACCGTCCGGAGATCGTTGTTCCGGACGATCTGGAGAAGGAGTTCGAGCCGGTCGACACCGACGACCCCGACGAGCTCGCGGTGCTCGCCGATCAGGAGCAGTACTTCTGGGCGGTGGACGAGGCCATCACCAGCGGGGACAGTGAACGTCCAGCCCTGTCCTTCTACGCCGACGACATCGCTCACCTCAATGCACTCCAGTACGTGGGCACCTTTCACGAGGACGGCTACACCGTCGGCGGGTCGATCCGCTACTACAACCGCACTGTGACGCTGCGGGACGAGGGCGTGGCCACCACCTCCACCTGCCTCGACTACAGCGAGTCGCACATGGAGGAGCTCGACTCCGGAGAACGGTTCCCCGAGGGCGACGTGCGCGCTCTTGTCACCACGCGTGCGGAACGCAATGAGGCAGACGTCTGGCAGACGGTCTCGGAGACGTCGACAACATCCGAGGACGGCGCCTGCCCATGAGGCGGCATGCGGGCCATGCGGCGCCGCCTGTGAGCTGGAGGATCGGAGGCCGGTGCGGCCGTTCGTAGCGCCCTGCGTGCAGACCTGCCCGCCGGAGCGAACGAACTATGCCGCCGGAGGCGTGGTTGGCGCCCCAGCCTCCTCAACGATGTCCTCAGCGCCCCTGGGCATCCTGTGGCCTGCCCGGCGTCGGGCGTGCACAGTGCGTATCGGTAGCGTGTCGTGACGTTGTTCCGTTGTTCCGTTGTTCATTTGTTCGGGTAGGTGGGGGAGTTCCCGGTATGAAGAGTCGTCTGGTTCTGTCTGTTGCCGTTGCGACGACCGCTGGATTGCTGCTGTCGGCGTGCTCGGGTGGGGGCTCCGGGGCGGCCGACGACGTCAAGGGGGCAGAGGTCTCGTCGCCGTCGGAGGACGACATGTCGAAAGAACGGGAGTCGGAGGACGCGGAAGGCGACGAGGGTTACTCTGCCGAAGACGTCGACCGGCCGAAGATCGAACTTCCGGGCGACATGACGAAGGAGTTCGAGGACGTCGACACGGACGACCCGACGGAACGTGCCGTCCTCGCCGACCAGGCGCAGTACGCCTCTGCGGTGGACGCGGCGATTGCTGCCGGGGAAGTGGGCCCCGCCCTTGACTTCTACGCGACGGGCGAAGGCTATGCCGACGCCTTGGAGCTCGTGACGGGTTTCCATGAGGACGGCTATCGCGTCGCTGGAGCCACTCGGTACTACAACAGGTCTGTGACGTTGCGTGACGAGAGAGTAGCGACGTCTTCCTACTGCGTCGACTTCTCCCACGCCTATTCGGTCGACGTGGAGACCGGGGAAGAGTTTCCTGACGGCGACGAGCAGGGTCTCTACTCGTTCCGGCAGGTGCTCAACGATTCCGGGGTCTGGCAGGTCGAGGCCTGGCGCGCCGCGTCCGGTGGTGAGGCATGCGACTGAGGAGCGCGGCAACGTTCTCGTAGTGCGTGAGACGTCGTTCACGGAGCGGACGCGTCGGCCGGGAGTCGGATTCCGGGCTGATGCGTCCGGTCGGGAAGTCGTACAGCCTTCGATGCCGTGAGTGCCCCGGTGGGGTCGCGGTCGTGAGACGAGGAGTTGCGACGCGTTCGACCAGGGGCGCGTGCGAGCCCGCGGGTGGCCGGTCGGTAGCGTGTGGTGACGCCGCTCCATCGTGCCGCTGCCGGTTGTCCTGCTGGGGGGAGTCCGCATGAAGCGCCACTTGGCCCTGTCCGTTGTCGTTGCAGCAATGGCCGGGTTGCTGTTGTCGTCGTGCTCAGCCGAGGAGCGCGAGCCGGCCGGCGACGCCGCGGATATGTCGTCGCCGTCGCCGTCGCCGTCGCCGTCGGAAGAGGGTGAGCCGGGCACACTGGAGGGCGACGGAGAAGACGCTTCCGGGCCCGCGGACGGCGACGTGGCCCGCCCGGAGATCGATGTTCCGGACGATCTGGAGAAGGTGTTCGAGCCGGTCGACACCGACGACCCCGACCAGCTCGCTGTCCTTGCCGATCAGGAGCAGTACATCTGGGCGGTGGACGAAGCGATCACCAGCGGGTCGGTCGATCGCCCGGCGCTCGCCTTCTACAGCGATGGGGAGGGCTACCTGACGGCTCTCGACTACATCTCGAGTTTTCACGATGACGGATACACGGTCTCGGGAACCGTGCGCTACTACGACCGCAGGGTCACTCTGCGAGGAGACGGGGCGGCCACGTCGTCGTACTGTGTCGACTGGCGGAACTCCTCCATGGTGGACCTTGAGTCGGGCGAGCGGTTCCCGGAGGGCGAGCGGCAGGGCTTGTACACCTCACGGTTGGAGCGCAACGAGGCCGAAGTCTGGCAGACCGTCGATTACTCACTGGAGGACGGCGCGGGGAAGTGCGCTTGATCCGTTGACGTCTCCCTCGCCCTGCCCCGGACTTCTGATTCGGCGACCAGTGCGGCGGTGACGCCGTCGGGGCACAGTTCGAGCGCGATGCCGCGGCGCCGTCGGCATGCCGGTGGGGACCTCCGCTGCGGGGACTGACGGCGGGTGCGGGGCGCGTGTGGTCCGTCGGGTCGTGGATCGGTAGCGTTCGGCAACGTGGGTCTGCTGGTCACGACTTGTCGGGGGAGAGTTCTTGCTGTGAAGCATCGTCTGGTTCTGCCTGTCGCCGTTGCGACGACTGCTGGCTTGCTGCTGACGTCGTGCTCGGGTGGGGGATCCGAGTCTGACGACAACATCTCGGGTCTCCAGTACCCGGCGCCGTCGGAGGAGCCGGAGGGCGAGGAGCCGGAGGTGTCGGAAGGCGACACGGACGTCGCCGCTGACGCTCGGGACGGCGACATGGTCCGCCCTGGGATCGATGTTCCGGACGATCTGGAGAAGGTGTTCGAGCCGGTCGACACCGACGACCCCGATGAGCTCGCTGTCCTTGCCGATCAGGAGCAGTACATCTGGGCCGTGGACGAAGCGATCACCAGCGGGTCGGTCGATCGCCCGGCGTTGGGTTTCTACGCAACAGGGGAGGGACTGATCGCCTCCCTCGATTTCGTTTCGCGATTCCACGACGAGGGTTACAGCATCAGTGGCAGGACGAAGTACTACAACAGGTCGGTGACCCTTCGGGAGGAAGGGGTGGCGACGGCAGCCTATTGTGCCGATTTCCGTGATGCGTTCATGGTCGAGGTCGAGTCCGGTGACAGGTTCCCGGAGGACGACGAGCAGTTCCTGTACGCATCCAGGCTCGAACGGACCGAAGGGGGCGTCTGGCAGATCGTGTCACTTTCCGTCGAGTCCGGCGGGAGCGAATGTCGGTGAGGCGTGCTGCGTGCGGCAGTCTCGTTGAGTACGCGCTGCCGGCGGGACGTCGGATGAGCACCCCGCTCCAGGCGGGTGAGGCCGTTGCCTGCCCGTACGTCCGCGCACAGGTGGTGCGGACCGCCGTCCACTGAGTGCCTCTCCGTGGTGCGGGCCCGGTGCGCCCTGCAACCCTCGGACGGTGAGCGGCGGCCGCGCCTTCTGTCGCCGGGCCGCTCCGGTGGTGTGGCCGCAGGTGACGCGTTCGGTGGGGGCGGGGACGGCAGCGGCGGTGATCTTCCTTCGGGTGAGTTCGGCTCCTCGCAGTCCGTCCAGGTGCAGGAAGTGCAGACCATCGTCCGCTGACCACCGCCCGGGCGTACGGACGCCACCTCGGGTGAAAGCGGTGGGGGAGGGGGTGGGTCGCTCGGTACGATCGGGGTGGCTTGCCACCGTCCGGACCCGCCCCGGCCCCCTGGACCGCGCGACGGGCACCGGCCGCGGCGGTGGGCGCCGTCAGGTGCGTGGCGGGGCGAGTCCGGTTCCCGGGCCGTGCCGGCCCGCGCCCGCCACTGCTTCGACGAAGAGAGTTCCCATGCGCTGGTCCCAGCTGTACGTCCCCACCCTGCGTGACGACCCCGCGGACGCGGAGGCCGCCAGCCACCGGCTGCTGGTCCGCGCCGGTTTCGTCCGGCAGCTGTCGGCCGGCCACTACGCGCTGCTGCCGCTGGCCGTCCGGGTGCGGGAGCGGGTCAGCCGGATCGTCCGCGAGGAGATGAACCGCATCGGCGCGCAGGAGTGGGCCATGCCCACCATGCACCCGGCGGAGATCTGGGAGCGCTCGGGCCGTCTGGAGGTCATGGGCGAGGAGATGTTCCACCTCAAGGACCGCAAGGGCGCCGACCTCGTGCTGGGCATGACGCACGAGGAGATCTTCACGACCTTCGCGGCGCAGGGGCTCGCCTCCTACAAGCAGCTGCCGCAGATGTGGTACCAGCTCCACACCAAGTTCCGGGACGAGCCCCGCCCCAAGAGCGGTCTGCTGCGCGTCCGCGAGTTCACGATGAAGGACTCCTACAGCTTCGACCTCGACGAGGCCGGCCTGGACCGTTCCTTCGAGCTGCACCGCGCCGCCTACGAGCGGATCTTCGCCCGGCTCGGCATCCCCGCGATCGGCGTCGAGGCGTCCAGCGGCTCGATGGGCGGCTCGGCCTCGGTCGAGTTCATGACGGAGACCGCCGCCGGTGAGGACCTGGTCGTCCACTGCCAGGGCTGCGGCTACGCCGCCAACGTGGAGAAGGCGACCTCCACCCTGGCGAAGATCACCGACGAGCCCGCCGCCACCGCCGCGCCGGAGCCGTTCGACACCCCCGACGTGCGCACCATCGACGATCTGGCGCGCGACCACGACCTGCCCGGTGAGCGGCAGGTGAAGACGCTGGTCTACGTGCTCGACGGCGAGCTGACCCTGGTGCTGCTGCGCGGCGACCACAGCCTGGTGGAGCAGAAGCTGTCGGACGCCACCGGCGCGGTCGAGGCCCGCCCGGCGCAGGTCGAGGAGATCCGGGCCGCGCTCGGTGCCTCCCCGGGCAGCCTCGGCGCGGTCGGGGTGACCGACCTGCCGGTCGTCGCGGACGAGGCGCTGCGCGGCCGCACCAACATGGCGACCGGCGCCAACCGCGACGGCGTCCATGTCCGCGGTGTGGACGTGGCGCGCGACATCAGCGTCGGCCGCTGGGCCGACCTGCGGGAGATCACCGCGGGCGAGCCCTGCCCCACCTGCGGGAAGCCGCTGTCGGTGATGAACTCGGTCGAGGTCGGGCACATCTTCAAGCTCGGCTACAAGTACTCCGAGGCGCTCGACCTCACGGTGCTCGGCCCCGACGGCAAGAGCGTCATGCCGATCATGGGCTGCTACGGCATCGGCATCGAGCGCGGCATCGCCGCGATCGTGGAGGCGCACCACGACGAGAAGGGCATCCTCTGGCCCGTCTCGGTGGCGCCGTTCGAGGTGGCGGTCGTGCCGATCGGCAAGGACGACGAGATCAAGAAGACCGCCGGCGAGCTGTACGAGGCGCTGCGGGAGGCCGGGGTCGACACGGTGCTCGACGACCGTGACGAGCGTCCCGGCGTGAAGTTCTCCGACATCGAACTGGTCGGTATCCCCTACCGGATCACCATCGGCCGCCGCGGACTGGCCAACGGCGTCGTGGAGTTCGCCTCCCGTGCCGGCGGCGAGGCGGAGGAGCTGCCGCTGGCGGAGGCGGCGCAGCGGGTCGCCGCGCTGGTCGCGGAGGCGCGCGCGGCGCTCTGACGGCGGGCGCCGCCCCCGGGTGGCGCGGCGTGGTCGTGAACGGCCGGTGGGTCGGGCGGAGTGCCCGACCCCACCGGCCGTTCGGCGTCAGGGGCCGCGGCGGGCGTGGGCCGTTACGAGAAGGCGTGGAAGGTGAGGGTGGTCCCGTCGCGCTGGAGCACGCCGGCGGGGCCGACCACCTCCGGGCCGCGGTCGAACTCCGCCGCGATCTCACCGGTCGCCGCGTCGATCGCCAGCGGGGTGCCGTCGGGCCGGCCGTACAGGTAGCCGTTGCCCGGCTCCAGGCTGACCCAGCCGCCGTCGGTGGGGATGCTCCAGATGATCGCGCCGTCGGCGTCGATGCCGATCAGCTCGTTCTCCAGCGTGCAGGCCGTCACCGCGGATGCGTCGTCGTGGGTGCAGCCGCGGGCCGCGTCGGGCCCTTCCCCGCGGTCGAGGACGACCTCGCGGTCGGAGAGCCGGAGCAGTTGTCCGTCGCCCTGTGTCAGCCCGTCCCAGTCGGTGAGGAGCAGCCACGGGCCGATGACGGCGGAGCCCTGGTCGGGGACGTCGAGCTCCCAGAGCACCTCGCCGTCGGCGGCGTCGGCGGCGACCAGCGTTCCCCCGATGATCCCGTCGGAGCCGACCGCGGTGTAGACGACGCCGTCGACGTGTCCGATGAGGGTGTCCTCCAGCTCCCGCACGACCTCTCCGGCCGCGAGGTCCACGACGTGGCGTTCGAGGGTGACGGGAGGCTGCTCATGGAGATAGTCCCCGTTGGTGCTGGTGACGACCACGTGTCCGTCGTGCGCCGTGCTGAGCGCCAGCGTGGGACTGGACGGGTCGCTCCGCCAGTGTTCCGGGTCGAGTTCCAGACTCCACAGTTCCTCGCCGCTCGCCGCGTCGACGGCCATGAGGGAACCGCGCACGCCGTTGCCGTCCGCCTCGACGAGGTGGGCGGCGAGGAGGACCTCCACCCCGTCGACCTCGGTGAGCTGCGGCTGCGGGAGGTTGGCCAGGCCGGTGGTGAACCACTGCCGGCCGCTCTCGTTCTCCGGGATGTCGTCCGGTTCGTAGGCGTCGACACCGGGCGCTGCGGGTTCGACCCGGAAACGCTCGGACCCGTCGGTCAGCGCGTAGGCGGTCAGCCCGCCGTGGTCGCTGACGTACGCGGTGTCGGCGTCGAGGACGGCACGCACCGATCCGGCGTAGTGCTCGGAGAGCGTCAGCGTCGGGTCGGCGGCGAACTCCGCGGAGACCCGGGTGTCGGCCGGCGGTTCCTCCCCACCCGCGGACGGCTCCCCCCGGGCGTCGTCCGACGCCCCGCCGTCGCCGCTGCACCCGGCGAGCGCCAGCGCCCCCGCGAGGCAGACGGCCGCCGTGCGCACCCCTCGCCCGCCGCCACCCCGCCCGCGTCCGGTCCTTCGCGCGGTACCGCGCATCTCCCCACCCCTGTTCGTCGGCCGCGCCGGCAGGACCGGCGCCGGTGTCATGGTGTGAGATGAACCTACCAACATCGGTCACGCATGCGGTTCGCTGAATCACGTTCGGCTATCGCGCTGCCGGGTTGGTCGGGTTCACCGCTGGTCGGCGGCGAGCCGAACACCTCTCCCGGGTGCGACGTCCCATCGGTCGGCCGCGGTTCCCGGTGGAGTGCGGGGGTCCCCCGGGGCGCCCGGCCGAAGTAGTGTGGAATGTGAGAGTCGTCCCACCGGGCCCCTTGCGCCGCCGGACGCGGCAAAGGCGCCGTAATCTCTTGCGGTGCGGGCGATCGGTCCCGCGCCACCGGTCATCAGTTCTTACCCCGCCCCTCGCGCGGGTACGTGACGTGCTGTGAGAGGGGAGCCACGCATGGTGTTCTCGGGTGGGTGGGGGTCGCGCGGTCCGCGCGGCACACACGGTGGACCGGCGTGCGGAACGGCCTGGTGGTGCCGGTCGCGGGCGGGCGTCAGATGAGCGGGACACGGCAGGCCGACTTCGGCGGCCGACGGCGGGACCGCTCCGCCGACGCGGAGCGCCGCCGGCTCCGCCGGACGCTGGCGGGCCGGTACCGGAAGCTGACCGGCGAGGACCCCGAACTGCGCTGGCTGTCGCCCGCGGCGACGACGCGCGTCTCCCGGAGTTGGGAGCGGCCCGGCGCGGACGGCGAGTTCAGCCTCACCGCGCTCGGGGACCCGGGCCCCTCGGTCTGGCTCCCCTCCCACGGCGGCGGCCCCGTTGCGGGGCTGCACCCGGGCAACGACCCCGAGCAGTCCGTGACGCTGCTGTTCCGCCACTACCGCCACACCGGCGCCGCCGTGGTCCCGCTGCGGATCGCGCTGGCCCGCGGGGTGCCGCTGGCCTGTGCGGACGAGGACGGCTTCGTCGCCGTCCTGTCAGGGGGCAGCGCGGCGCTCTCCGTCGACTGCGACCAACGGCTGGACACCGTCGAGGTGCAGCTCTGGGGCACGGCACCTCAGATGCTGACGCTGCCCGCCCCCGACGTCGGCTGAGCGGCGGCCGCGGCGGTGGCCTCGGGTGCGGCACGGGCGGACCAGCACCCGCGCCAGGGGCCGCCCGCCGTGGCGGGCCGGCCCCTGGCGCGGGCCGCGCGGCTGTCAGGCCGAGGCGGTCGCGTGCGACTGCTGCGCCTCCGCGACGGGCTCCCCGTCCTCGCTGTCCTCGTCCTCGTCCTCGTCGCTGTCCTCGTCCATGGTGCTGAAGTCGGTGAGGAAGCAGGCGATGGAGCCGTCGGCGGCCCGCCCCGTCCACGTGGCGTAGGCGCCGTCGCCCCAGCCGGTGGAGAACGCCACGACCGCGTGCTCGTCCTCACCGACGGGCAGCGTCACCGGGTCGTCCGCCGGCTCCGGCGGCTCGCCGGCCGGCTCCTCGTCCGCGCCCGGGAACATGGCCGAGAGCACGCGGTCGCCGAAGTCCTGGTCGCCGATGGAGTGGAACGTCTCGACGTCCATGAACGAGCCGGTGCCGCCGTCGACCGGGTAGCCGTAGAACTCGTCGTCCTCCAGGTCGCCGAGGTCCTGACCGGCGGAGAGCGCCAGCTCCCAGCGCTCCACCGGCTCCTCGCTCACCACCAGCCGGGCAGCCGCCACCCGGCTGTCGCCGGTGAAGGAACCGTCGGGCTCGTACACGTCCACCAGGGAGAGCACCACGGGGTAGGTACCGGGCGCCACGGTGTCGGTGAACGCCAACTCCTCGGCGTCGCCCATGCCCGCGGAGAACGGCTCCATCGCGATCAGCCGTCCGGACGGCAGCGACAGCGGCACGCCGGGCAGCTCACGCACCCGGAGCGTCGTACCGTCCTCGAAGACGGGGTGCACGGTGCCGGGCGCCAGGATCTGCGCGAAGTCGGGCGGGGACACTGCCATGTGAACTCCTACTGAGCGGTGGCCGGGAAACGGCCGATCGCCGCGCACGGTAGCCCCGCCCCCCTGCCCCGCCGCCAATCAGCCCCCTCCCAAGGGCCCTCGACCGGCCATCGGCACGTGCGCCGACCACGCCGTATGCCCGCTTTGCGCGCGGACCGACCACGCCGCTCGCCCGTCCGGCGCCCGGCCCACCGGCGCCCCGCCGTCGTCAGGGGCGCGTCTCGGTCACCGGGTACGGCACGAACGACCGCCGATCGGGGTCGATCGCCAGCGCTCCCGCGGCCGGCGGCCGGGCGCGCTGCGCGCAGTCCCGCCGCTCGCAGCTGCGGCACCCCAGCCCGATGGGCGTCGCGGCACGCGGGTCGTCCAGCGCGATGCCGTCGGAGTAGATCAACCGGTGCGCGTGCCGCAGTTCGCATCCCAGCGCCACCGCGAACGTCGCGCGCGCCGCGCGGTGCCCCCAGCCGCCGCGGGTCACGGTCCGTGCGATCCAGAAGTGCCGCTTGCCGTCGGGCATTTCCGCCACCTGCGGCAGGACCCTGCCGGGGGTGGAGAACGCCTCGTAGACCGTCCAGAGCGGACAGGTGCCGCCCAGGCGCGAGAAGTGGAAGTCGGTGGCCGACTGCCGCTTGGAGATGTTGCCCGCGCGGTCCACCCGCAGGAAGGAGAACGGCACGCCGCGCAGCCCGGGCCGCTGGAGCGTGGAGAGCCGGTGGCAGACGGTCTCGAAGCCGACGCCGTACCTGGTCTGGAGCAACTCGATGTCGTACCGCAGCTGTTCGGCGTCGCGGTGGAACGCCGTGTACGGCATCAGCAGGGCGCCCGCGAAGTACGTCGCCAGGCCGATGCGGGCCAGGGCGCGGGACTGCGGCGAGGTCGGCGAGGTCGGCGAGGTCGGCGAGGCGGAGTCGGACAGCTGGTGCAGCAGCTCCTGCTGCTCCAGCAGACCGAGCTGGGTGGCCAGTTGGAAAGCGCGCTGCCCGTCGGTCAGCCACGGCGAGAGGTGCAGGACGCGGCTGTCCGGGTCGTAGCGCCGCGCGTCGGTGGGTGCGCCGGGCGGCCCGCCGGCCCGCGGAGCGGTGGTGACCACGCGGACGCCGTGGTGCTGCGCCAGGTGCGCGTCCAGGGCGTCGGGGGCGCGGCCGGGGTAGGGGGCGAGGTCGGCGGCCTGCCGCTCGGCCGCCGCGTCGAGCGCGGCGAAGTGGTTGTGGTGGGCGTAGAAGAAGTCGCGTACCTGGTCGTGCGGTTCGGCGGCGGTCGGTTCCGGCGCCGGGGCGCCGGAACGGTCGGCGAGGGCGGCGGCCTGCTCGGCGGCGTCGCGGTAGCGGCGGTGCAGCGTCACCAGCGCGCGCGCCAGCGCGGGGTGGTCGCGGACCGCCTCGCTGATCTCCTCGGTGGGGAGGTCCGCGTCGCACGCCTCGTCGCCCAGGGCGGTCCGCAGGTCGGTCGCGAGCCGCTCCTCGTCGGCGCCGGAGAAGAACTCCGGCTCCACGCCGAGGACTTCGGAGATTCGCAGCAGCACGGGTGCGGTGAGCGGGCGCTGGCTGTGCTCGATCTGGTTGAGGTAGCTGGTGGAGATGCCGAGCCGCCGGGCGAGTTCCACCTGGTTGAGGCCGTGCTCGCGTCGTAGTCGCCGCAGCCGGGCGTGGGCCCAGACCTTCCGCCCGCGCCCTCGGCCCGCCGGTTCCGCTGCCGTCATCGCCGCTCCCGTCCTCTCCCCGTCGTCCGTCGTCGGTCTCCCGTGGCCGACGCCCGCGGCGCCGCGCGCCGGTCCTCGGCCCGACGCCGACCGACCCGACGCAGACAGGCTCGCCGCCGACCGGCCCGACGCCGACCGGGCCGACCGTCCACGCCGATGCCGCCCGCGCGCCCGGTGGCGCGACGGCCGCGCCCGCTCCGGGACGCGCGCGGTGAGCCACCGCACACCCGCCCGGGCCCGCCCGCCCGAGCGGCGGACACTTGCGAAACTACCATCCGCATCTTTCGCAAAGTTCGCCGTTTCGCAGCGCCACGCGGTGCGGATTCCGCAGCCTGGAGCGGTGGCGGCGCCCGCCGTCGCGGGGAATCCTCGGGTGTGTACCGTGCTGTCGCGTACCGTCGAGGAGACCGCGTGATCGACCACCGAGTCCGAGTCCACCCCAGCGCCTCGCACCTGCCCCGTGAGGAGCAGCTGGCGTGGAAGCTCGCCGCCGTGGCGACCGGAACCTCGGCCGCCGAGATCGACGCCGAGTCCGCCGCCATGGCGATCAACCGGGTGATCGACAACGCCGCCGTGGCGATGGCCTCGCTGCGCCGCCGCCCCGTCGCCGTGGCCCGCGCCCAGGCCACCGCGCATCCGGTGACCGGCGGCGGCGCCGGCGCCACCGTCTTCGGCACCGGCTCCGACTTCCGCGTCGCCCCCGAGTGGGCCGCCTGGGCCAACGGCA
Source organism: Streptomyces lonarensis (assembly GCF_012033735.1). Lineage (GTDB taxonomy): Bacteria > Actinomycetota > Actinomycetes > Streptomycetales > Streptomycetaceae > Streptomyces > Streptomyces lonarensis. The sequence goes on along the minus strand of NZ_JAAVJD010000002.1, from coordinate 32,243 downwards.
CCGCCGTCCGCGAGCTGGACTTCCACGACACCTTCCTCGCCGCGGACTACTCCCACCCCGGCGACAACATCCCGCCGCTGCTGGCCGTCGCCCAGCACACCGGCCGCTCCGGCGCCGACCTGCTGCGCGGCGTCATCGCCGCCTACGAGGTCCACGTCGCGCTGGTGCGCGCCATCTGCCTGCACGCCCACCGCATCGACCACGTCGCGCACCTCTCCGCCGCCACCGCCTGCGGCCTGGGCGCGATGCTGAAGCTGGACACCGAGGTCGTCTACCAGGCGGTCCAGCAGGCCGTGCACACCACGACCGCAACCCGGCAGTCCCGCAAGGGCGAGATCTCCAGCTGGAAGGCGTTCGCCCCCGCCTACGCCGGCAAGGCCGCCATCGAGGCGGTCGACCGGGCGATGCGCGGCGAGGGCGCGCCGTCCCCCATCTACGAGGGCGAGGACGGCTACCTCGCCTGGATGCTGGACGGCAAGGACGCCGAGTGGACGGTCTCGCTGCCCGCGCCGGGTGAGCCGCGCCGCGCCATCCTCGACACCTACACCAAGGAGCACTCGGCCGAGTACCAGGCGCAGGCCGTCATCGACCTCGCCCGCTCGCTGCGGGAGAAGCTCGGCCCGGTCGACCGGTTCGCCGAGGACATCGAGTCGGTGGTGCTGCACACCAGCCACCACACCCACCAGGTCATCGGCTCCGGCTCGGGCGACCCGCAGAAGTACGACCCCGAGGCGAGCCGCGAGACCCTCGACCACTCCGTCCCCTACATCCTCGCCGTGGCGCTCCAGGACGGCGGCTGGCACCACGAGCACTCCTACGCCCCCGAGCGCGCCCGCCGCGCCGACACCGTGGCGCTGTGGCGCCGCATCAGCACCGTCGAGGACGCCGAGTGGACCACCCGGTACCACCACCCGGACCCGGAGAAGCGCGCGTTCGGCGGCCGGGCCGTGGTGACCTTCACCGACGGGCGCGTGGTGGAGCAGGAGCTGGCGGTCGCCGACGCCCACCCGGCCGGTGCGCGGCCGTTCGCCCGTGAGCAGTACGCGGCGAAGTTCCGCACCCTCGCCGAGGGCGTCGTCGAGCCGGGCGCCCAGCGGGTGTTCCTCGCCGCCGCCGAGAGCCTGCCGGAGCTGGACGCCCGCGGTCTGGACGCGCTGTTCCCCGTCTCCGACGACGTCGCCCTCGCCCGGTCCGACGCCGAACTCCCGAAGGGACTGTTCTAGATGCTGCACACCCGGACCACCCCCGCCGAACGGCGCCGCGCCTTCCGCGAGGCGCTGGCGTCCGGCCGGCTGCTGCGGGTGCCCGGGGCGGTCAACCCGCTGTCGGCGAAGCTGATCCAGGAGACCGGCTTCGACGCGGTGTACCTCTCCGGCGCGGTCCTCGCCGCCGACCTGGGACTGCCCGACATCGGGCTGACGACCTCCACCGAGGTCGCTACCCGCGCCCAACAGATCACCCGCGTCACCGACCTGCCGGCCTTCGTCGACGCCGACACCGGGTTCGGCGAGCCGATGAACGCCGCCCGCACCGTCCAGCTGATCGAGGACGCGGGGCTCGCCGGGCTGCACCTGGAGGACCAGGTCAACCCCAAGCGCTGCGGCCACCTCGACGGCAAGACGGTCGTCCCCGCCGAGGAGATGGTGCGGAAGATCAAGGCCGCCGTGGACGCCCGCCGCGACCCGGACTTCCTGCTGATGGCGCGGACCGACGCCCGCGCCGTCGAGGGGCTCGACGCGGCGATCGACCGCGCCAGGGCGTACGTCGACGCCGGCGCCGACGCCGTCTTCCCCGAAGCACTCGCCGACGAGAAGGAGTTCGAGGCGTTCCGCGCCGCGGTCGACGTGCCGCTGCTCGCCAACATGACGGAGTTCGGCAAGAGCGCCCTGCTCGACGCCGCCACTCTGGAGAACCTCGGCTACAACATCGCGCTCTACCCGGTGACGCTGCTGCGGCTCGCCATGGGCGCGGTTGAGGACGGGCTGCGCACCCTGGCCGCCGACGGGCACCAGCGTGCGCTGCTGGAGCGGATGCAGACCCGCTTCCGGCTGTACGAACTGCTGGGGTACGAGGAGTACGCCGCCTTCGACGGCAGCGTCCACGACTTCACCCTGCCGCCCGGCACCTGACCCACTCCAGGCCGGAGCCGACCGCCCTCGCGCGGCGCGCGGCCGACCGGACCACGAACGGCCCCTCGGGGGCGCCGCCTCACCCGGCGCCCCCGAGCGGCCCTCCTCCACCCCACTCCGCACCTCACCCACTCCCCGCACCGGCCGCGGCGCCCCCGGCGCCCCGCCGGCTCCGGGCGACCCCGCAACCGGCCCGCCGCACCCCGGCCCGCGCCGCACCCTCGGGGCCCGCACGGCACCGCACGCACCCAGCACGCACCCCGACTCCCGCACCGCCCGACCGCACCCGGAGGTACCGCCATGACCGCCGCAACCACCCCGCCGCCCGGCACCGACCGGCCCGCGGCCGCCGACATCCACCGCGGCCTGGCCGGGGTCGTCGTGGACACCACCGGCATCTCCACCGTCATTGAGGCCAGCAACTCCCTGACGTACCGCGGCTACCCAGTGCAGGAACTCGCCGCCTCGCGCTCCTTCGAGGAGGTCGCCCATCTGCTGTGGAACGGCGAACTCCCCGACGCCGGCCAGCTCCGCGAGTTCGAGGCCCGCGAGCGCGCGATGCGCCCGCTGGACCGCACCACCGCCGAGATCGTCGCCCGGCTGCCCGAGACCTGCCACCCGATGGACGTGCTGCGGACCGCCGTCAGCTTCCTCGGCGCCGAGGACCCCACCGAGGACGACGGCTCCCCGGCGGCCAACCGCACCAAGGCGCTGGCGCTGCTGGCGAAGCTGCCGACCGTGGTCGCCGCCGACCAGCGGCGGCGGCGCGGCCTGGACCCGATCCAGCCCGACCCGTCGCTCGGCCTGGCGGAAAACTTCTTCCACATGTGCTTCGGCGAGGTGCCTGCACCCGAGGTGGTGCGCTGCTTCGAGATCTCGCTGATCCTCTATGCCGAACACAGCTTCAACGCCTCGACGTTCACCGCCCGCGTCGTCACCTCGACCCTCTCCGACCTGCACAGCGCGGTCACCGCCGCCGTCGGCGCCCTCAAGGGCCCCCTGCACGGCGGCGCCAACGAGGCGGTGATGCACATGCTCAACGAGATCGGCGACCCCGCCGCCGCCGACGCCTGGCTCACCGACGCCCTCGCCGCCAAGCGGAAGATCATGGGGTTCGGGCACCGCGTCTACAAGCACGGCGACTCCCGGGTGCCGCTGATGCAGGAGGCACTGGACCGGCTCATCGCCGCCGACGGCTCCCCGGAGACCACCCGGCTCGCCACCCTTCACACCGCGCTGCGGACGGCGATGGTCGAGCGGAAGGGCATCCACCCCAACCTGGACTACCCGGCCGGTCTCGCCTACCACCTGATGGGGTTCGACATCCCCGTCTTCACGCCGATCTTCGTGATGAGCCGCATCACCGGCTGGACCGCGCACATCGTCGAGCAGTCCGAGGGCAACACCCTCATCCGCCCGCTCGGCGCCTACACCGGCCCGGCCGAACGCCACGTCCCGGCGGCCTGACGCGGGACGTCCGCAGGCGGGGCCGGACTGGGCCGTTCGAGCCCCGGCCCCGCCGTCCGGGCCGCCCTGCCGGGGTCCAGGTGGGCGGAGTGCGCGGGGCGTTGCTATGGTCGGCGCATTCACGGCAGGTGGGGGCCCGTGTCCGCTCCGGGACCGCCGCCGTGTGCCGCTCCGTGCCCGCCTGGATGGGGAGACCGCAATGTCCCGACGTGCTTACCCGGTGCGCAACTGGTGGGCCGAGATCGCCATCGGTGTCGCCGTCAGCGTGATCGCCACCCTGATGCTGATCACGCTCTGGGCGAGCAGCGGCGGCGACTCGGTCAACGTGCTGTTCTTCCTCGTGCCCGGCATCGCGTTCGGCGCCCGCGCCGCCAACCAGTTCCGCAACCGCCACCTGGCCCGCGCCGCCGCCTGACCGGTGCGCGGCCGAACTCCGGCCGTTCGCTGCCTGGTTGTCCGTCATCCAAGGTGCCCCGGCGCGCCCCGATAGTCTCGTCGGCGATGAAAAAGCTTACGTACAAGGAGCGTTGGGTCGCGATCAACGCGGCGATCCTGTTCGTCATCTTCTCCACGAGGCCCATGCTGGCGGACATGACCGGTGAGGTCTCGCTGCCGTTGGCGTTGGCCGAAGGCGCCGTATGGGCGGTGGGAGTGGTCGCCGCCTCGTGGTTCTTCCACAGACTCTTCGCCCACCGTCGCGGCCCCGCGGAAGCCGAGGGGGCGGCGCGGCGGCCCACGGGGGCGGGCCTGCGGCCGGCGGGGACGTCCGAGCTCCGGGTGCCCCGGCATCTCGCGCTGGTCACCGTCGTGGTCGACTCCTACGCCCCGGCGATCGACTTCTACGTGCGGCGGCTCGGGTTCGACCTGCGCGAGGACACCCCGCTCGGGGACGGCAAGCGCTGGGTGGTCGTCGCGCCGCCCGGCGCGGCGACCGGACTGCTGCTGGCGGAGGCGGCCGACCGCGGCCAGCGGGAGAGGGTCGGCGACCAGACGGGCGGCCGGGTCGCGCTGTTCCTCCACACCGACGACTTCGCACGCGACCACGCGCGGCTGCTGGCGGCCGGCGTGGCCTTCGAGGAGGAGCCGCGGTACGAGCCGTACGGGACGGTCGCCGTCTTCCGCGACCTGTACGGCAACCGCTGGGACCTGCTGGAGCCCGCACCCCGCCGCTGAGGCCGGCGCCGGGGCCCGGCGCTGATACGCGGCACTGATGCGCGGCGCTTGTACCCGGTGAGCGGCCCGGCGGCGCGGTCCGGTCCGCTCAGTCGGCCGCCGCTCGCCCGCTCAGCCAGCAGTGCCCGGTCCGGGCGGCGGCTCGGGGGAGTGCGGGCGGCGGGAGCGGGTGGCGCGGCGGATGTGGTCGGCCAGCGCGGCGATCTCCGCCGAGTCCGCCACCGGACCGGCGCCCCACGCCAGCAGGTGCTCGCGCGACGCCCACGGCTCCAGCAGTTCGCAGACGTCCAACGGCTGGTCCGGGTCGAACGTGCGGCGCGGCACGATCGCCAGCCCCACCCCGGCCGCCGCCAGCTCCACCACCACCCCCGGCCCGGCGACCGTCGTCCGGTAGCGCACCGCAGGGGCGTGCTCCCCGAGACGCGCCTCGATCCACAGCCGCAGCGACGACTCGGCGTTCAGCCCCACGAGCGGATGTTCCGCCACCTCCTCGTAGGAGACGGCGGTGCGTCCCGAGAGCGTGCCGCCGCGCTGCCCGATGACCACCAGCGAGTCGTCGCCCAGCGACTCCGTCCGCAACTCGTCGTCGTGCGCGCCGTCGTTGAGGATCACACCCAGGTCGGCCTCCCCGGCGGCCAACCGCCGCACCGTGAGCGGCGTCCGGCTCTCCGAGACCGCCACGTCGATGTGCGGATGGACGCTGAGGAACGAGGCCAGGGCGCGCGGCACCAGGTGGTGCATTGCGGAGCCGCCCGCCAGCAGCCGCAGCGGCGCGGTGTCCGGCCGCACGTAGCTGCCCACGGCGCTCTCCAGCAGCGCGGCGCGGTCCAGCACCTCGCGGGCGTGACGCGCCAACGTCGCACCCGCCGGGGTCGGCCGCACGCCCCGGCGCCCCCGCACCAGCAGCGTCACCCCCGCGTGGTGCTCCAACGCGCGGATGCGGGCGCTGGCCGAGGGCAGGCTCAGCCGCAGCCGGGCTGCACCGGCGGTGATCGACCCCTCCGTCACGGTGTGCAGGAAGAGCCGCAGGTCGTCCAGGTCGTAGCGCACGCCGGACAGCCTACGCCGCTCAGCCTCTGTTGTGGCCTAAGTCTGGCTTCGGGGATTACGCATTGTGCCGCCCGGCTCTGCCAGCAATGATCGGTATGTGTACGACATCGTGGTGATCGTTCTCGTCGGTGTGGCTTCCGGCACACTGAACGCCATCGGGGGCGGCGGCACCTTTGTCGCACTGCCCGCGCTGGTGGCGTTCGGCGTGCCGCCGGTCGCCGCGAACGCGGTCTCACGCATCGCACTCGCGCCCGGCGCGGTCGCCTCCGCCTGGGTCGCCCGCCGCGACGCCGCCCCGCTCGGCGGCACCTCCACCCGGGCGCTGACCACCGTCAGCGTCGTCGGCGGCGCACTCGGCGCGGCGCTGTTGCTGGCGCTGCCGTCCGAGTCGTTCGACGCGGCCCTGCCGTGGCTGCTGCTCTTCGCCACACTGCTGCTCGCCTTCGGCGGCCGACTCTCTCGGCTCATGGCACGGGCAGTGGGGGAGGACGCCGTGCTCGGGCCGCGGGCCGTACTCGCCGGACAGTTCGTCCTCGCCCTGTACGGCGGGTACTTCGGCGGTGCCGTCGGCATCCTGATGATGGCGCTGTGGAGCGTCGGCCTCCGCCTCGACGCGGCGGCGGGCAACCCGATGCGGCTGGTCCAGCTCGCTGCCATCTACCTCGGCGCGGCGGCCCTGTTCGTCTTCGTGCCCGACGTCCGCGGCAACCTGCCGCTGCTCCTCGGCATGCTCGGCGGCGCCGTCGCCGGGGGTTGGGCTGGCGCCCACCTCGCCCGCCGGCTCTCGGCGCGTCTGCTGAAGGGCTCGATCCTCACCGTCGCCGCCACCACCACGACCCTCTACTTCCTCGCCGCCTGACCACCACCGACCCCCGTCCCCGAGCCCCGACCACCCTTCTCCCGACCGCCGGACCGCTGCCGCCCTCCGCAGAAATCCGCAGAAAGGTGACGACCATGCAGACCGCCCCCACCCCCGCCGCCGACACCACACCCCGCCTCGCCCGCGCCGTCGCCCTGCGCCTGTTCGCCGCCGCGGCGCTCTTCGCCCTCGCCGGCGCCGACATCCCGCTGCTCATCCTCGGCCTCACCGGCACCTGGCTCTTCCTCGTCACCGCCAACCGCCGTACGGCGTGACCGGGACAGCCCCTCCGGCGCGACCTGCCAGGGCCGTCGCGCGGCCTACGATGCCGCAATGAACGACGCCCCGCGGGCATTGCGCCCCGAAGCCAATTGGCCGGCGGCCTTCCCCACCCGGCTGGCCGGTGACGTCGCGCGGGTGCTGGAGGCGGTACCACCGGACCGGTACCCGGCGAACCAGTCGTTCACCGTCGACGTACGAGGCGAAGTCCTCGTCGTCCCGGAACGCTTCAACGCAGACGAACCGGGGCCCGCTGCCCTCCAGGCGCTGACGCCCTCGGAACGGCTGGTGCTGCACTGCCTGTACACGCGGCACGGCGACGGCTACGTGCGCCAGCGGCACGTGGAGCAGATCCTGACCTCTGACGAACCGTGTGTCGTCCCGTACGTGATCCGACTCGTTGGTGAGTACGTGCTGGAGATCGTCGAGGCGATCGGCCGGGGTCTGCCCGGCCTCGCCACCCCCGGCTCGCCGCAGCGCCGCCTCTACGGCGAGTTCATCGCGAGCAACCCGGCCTTCTTCGCCCGGACCGAACGGCGAGTGGTCAGCTACTGGTCGTGCTACTACCGATGGCGCCATCCGTCGTTCGACACCTACCCCGGAGGCATCCTCCTCGCGACGCTCCGCGCCTGCGCGGAAGAGCAGACAGGCAGGCCCCTGCCGCACCACACGCCCCTGACCCGCAGCTCCCGGGCCAACTGAGCAGGGAGACGATCCTTCACCCATGGACCACGTTGTCGATCTCGATGCGGTGGCCGCCCTGCTGGCCCAACGGGCCGAAGCCTGGACCTCGGCCGGGCTGGAGGTGGGCCAGCTCACCTGGCGCGACGGGGCGGCGCCGTGGCCTCAGCCGCACCACACCGACAGGGAGCGAGTCCATGACCCCGACTCGCTCGGCATCGTCGTCACCGGCCCGGACGAGGCGGAGCTGTCGATCGTGCTGTTCCGGGGCGGCTGGGCCGACGTGGACGTCATTGCCGACCTCGACGACGCCGGGAGCCTCCCGGCTGCGGGCATCACCTCGACCTCCGAGGTCGAGACCCAGCTCGATCACTGGGTTGCTCGCGTCTCCGGGGCTGGCGGTGGTGCGCCGTGACTGCGCCGCAGTGCAGGACAGTCGCCGCGCGATTGGGACGCCGGTCAGCGATGGCTGGGCTTGCCCGTTGGCGGTGCGGCCCCGGACCGGCCCAGGTGCTCGACGCCCCCCGGGCCAGTTGGCGCCCGGGGCCGTTGTCCTGGGCCTCGGCCCGTCTCCGACTCGTCGAGTGCCCACCTGGACGAGACCTGGCGGGAGCGTCGGCGCGCTGACAGCGGGCTACGCCGACCCGGCTGACCGGGGCCTCCGGCCCGAGGCAGGCTCGGCTCTCGAACCGGAGGCACGGCGTCACCGCCCCGAGTGGTCGATGACGTTTCCGTTCGAGCAGTTGTTGACGTGGTCACTTACGTAGTCCCCCAGAACGGGGACGACTGCTACCTCCTGCAGGCAGACAGCCGCCGCAGTGAAGTTCCAATTGTTGGCGGCGTTGACACCCTCACCGAAGTTGGAATCGTTGTCCGCGTGGGCCGGTGCAGCAAGGGCGAGGCTTCCCACGGCAAGTGCGGCAGAGGCGATGATCTTCTTCATGACCGGTGAACGAGCCACGTGCCTCCGGGGCAACGCGCTTCACCTGTCTGCCGAAAAGGCCCAGAGCCTGGCGCCGTGAACCGGCGGCCTGCCCTCGGCGGGCTGCTATCCCTCGTAGGGGCGATGAGGACCGCAGGCACCGCACGGTGCATGATCGACGGGCGCGTTGCTACCCCTCGTAGGGGCGATGAGGACCACCGCCCTGATCCTCTCGGATGTCCTCGGGCACATCTGGTTGCTACCCCTCGTAGGGGCGATGAGGACCAGCGGCAAGTCCGCTGGCGTCTCCGTCGCCGTCACGTTGCTACCCCTCGTAGGGGCGATGAGGACCCGGAAGCTCTGCCCCTGCGGCGGGATCGTCTCCGTGTTGCTACCCCTCGTAGGGGCGATGAGGACTGCTCTTCATCGCGCTGGCTGTTGGCTCGGCCGGGTTGCTACCCCTCGTAGGGGCGATGAGGACAAGACGTCAAGCACGTTGACGTCCCCGCCCTCACCGGGTTGCTACCCCTCGTAGGGGCGATGAGGACCGGTGACGATCCGCTGCGGGAAGGACGCCGCGTCCGACCGTTGCTACCCCTCGTAGGGGCGATGAGGACCCTTGCGGAAGACCGTGCCGACTTCCTCCAGCTCCTGTTGCTACCCCTCGTAGGGGGGCTTGATCGGAAGTGTTCCGCCGCAGATCACAGCGGGTGCGCGCATCGCGGCCGAAACGCACCGAGGGTGATCCGGGAACGCCAAGGCCATCTGCACTGGTCAGGTGCGGTGACTCAGCCCGTCGACATCGACTCTGATGCGCACGCCCCTTCGCTCTCTGCCGAGCACCGGCACCTCTGTGATGCAGTGGGTTCGGGCCAGGGTCTGAGCGCAGCCCACCAGGAAGCTGTTGCATCGCTCCGCTTCAACTCAGGGAACCAGTCCGCCTTATCGGTTTCATTCGCCTGGAAACCCAGTGGTGGCCGAGATACAAGCGCTGACCGATTCTCGGCACATGAGACAGGCCCTTCGGAGCAAGAACTCCACAGCGCTGGTCGTGATCGACGACGACGAGCGTGTTTTGCTGTGCCGTCGTCACGGTCAGACGACCTGGCGCCCAGTGAGGGCGCGGGTCATCCGTCTGCGGCCCTCCAGATCGTCGATAGTGCACGTTCACGACTCTCTTTTCACGCACTGCTTCCTCGCCCCCACTCCGGTGGTTGGCCACTTCGCACCCCTTGCCAAGAACAAGGAGCCGACGGAAGCAGTACGCATCTTCATTGTGCGCCGAGACAAGATCCACTCGCTCATTCTCCGACCCCAGGCCACCCACGGTTTCAAAGCCGACTACATCTGGCATCCGCTCTCAACCGTCGAGGCTGCAGAGTTCGACGTGCATCCGCGTGAGCTCGGCCCTCTTCTCCGGGGGTATGTCGAAGGCCGGATTCCTGATGGCCCGATCACGCTCGTCGAGTGATCAAGCGCGTGCACCTCTGGGCCGAGGGATTCGGCTCGCCGGGATGCGAGCAAGACCACACAACCGGCTCTTCCATCCTCTATGGTGGTGTGTACTTGCACCAGCCGGAGGTGTGCGCCGACTCCTGCGGCAGGAGGGACGGGACCCATGGGGACGTGGGATCATCTCGGCATGCCCCGGAGCAACAACGACCAACTGCCTGCGACATACGTCGCGTCAGGCGACTGGCCGTACGCCCAACTGTCCGGGGATGCTCCAGTCAGTGCGCATTACGGCCAGGCGTTTGCGCGCAACCTGACGCGCGCCATGGAAGCGTCCGAGATCGGCCTGCGGGCCTTGGGAGACCGAGCGGGTGTCTCCCACGCGACGATCAGTCGGCTGCTGCGCGGGATGGTCTTGCCGGACCTGGGAACCCTCGCCCGCCTTGAGGTCGCGTTGGGAGCTCGCTTGTGGCCTGGCCTGGAGGCGTGGACCGAGCGGGAGCGGCCCTGAGCATGGCGATCCGCGAAGACGTGCATATGTAATTGCCGCAGGTTCCCGCGGACCCGGCCACCGGCCGGAGGGCGACTCTCCGGAGGGTGACGTACGAGCTCGGCACGATCGACGAGAGCGGAACGGCGACTCGCATCTACCCGTGGTCGGCACGGCCCAGCTCGGTCACGTGCTATCTGACGGGCGCGGAATGGGACCTCGAGAAGGTCGACCGCACCGGCACGGTGGACGCCCTCTCCCTACGGCACGCCCGGTTCCGCACGAACGCAGACGGCGATGTGCTCGACCACCTCGACTTGGAGTTCGACTTCATTCCGCTCGTACACGTGCCGAACACCGTGAGCAGCGTCGGCCACTTCGGCCAGTCCAGCCTGCTGGCGCTCGCCCCAGCTCCTTGACGACATCGCCTCCGCCGACACGGACAGCCAGCGCGCCTCCGCCACCACCGGCTCACCGATCATCGGCTTGTCCGGCGCCCGGCTCCCCGTTGACCGCCGGACAGGCCAGACGCTACCGGTCCAGGTGGAGCCAGGCATAGTGTGGCCCCTCAGCGACGATGGCCGGCTGAGCACCGTGGACACCTTTACCCAGCTCGCGGAGTTACGGGCTTACGTGAAGACCCTGCGGGAGCGGCCCTCCGTCGTCTCCCGCCTCCCCGCCAGCGTCATCGGCACCGTCAGCCCGGCCGAAGTGCCGTCCGGCTACGCCCTACAACTCACCTTTCGGGCTGTTGGAGGCGATGGTCAGGTCCATGCGCCTGGCACGGGAGGCCAAGTACCCGCTGCTGTTGAAGATGGTGCAGCGCCTCTACCAACTCGGTGGCGCACTACCCCCGGGCCACCCTCTCCTTCGGCGCCTTCCTCCCCACCGACCGAGCGGGCAATCTCGATCTCGGCGCCCGGGGCGTGCAGGCCAAGGTCCTGTCCCTCGAGACCGGGATTCGCCTCCTCCTCGAGGCAGGCTTCCCCGTCGAGGACGTCACGGCGGAAGCTGAGCGACTGCGTGGTCAGGTCGACAGCGCCGCCGAACAGAACGGCCCCAGGATTCCAGTCCACAACCGGGGATAGACGGGGGCGATGTAACGCTCAGCCAGCAGCAGGCGATTATAAGAATGGAACCGCAGATGCGGTATGGTTCCTATAAGATCTGTTCCCCACCCCGGAGGTTGCATGGCAGTCCTTCCCCTCGCCGCGCCCGACAACCACGACTGTCACGCGCGGCTTGCCGCCCTCGGCACCAAGCTGGAGTACCTGTACGAGGCGCTGCGCGCCGGCGAGGAAGCTCGCCGCACCGCGACCCTCAACCACCCGGCCAACACGGCGGGCACTCGGGCGTACGAAGAGCACGTCCGGATCCTTCGCGAGATGCACATCCGGCACGAGGGCTGGAAGCGACTCCGCCACGACTACCTTGAGCTCGTCTGCTCGCCGGACGGAGCCGTCGCCATCGGCGTCATGCCCGGCGACACGGCGACGGGCGACCCTCTTCTGCTTCCCCGCAACGCCCGCCGCCGCGGCGGATCGACGGCGCGGGCAGCCGAGGAGAACGCCTTCCAGCAGATGGAGCTCTTCTCCGGTCCCCGCCCTCGCAACGAGATCGTTCTCAGCAAGGATGAGGCCCAGCGCCTGCAGGTGTGGTTCCTCGTCTGGTACCGCCATCAGGTGGGCGACAAGGTGTTCTTCCCCTGCGAGCTGTCCCTGCCTGGAGACGTAACGGACGGGTACGTCACGCGGTGGGAGCAGCGGATCCTTCTCCCGGCGTTTCAGATGGACGGAATCGAACGTCCGGACGATGATGGGGATGGCGAGATCAACATCGCCATCGATTTCCGCTGATCAACCGTCCGGGTGCGGCACTCTTGGCGGGAGTGCCGCACCCCCGCACCACCCAACCCGCGAGGCAGTCGACGACCATGGTGACCCCATCCCGCATCACGCTGGCCCGGAGACGCCGGGGGCTCACCCTCGCCGAGCTCTCCCGAACAACGGGCCTGTCGTTGCAGAGCCTGTCGAACTACGAGACGGGCCGGACCGCGCCTCGCTCCACCACCGTGCGCCGTCTCGCCGAGGCGCTCGGGTTCCCGGAAGGCTTCTTCAGCGGTCGCGAGATCGACGAGTTGCCTGCCGAAGGGATCTCCTGGCGGGCACGCACCAAGACGCCACCCCGCACACTCGACGCCGCCCGAGCGGCCGGCACCCTGGCAGCCCGCCTCTACGACTGGATCGACGAGCAGTTCCGCCTACCTGAACCAGACCTCCCCTCGCTGACGAAGCCTGACGCCGAGACCGCGGCCGAGATGGTCCGTAGCCGATGGGGCCTGGGGAACGCCGCCGCGCCCAACATGGTTCACCTCCTCGAGGCCCACGGCGTCCGCGTCTTCTCCCTTCCCGCGGACTCCCTCGAGGTGGACCCCTTCGCCGTCTGGCGGGGCACCATCCCGTTCGTCTTCCTCAACACCATGAAGTCCGTCGAACGAGGCCGTTTCGACGCCGCCCACGAGCTCGGCCACCTAGTGATGCACGGCAGCGACGACAGACACTGCAGCGGCCCCGACGCCGAGCGCCAGGCCAACAGCTTTGCCAGCGCATTCCTCATGCCCGCCGCCAGCGTCCTCGGCCACATGCCGGCCGGCGCCCGAGTCGACCAGGTCCTCGAGGCGAAGTCGATCTGGAAGGTGTCGGCCATGGCCCTCACCTACCGGCTGCACGACCTCAACCTCCTCACCGACTGGCAGTACCGCTCCGTCTGCGCCGAACTCAGCTCCCGCGGCTACCGCACCGGAGAACCGAACGGTCTGAAGCAACGCGAGACCTCACAGGTCCTCACCAAGGTCTTCCGGGCCCTGCGGACCAAGGGCATCCGGCCCGCCGACGTCGCCGCCGAACTCGACATCACCGTCGAGGAGATGAACTCCATGCTGTTCGGCCTCACCCTCACCACCGTCGAGAGCGGCGGCAGCACGACCAAGACCGAGGAACGGCAGCGGCCGGCACTGCGGCTGGTCACCAGCTGACCGTGGCTTCCGAGGGTGCCGACAGCGCCATGACGCGTTAGGCTCCGCGCGACGCGGGGACGTCTGGGCGAAGGAGCTTCCCCATGGCCGCACACGCGCCCCTTCCCTCAGCCGCACCCCTCGGCTTCCGCAAGGACGGCCGCCCGATCTACCCGATCCTCGGCGCATCGGCCGACGACCCCAGCAACGGGCCTGCTGGCGGCGCGGGGGCGAAAGCACTGGCGGAACACCGATCAGCGTCCCCCAGGACGAACTGTCCCGCCTGTTCGCCAGGGAGAAGGACCAGGAGCGCCGCGCCGGCGTGCGGGACCTGATGGCCCGGCTCGGCTTCGACTCGCAGAAGGCCCTCACCGACTTCGTGCAGGCGTAGCGTGACGCCGAGCACGAGCGGAAAGCCGCAGAGCAGGCACGCCTCTCCGAGGCGGAGCGTCGCGAGCAGGCCGCCGCCGAGCGTGAACGCCAGGCGGGGGAACGTGAGAGCGCTGCCGCCCTCCGCGAACGGGACGCCGCCCGACGAGCCGTCCTCGTCAACCTCTGTGCTGCCGGCGATGGCCTGGAGGACGCCGTCGCGCTGCTCACCCGGGACATCGAGCCGGACGCGGACGACGCCGCGCTCGCCCAGGCGGCCGACGACCTGAAGAGGCGACGTCCCGAACTCTTCGCCCAGGGGCAGGAACAGGGGCGGCCCCCGGCAGGCCCGCCGTCCGGCGTACCGGGACGAGCCGGCGGATCGCCGCCGCCTCCGGGCCAGCGCGGGCTGGACATCGCGCGCCGCCGCGGCCACCTGCCGCCCTCCTGACGACCCGCCCGCCCACACCGCACCACCTGGGGACCGCGCCCCACCCCGCACGTCGGGCTGACACACCGCGGACGACGGCACCGACCGGTGACCGTACGGACCCGTGGCCGACCCGGCCCGCCCGTGCGAAGGAGCAGGCATGGACCTGCAGCCCATCCGATACTTCGAGTCCGCCACCGCAGACCGCCCCTGGCTCGCCTCGCGGCACGGACTCGACGCCCCGCTCACCATCACCCTCGACACCAGCCTCTTCGCCGAGGGCACCCACTACATGCCGCCCGGGCTGGGACGGCCGCACAACGTGATGCACGCAGGGCTCCCCCTGGGCCAAATCGCAGCCACCGGCTTGTACGGCCCCTGGGACTCCTCCGCGACCGACAGCCGCGCCGCCTTCACCGGCCTGCTCCTCACCGACGTGGCGTTCGCTCCCGGCTCCGGACGCGCCGCCGCCGCACTCCTCTGGCACGGCGTGGTGGAAGCCGCCCAGATTCCCGGCGGCCTCGACCCCGCGGCTGCCACCGCCACGTCCACCGCCCAGATCCACTTCGTCTGACCTACCCGCCGAAGGAGCTCATCCCCTCATGCTCGACACCCTGCTCCGCGGCGTGGACGCCGCCGACCTCAACGCCTTCGCCCGCACGATGACCACCCCCGCCGACTACGAGCTGACCCGCACGGTCATGCCCGAGCGGCGCCTGAACTCCGTGAAGTTCCGGATCCGGTCCAGCAAGCGCCGCGTCAACGCCGCCAAGTTCCGTGCGTACGACGCCCAGACGGCAGTCGCCCGCCGCCAGGCGGAGCGCATCATCACCGAGGGCATGCTGCCGCCCCTCGGCCAGAAGCTCGTCGGCGGCGAGCTGGAGCAGATCCTCCTCGACACCTCGCCAAGGCGGAGCCGACATGACCGCCCTCACGGATGCGGAGTACGCCTACCTATGCTCCGAACTCGGCGAGGCAGACCGAGCCGACCTGGACCGCCGACACCAGCGCCTCGGGTCGTTCCAAGCCGTCGCCCTGGAGGTCCTGCAGGACCGAAGAGCTGCCCTCCTATCCGACCCCCTGACCGTGACTGTCCAGGGAGTCGCCACGGTGAACAGCGCAGAAAATGTCCGTGCACTGGAGAGACAAATCGAGGGAATGACAGCATCGTCGATGCGGGAAGAAGAATCGTCGACGCCTGCCTTTATTATCAGAAGGCCATCCCGTTAGCAGCCTCGAAGTGATCGCGGAACTGAGCCACAATACGACCGGCACCCTGCCTCACCATTGGAAGTTGCACAGCTCGATTGGAACGCACCTTGCTGATCACTCGCAGAGGCGGGTCACCCAGAGCAACAATCTCACGCAATTCCCGCTGCACAAGATACTCAACCGCCTCGCGATGGAGCGTTTCCACAGTCACAAACTCCTGCTGCTCGCCCATTTCGGCCCAAAAGATGGCAAGGTCATCCATGCGATCCCATGCATCTTCATCAAACTCGTAGAGTCGCCTACGAAACGATGATCTCTCAAGAGCGCGCCCGAGGTGATCACCCCATCTGCCGAATATGCCATTACGGCCCATGGTCATGCCGATATAGGCAACGCGGACACTTCTTGAGTAGCCGCAGTAGACGTACGCGCGAGTGCGACAGAGAGTGGGGCGCCCAATGATTGCGGAGCCCCATTCTCCTTCCGCCGGAGAGTCCCCCACCCTCTATCCTTCTCTAAGCGAAGCGCCGCTCAAGGGCGTCAGTGGTCGCCTTATAGACTGCCGCAGAAGCCTGATTGCGGAACCTGACGAACACCTCTTCAATGATCTCGTCATCGAGGTCTTGCTTATTGCGCACTGTCCCGCTTTCAGCGAATGCCAAGCTCAAGAACAGGGCCTGCAGCAGGAGGACGACGTCGGCATCACTGCCGAATCGCTCCTCAAACATGCGCATGAAGCGATGCGATCGATTTACCCTCACCACTGTCCCGAGCGTTGCATCGTGGGCTCGCTCCCAAAGCGCGTTATCGTCCAGCTGATCAACGAGGGTGACTCTGGCCCCGTCCTTGCGGGCCTGCTCGCGCTCACCGCTCTTCAGCGGATGCCTAACCGACTCCTTCTCGGCACGCTTACTGCGTTCCGCCTCGGCCATAACGTCGTCGGGGTCAGCCGGCAGAAGGTCCGGGAACTCAATCTCGCTCAGAGCCTCGGCTGCCTTGCTGTATGGATCAGAGTTCGCCTTCCGCCTGAGGATTTTGGCTGCCGTCTTCCATGCAACTTTGCTTTGGCGCTTAGCTTCATGTACGGCATCATCCAGCGACTGCTCAGCTTCTTCACTCAGCAGTATCTGGGACTTCTTGACGTCGATATTGAATGCGTCGTCAGCAGTATCATCGATCAGAATCCGACCTCGAAATGCAAAGAAATCCTGATCTGTTGGGATGATCCCATCGAAACGCTCAGCCCAGCGAATGAGCCGCCTGTTCCGGTAGATGTAGAAGCCGTAGTGACCGGCTCCAATCATGTACTTTTTACGAATCTCTGCGGGATTATCGAAGGCTGGCGGGTGCACAAGCTGGGTGGCCTCCAACTGTGCTCGCACACCATTTTCGGAGTCCAGTACTACCGAACGCTGGCGTTCAAGCCATCGAACCGAGCGGCCATCCCACGTCGAATCGTCCAGATTACCTCCGGCGTCAGCTTCGTCAACGAACAGGGGGTCAAATGGAGCTACGGGCTCACCGTCGAGCCAAATATCGAACTCACGGTCCCCGCCCTGAAGGAAATAGAAATAAGTCACCCCCAGGTTTCGCTTCAGGGCTTCTCGCGTCTTACGGATGCTGGGATGATTGGACTTATGAACCTTCTCAATAGTAACGACTGTTCCGTGCTCAGCTCCCGGGATCAGTTGCTCAATACGCGCGAGGTCGACCTCATTCGGCTCCATGACCAAGCATTCCAACTTCCCGACCTTCTCCACATGCGGAAGGTCGAGTACAACTTTGCTCCAGCTGCCCCCTCGTGGAGCGCTGACCACGACGAGGCGATCTCCCTGTGAAAGACCAGCGCTCTTCAGCCCGAGACCGTATTTCCCGAGGCTGTCTTTGTCGTATGGCCTCTCGGTGCCCAGTCCCAGCGCTTCGATCAGGCTCGTCTCGTCCATACCGTCGCCGTCATCGGCAATGACGTATCGCGCGGCACTATTGCGGCGCGACTCAGCCACGTTGGGCTGCCGCTCAAGGACGATCGCAACCCTACGAGCGTTAGCTGCAACCGAATTGTCTACGATGTCACAGATTGCGCTTTCGGGCGTGTAGCCGATGCGCGCGATGGCGCGGAGTACCCGGCCCGGATTGATTGGAACCTCCGCGACCACGGCGTCTGGCGCAGGCTGTCCGTGCTGCTCAACCATCTTTCCCCGCCCCCTTGCAAGCGACTGATCTTGGAAAGAAGAACCGTAAGTTCTCTCTGGCCTCACAGTGTGTCAGGTAACTCTGACACTGCCCCGCCGGTTGCATGCTTGAGCCCGGTTCACGCTGATGCGTGGACCGGGCTCAGGGCGCAGATCACAGGTGGCAGACCGCGCAGGCTGCCGAGTCGTCGTCCTCGTCGAGGGCGTCGGAGAGGATCTCCAGGAGCGGGCGGTTCGGCTTCGTGCGCTTCGCGGCACGCTCCAGGGCGGCCTCGTGCTTGGCCTCGATCTCGTCGCGGCGTTCTATGAGCTCGTGGAGCGACTCGCCCTGGGACCAGGTGTACTGACGCTCCTGCATGGCCGTGCGCCGGTAGTTGACCTTCTCCTCGTACGCTATGGCCTTCTCGAAAAGCTCCGGGTGCCGGTCCTTGAGACCGACCCACTCGTGCTTGCGCTGGAAGAAGCAGAAGTAGCAGCCGGAGCGCGTGCGCCACTCGTAGTAGGCCGGGAGGCCGATGCCGGCCTCGTCGAGGATGCGGTCCACCCCGGCCCGGTCGATGCCGTCCTCCCGGAAGGGGAAGACGGCCTCGATGTTCGGCTTGGTGCTGACGTAGCCGAGACGGTTCTCGTCAGCACGGATCGCGACGTACGAGATGACCTCGTCGTCGCCCACCCACTCTTCGAGCGGCCTGATCTTCAGGTTCTTTGTGCACCAGCGCATCTGGGGGCTGGGCAGGGTGCCTTGGTAGACCTCCAGCCAGTGGTCGAAGTCCCGGCTCGCGTTGAGGCGGACGATCGGCTTGCCGACCGCAGCTTCGAGGCGGTTGAGGTATTCGTAGGTCTCCGGCAGCTCGGCGCCGGTGTCGCAGAAGAAGTACTCCATGTCCGGGACGCGGTCACGCATGTAGATCGCGAGAGCGGAGGAGTCCTTGCCCCCGGACAGGCCGAGGACGTGGCGCTTCTTCCCTTCCGGGGTGTTCGTGCTGGTCACGGCGTCTCCTTAGTATGGGGCTGCTCGGCGGAGTCCTTCGCGGCAAGGTGCTCGGCCAGTGCGGCGAGCAGGATGCGTGCTCCGTCGGGGCCCAGTGCATCTTCAGCTTGCTTGATGACACTGACAACAAGCTCGTCAGCAGTCTGGCGCGACTGTCGAGGCACGTGGATTAGCGTGCGCTCCTCGGTGCCACTGGGTGTGGTAAGCGTCAGCAGATGGGTGTCGATCTGACGCGGCTTGGCGGCCTTGCCCTCGCCGGTGGTCGAAGCCTCCTGGACCTCGTAGAGGTGGCTCACGCGGTCAAGAGCTCGGGCGACTTCGCGGACCTGCCGCGGGAACGCTTCGACGTCCCTGTCGTTCCAGTCGCCCAGAGCCTTGTTCGTCAGGCGGATGATGAGCGGGTCCAGCCAGTCCTCGTCCGGCAGGCTCTTGTTGAGGACCCGGGAGACGAAACCCTGCAGGCTGAGCTCCAGAGGCGCGCTGGCGAACCCGCTGAGGCGCTCGGTCAGGCCCGTACGCAACTCCGTCAGGTCGGCGGGGAGCCTGAACTCCCGGGCGAGGACACCGACGACTTCGCGCCGCAGGGCCGCTCTGGCCCCGGAGAGCTCGTCGAGCGCCGTCGTGAGGCGATCGACGTAGGCCCGGGCGGCGCCCTCATCCCTGGGCATGCTCGGGCCGATCGGCTCCATGCCAAGAGACTGGGGCAGCGAGATGAAGACCAGCTCGTCAGGATCCGTCGCCGCCGAGAGCACCGCGCGGATGGCGACCGCTTCGGGGCTGAGTCGGCGGGTCTGACGGCCGTACGGGTCCATGACCATGATCCGCTCGAGGATCGCCCGCGTCACCGAGAGAAGGGCTGGGTTACGTGCCGTTCGGGACTTGGGGGTGTCCGCGTTGAGGGACTTGGCGAGCTGGTCAACGACAAGCCGGCGCTGGCCTCGACCGGACGGCGACGCCTTGACGGTGAACCGGTCCGGGTACGGGACGTTGAGTCGCTCGATGATCTCTGGCGTGAGTCGCTGGCAGTAGTTTCCGTCCTCGAAGAGGGCGACGTCCTGCGAGCGGAGGATCAGTGCCGTGACGAGCAGGATCGGCACGACGCCGGCCTTCACGCCGTAGGGCGGCGCCATCAGATGCCGGTAGATGTCCACGACTGGGGTGGGCTGCTTGGCGTGGGTGAGGGCTTCGTCCACTGCTTCCCAGACAGCGAGGACGCTCTCGTTCTTCTCAGCGCTCGGGCGGCTCAGGCCGTGGGTGAGGAGGCTTCCTCCCTCTGTGCCGGCCTTGACCTCCCCCGCCGCCTGGTGAAGCCCGAGGTACTCCAGGACACCGTGGTACATCGCCCGCTCGGGCGTGTACTTCGTCTTGTCGAAGCCGAGGAGAGGGAGACCCGACTGCTGAAGCGTCGCGGTCAGCAGCTCCCGACGGGCACGGGCTCCGTTGCTGGTGAGCTGGTGACGGCCGAGCATCTCGTTTCGGATGTGCGGCGTGTGCTTGTAGACGCGGTCACACGCCTGGGAGGCCAGGTTCGCGTAGCTGCGCGCCTCGATCGGCTCACTGTCCTGGTCGGGGACATTCGTGCCCTTGTGCCACAGAGACCACGTCGACTGGGAGGCCAGCGGGTGGAAGGCCGTGTCCAGCAGGAAGCCCATGTTCTGGGCGAGTTCGGAGGCTCGCTCCTCGATCTCACGCTTGGCGACGTGGTCGATGGTGTCATCGTCGAGAAGTTCTTCGAGCGCAACCAGGTCGATGCCGGCGCGCAGCACCGCGTCCGGGTCCTTCGTCGTGCCGATCAGCACCGGCAAGGGTGAGTCCACCATGGGCCGGTCCTCGATGGGTCCGAGGTGGAACAGGACCATGCCGTCCGCTGCGTCCTGAATGACGTCCGGACCACTGACCTTGCCGCCCTTGTGGCTTACCGCCGTGGTGAAGTAGCGGAGCATGCCAGTGCGCTGGCTGTGTCCGCCGGCGACGACTGCCGACGGCAGCACGCTCCCCAGGTGCTGGCTGAAGTACTGCACGACATCGGTCGGATCGATACGGGCAGTGACTTCCCGGACCCGGTTGTCGATGTCGACGTCGGTTCCCTGCCAGACGCGGTATTCGTTGCTATAGGCACGGTGGACGACGAAGCCGTCCTCTACCAACCTCTCAAGCCGCTCCTGCAGCGCGGCAAACGACACAGGGTCGGTAACCTGCACCGGGTCGTTCAGCGCGAAGTGGATCATCGAGGGGGTTGCCCTCAGCAGCCCGTCAGTGTCGATGAGGTTCAGGATGCCGATCGCCTTGAGGACTTCCTGGTCCTCGGTCGGCAGCCCGTGAGCCTCATTGATCCGGGAGTCCACCTCCAGCCAGCGACTGGCGTTCGAAGACGCCAGGATGGTGGTGCGTCCCGACGCAAAGAAGTAGTCGTAGAGCTGGGGCACCCGGATGGTCGTGGCCCGCTCGGAGGCCTCCGACGCTGCAGTCTCCAGCGTTCGGCGGACGGTGTTCGGCTCGTCGCTCGACAGGAAGCCCGTGAGGCTCCGGTCGTTCTGCCCGATCTGGGAGGCCAGAAGCGGAGCAGCCACTGCGGTCAACGGATGCAGCGGGTACAGGAGGGCGAATCTCCGCGCTGAGATGTCCACAACCGAGAGCAGCGCGTTGTCACGCCAGAAGGCGTCAGCGGCATCAGCTTGAGCCCTGATGAGCGCGTGTCCTTGTGCGCTGACTTTGGAGTGGTCCAGGCGCCGACACATCAGGTGAACCGAGTCGCCGAGGTTCGGTGCGAAGGTGATGTCCTCGAAGCGCCCTTGGATCTTGGCCCATTCCTGGGTCTGGATCGCGCTCGAGCGGGCGGCGTAGTCCGTGAACGACAGGTGCTGCAGGGTGAACATGAAGAGCCGGAGGCCGGTACGGCCCGCGCCCTTCTCGGCCAGCATCTGGAGCAGGTAGACATCGTTCGCAGCACTGCCGGAGTCGCCCTGAGCGGCCAGGTACTCCAGCGTCTTGCCGAACTCGTCGATGATCAGCAGGACGGGGTCCTTGCTGCACAGAACGGTGGTCGCTTCGATCAGGTTCTGCGGAGTGGGCAGCTCCCCTTCGGCGCAGGCGGCCAGAGCCGCGGCGACGTCCTTCGGGCGCCGCTTCCCCCATCGCCGGGTGGCCGCGGTCTCCAGTGCTCGGTGAAGCGTGACGGCCAGAGGCTCTCGCTGCGCCGTGGCGACCGCTCCGAGGAAGCCCTTCTCGGCGAGTTCGTCACGCACTCGCGCAAGCCTGTTCGCCTGCCCCTCGCTGGTTGCGGTGACAGCCCTGTGGGCTGCATCGCGGCGGGCCTGGTCGTCACCGAGGAGCGCGTCGAAAAGGTTCGAGAGGGTCGACTTACCGGAGCCGTACGGACCAGTGAACGACCATGCACGGGGACGTCGAAGATCCTCGATGGCATTGGTTACGCGATCGAGGATGTCCAGGGCTCGCACCCCGAAGTACGGCTCTCCGAGGTCCTGCAGCTGAACATCGCGCTCCAAATTGGTGGAGCGCATCTGGGAACCGACGAGCGAGATGCCGGCAGGAACCTGAGGGGGAGCGGCCACCAGGCTAGCCAGCTGGGTGGACTGGGCTTCCATGATCACGCCATCCCCTCGATCAGGTCCTGCTCTTCCGTCCGCTGCCCCTGCTTGCGTGGACGCTTCACGCCGGCACGGCGGAGCCCGGGGTAGCGCTCCTCCCAGTCCTCCGGCGTTGGGAAGCGGTCCCGCCTCCGGACGTGGTCGTAGTGCTCGTCCAAGATGTCCCAGGCCAGATCCTGCGGCGCATCTTCGAAGCGGAGGCTGCGCTGCCCGAGAGCTTCGACCAGCTGGAGACGCGGGTGGTCGCTGACGATCGATTCGATCGCCTTGGTGATCTCCGGCTCGCGCATTCGGAAGGCCCGGCCCGGTGCCCCTTCCTCTTCGGCGAGGCGGGCGACGGAAATGGAGCCGGCGCTCGAGTGGAATCGTGCCGCGTAGTCCAGGCACACGTACGCAAGGACGGCGGCGGGGAGGTTCGACCGTGCGCCGTTGGTGAAGCGCCATGTGCGCTCCTTGCCCTTCCCCTGGCCCTCCAGCAGACCGAGCTCGCGGAACGGAGACATCAGCAGGTCCTCGAAGCTGCCCGGCGACAGAGGGTTGAGCTCCTGATCAGAGGCATACATCTTGATCAAGCAGTCAACATCCCGGCTGATCGATTCAGCCGCCGGCCAGTCCTTCTCTGGGAAGGTCTCGTGGACGTGACGAGTGATCACCCGGGTCAGCTCGGCCGCGGTCACCCGGGACCGCGGGGCCAGGTTGAATGTCACGTACCAACTCGGCGCCCAGCACTTGGCAGCCGGTGAGTCGGCGGAGAGCAACCACCAGTGGAGCAGCCACAGGCTTCCGGTGTCCTCGAGGTAGGGGTCCGCCCCGTCCTCGTCGAGGAGCCAGCGTGCCCGCCACGTGGGAGCGGCAAGCTGCGCCCGCTGCTTGGGGTCCTCGTGGTCGTGTTCCTTGGTGAGTTTGAACGCGCGCGACCAGTACCGCATGGCGTAGACCATGTTCTTGCCGACGCCGAGCACCACGGGGGCGTCATCGCGAAGGAAGATGTCACTGTGGTCCTTTACCTGCATGTAAGCCTTGTGGAGCCAGCCGAAGCGCGGGGCAAAGGTCTCATGGCGCCCAAAGGAAAGCTCGACGGCTTCAGCAAGCCGACTGTCTGGCATCGGGGTTGCGCCCTTCCCTAGATATGCGGTCAAAAGGTCTATAAAGGCAACGTCGCTCAGGGGGCGTGCGTGGCGGCCAAGACCGTGCGAACGTGCTGCACTCCGGCCACCACAGCCTCGGCGGCTCGTTCGATGTCCTGCTCTGTTGTGGCGTAGCCGAGTGAGAGCCGGATCGTCGAGTCGGCGTCCTCCCTGCTGCGGCCCATCGCGAGAAGCACGTGGCTCGGGCTAGGCGCTCCGGAGGAGCAAGCACTGCCATCAGATGCAGCCACGTGCGGCATCGCGACCAGTACCGCATCTGCTGGCACTCCGGGGAACGTAACGCTCGTGACTCCGGGAAGCCGCGCCAGGCGGCGACCGTTGATGTGACAGTCATCGACCTTCGCCAGGAGCAGTCCCTCTAGCCGGTCACGCAGCTCGCCGATGCGAACAGCCTCATGTTCCAGCCGCTTACCCGCTGCTTCAGCCGCCGCCCCGAGGCCGACGATGCCCGCGACGTTCAACGTGCCGGCGCGCCAGCCACGCTCGTGGCCTCCACCCACCAGGATCGGCCTGTATGGCAGGGCGGCACCGCGGCGAACGAACAACGCTCCGACTCCCTGCGGGCCTCCGAATTTGTGCGCCGACAGAGAGAGCAGATCAACGTCGAGCTCGCTCAGGTCCAGCGGGAGCCTGCCCACGTACTGCGTGGCGTCCGTGTGGACCAGGGCACCGGCCGCGTGGGCCGCCTCGACAACCGGGCGGAGGTCGACCAGGACGCCGGTCTCATTGTTGGCAAGCATGATCGAAACAAGGGCGACATCACGCTCCGCAAGCGTGAACGACAGCAGCTCCAGATCGAGCGCCCCATCGGAGTCCACGGGGAGAACCACGAGGGCATCCGGCTGCTCCGCCGTGAGCGACCGGGCAGCTTCCAGGACGGCCGGGTGTTCGACGGCAGACGTCATCAAATACCCTCCACGCGCGTAGGCAGCGTGCAGGGCAAGGTTGTTGGCTTCGGTGGCCCCTGACGTGAAGATCAGCTCACCCGGAGAGCAGTTCAGCAGATCAGCCACCTGACGCCGG
Organism: Streptomyces lonarensis; assembly: GCF_012033735.1. Classification (GTDB taxonomy): domain Bacteria; phylum Actinomycetota; class Actinomycetes; order Streptomycetales; family Streptomycetaceae; genus Streptomyces; species Streptomyces lonarensis. The sequence continues at coordinate 7,755 of NZ_JAAVJD010000002.1, read as the reverse complement.
GCATGATCTACGCGAGTTGCGGCATCTCGCCCGAGATGGTGCATGCTTGAGGCATTCCCGACGGTTTGCATCGCCGAGACAGTGGCCTCGAGCGCCTCGGGTCGCATGGGCGCCGTGGCGTTGTAGTCGAGGTAGACGACCTCGCCCTCCGTACGCATGCGCGCCACTCCCCCCCTCGCTGTAATGATCTTGGGCCGGTCCTGGTGGAGATTTTCGGCGGACTCTCTTCTTCCACCAGGAGTGTACCGGGATGCTATCCGCCACCTATGACAGTCCGCAGTAACGGAGGGTCGGGTGGGGGCACCGGAAGCCGTTCGCGCCTCGACTAAGCAGCCGCTAGCTGCAACGTGATCCCCGAACCGCGGCATTCCGTCGCAGGCACGCCTCTGCTGTCGGCGGTGGAGGTTACGCTGAACCACTCGCCGCGAGATCGACTGATCCCGACCCTGTGGCGATGAGTAGTTGTGTCATTACGCAAGTAGCCCGGGGGGGCGTACAGGTGTCGATGAAGACTCCACAGGTCATGTTGGGTGTGCGGCGACCGCGAGGCAGGGCGTGAGCGCGGCCTCATCACCCGGCTACCCGTTTCAAGAGGTGCTTGAGCAGGCGCCCCTCACATATGTGCGGCATCTGCTCGGCGACAGCGCCTGCTCGCTGCTCGACCTGCTCAGCGGTGGAGCGGCCGACGAGGCGCTGTTGCGCAAGGTCGCGGCGAGTGCCGTGTCGGCCGAAGCGGTCATGGCGGATCCGGAGGACCGGAGCGCTTTCCTTGCTCTGGTGCCTGCCCCCAAGCGGCGGGAGCTCGCCCAGCGACTCGGCTGGGACGGCTCTGCCAGCGAGGACGCCTTCCTCTCCAAGGTCGAGTGGTCGGCCGAACAGAAGCGGACGCTGTTCGGCTTTCTGGGCTTGGTAGTTGAGCGTGCATCAGAGACGCGCGTTTCTCCGCGATCCTCCGCCACACCGGCCTACGGCCTCTTCCCGCATCAGCGCCGCGCCGCGAGCCGAGTACACAAGTTGCTCTACTCCGGCGAACGCCGTGCGGTGCTGCACCTGCCCACCGGCGTCGGTAAGACCCGTACCGGAATGAACATCATCTGCGACCACCTCCGGGCACACGAACCGACTGTGGTGGTGTGGCTTGCCCGAGGGCGTGAGCTTCTTGAGCAGGCCGCCGGCGAGTTCGAGCGCGCCTGGGGTGCTCTGGGCAACCGCGACGTCAGCGTGGTGCGCATGTGGGGCGACACTCCCGCTGACCTGGAGGGCGTCACGGACGGCCTCGTTGTTCTCAGCGTGGACAAGGCGGTCGCTGCTGCCAAGGCCGATCCGTCGTTCTACGACCGGCTCGCGCTGCACACCACGCTTACGGTCTTTGACGAGGCTCACCAAGCCATCGCGCCCACCTACAGCCGAGTGGTGGAGGCGCTCACTCTGCGGCGTGACGCGAGCCTGCTCGGGCTGACGGCGACGCCCGGTCGCACCTGGGCCGACATCTCGGCGGACGAGAAGCTGTCGGAGTTCTTCGCGCGGCAGAAGGTGATGCTCGAGATCGACGGCTATGACAATCCGGTCACCGCCTTGATCGAACAGGGTTACCTGGCTCGCCCCGACTTCCGGACGGTCGCGGCCTCCTCAGGCATGGAGCTGAGCGCTGCGGACCGGCGCGCAGTCGCCGCCACCTTCGATCTACCCGAGGGCATGGTCGAAGCACTCGCGGCCAACGAGCAGTGGAACCTTCAGGTGGTGCGCACCATCCTCGACCTGGCGGAGGAACACCGGCGGATCATCCTGTTCGCAGCCTCCGTCGAGCACAGCCGCCTCCTGGTCGCGACCCTGTCTGCCCTCGGGATCGACGCCGAGCAGGTGACGGCCGAGTCGCCGCCCCGGCACCGGGACAAGGTCATCGCTCGGTTCAAGGGGCCGTCGAGCAAGCCGATGGTCCTGTCCAACTTCGGCGTGCTCACCACCGGCTTCGACGCGCCGGCTGCAAGCGCAGCCGTTATCGCTCGGCCCACCCGCTCGTTGGTCTTGTACAGCCAGATGGTGGGACGGGTCATCCGCGGCCCCAAGGCGGGGGGCACCTCAACGTGTGACGTGATCACGGTCATCGATCCTGATCTCCCAGGATTCGGGGACGTAGCGCAGGCATTCACGAACTGGGAGGACGTATGGAGCAACAGGTGATCGACATCGAGGACTCCTACCCGATCGTCAGCTCCGACATGACGATCAAGGCGATGCGCGACAGCGGTTACAAGTCCACTGCCCACGCCATCGCCGAGCTGATCGACAACGGCATCGAGGCGGGCGCCGACATCGTCGAGCTTTTTGCGGTGGAGGCGTCCGAGCGCCGCACCGAGCGCGCTCGGTACCACGTCGAGAAGATCGCCGTGATGGACAACGGCAGGGGGATGGACCGCGAGACCTTGCGCCGGTCCCTCCGGTTCGGCGTCGGTACCCGACAGGACCGCAAGGGAATAGGGCGCTTCGGAGTCGGACTGCCCAACTCCAGCATGTCCCAGTGCAAGCGCGTCGAGGTGTGGTCCTGGCAGAACGGCCCGGACAACGCGCTCTACACCTACCTGGACATCGAGGAGATAGAAGGGACCCATGCCCAGGTTCCGGCTCCGTCGCACTACCCCCTGCCCGACGAGTGGCAGAAGCTCAGCCAGGGGCTCGGGCAGTCGGGCACGCTCGTCCTGTGGACCAACCTCGACCGTGTCCAGTGGCTCGGCGCCACGGCGACTCTGCGGAACACCGAGGAATTGATCGGTCGCGTCTACCGGCGGTTCATCTCTGACGGCATCTGCCGGATCAGGCTCGTCCCGGTCCACGGAGGGGAAGAGGTCGACGCCAAGGACGCGCGACCGAACGACCCCCTGTACCTGATGCCGCACACGTCGACCCCCTACCCGTTCGACACCGCGCCGATGTTCCGTCCGTGCGGCGCCGGCTCCGTCGGGCAGGTGGGTGTCGAAGAGTTCATGGTCAAGGGCATCGACGGCAACGAGTACCCGGTGATTGTCCGGGCCTCCATCGCTAAGGATGAAGCCCGCCGCTCCGACATCGACGGCAAGCCCTGGCCGGACGGCATCTCGCCCACCGCCAACCCGGGCTCCACGCCTTGGGGTAAGCACGCGGCGCGTAACCTGGGCGTCTCCTTGATCAGAGCCAACCGCGAGCTGGACCTCGACAAGGGCTGGACCAGCACCTACGACCCGGTCGAGCGCTGGTGGGGCATCGAGATCGAGTTTCCGCCCCAGCTCGACGAGGTGTTCGGCGTCACCAACAACAAGCAGGCGGCCACCGCCTTCTCCAACCTGGCTCACTTCGACTGGGAGGAGGAAGCTGCGGGGACCGGCATGAGCTGGGGCGAGTTCCGTGCACAGCTCCAGGAAGAAGGGGATCAGCGACTTCCGTTGATCGACATCGTCTACCACATCCGCCAGAAGCTGATCGGCCGGCTCCGGAAGGACCTCCAGGATCAGACCCGTGGCGGTCGGAGCAACAGGAAGCGGCACGAGACCGCCGAGGTCCAAGCGGACCAGGCGGTCAAGAAGCGCCGCACCGAGGTTCCTCCGAGCCGGACCGAGGCCCTGGAGAAAGAGGCCACCCCTGAGGAGATCGAGCAGGCCCAGCTCGAGAGCCTCGTGGAGACTCATCGGTACCCGGAAGCCGATGCCAAGCGGATCATCGAGGAGACGACGGCGCAGCATCGCAAGGTGCGGCTGCTGACCAGCCGCAACCCGGACTCGCCGGCCTTCTTCAACATCGAGTTCATCCCGGGCCTGCTCCAGGTCGCGCTCAACATGGACCACCCGGTGTACAACCAGCTCGTGGCCGTCCTCGACAGCGACGTTGAGGATGCCAGCCGGGCCGAGCTCGCCCACCGCCTCGAGCAGGCGGCAAGCGCGTTCAAGCTCCTGCTCTTCTCGTGGGCGCGCTTCGAGGATGAGCTTCCGGACGAGTCCAAGGCCAAGGACCGAGTGAAGAAGATGCGCCAGGACTGGGGTCGCCTGGCCAGCGAGTTCTTCACCGCCGACCTCCCTGACGACGATGACGACGACGAGGATGACGAGTGACGTCTGACCACGTCTGGCGGCAGATCGAGGGCTTGCTCGCGACCGCTCGCGGCCGCGTGGTCCTCGTGGCGCCGTTCATCAAGCGCGAGGTCTTCGCGGCCGCCGTGGGCGCTGTCACGGCGGCCGAGGCGGAGATCCTCTGCGTGACTCGCTGGTCCGTGATGGAGGTGGCGGCCGGCGTGTCCGACCCGGAGATCGCCGAACTTGCTGCGGCCGACAGCCGGGTCTCCATCCTGCTGTGCCACGATCTCCACGCGAAGCTGTACCTCGCTGACGACCGGTGCCTGGTGGGCTCCGCCAACCTCACCGCGAAGGCCACAGGGCGTCGGCAGCCGAGGAACCTGGAGGTCCTGGTCGAGGTACCCGAAGCGCATCCCGAGGTGCAGCAACTCCTGCGCGACATCCAGGCGACCGCTGTGCCGGCGACGCTCGAACTTGCGCGCCAGATTCGCGCTCAGGCCGACGTCCTGAAGAGCGACGAAGACTGCCCGAAGTTCGTCGTGGTCACGGAAGAGGCGGAAGAAGACGGTCCCTCCTGGCGTCCCGAGACGCGGGCGCCGCATCGCCTCTACCCGGTCTACAGGGGCAGCCGCCACGACTACGTCAGCGAGATCCTCGCTGGGGTGGTCCGGGACCTGGCCCACCTCAACCTGCCCCAGGGGCTCAGTGAGACTGCCTTCTCCAAGGCCGTGCTGGCGGAGCTACACGCCATGCCCGAGGTCGAGCAGCTGGTGACGAGCGGACGGCTGAGCATGGCCGACCTTCAGCAGCAGTTGATGGAGGCGGACGGAACCACGGAGGCACAGGCGCAGCGGGCCGCGGAGAACATCTGCGAGTGGCTCAAGTACTTCGGCGAAGTACGTGTCGTCCCTACAGGGCCCTGGGAGATTCGACAGGGCCGTGAGTTCACGTAACACCGGAGGAGACGGCGGCTCTTCCCCTGCTTTGTCCGCTGGTGCGGCGCAGGGGAAACTCGTCCGCGATCTCATCCCGGAGATCATCCGTCGCGATGGCGGGGAGCCTCGGACCTACGTCGCTGACGACGAGGAGTACGTGCAGCGTCTGAAGGACAAGCTTCAGGAGGAACTCGCCGAGTTCCTGGTCGCCGAGCATGTCTCGGCGCAGGTGGAAGAGCTCGCCGATGTCCTGGAGGTGGTGCACGCCCTCGCCCGGCACCTGGGGTTCACGCCCGCCGAACTCGACGTGGTCCGCGTCCAGAAGGCCCTGGGTCGTGGCGCGTTCCAGCAGCGGATCGTATGGACAGGCAATGCCTAACGCCTCCCGTGCACCACAGCGCCGCCTGGACGGGAGATTCCGGCCTTTGCCCTGATGGGCGTTATAGGGCCAAGCAGCCGAATCAGCACTCTTGACTGTCTTCACCTACCCTGACGCTCTTGCAGCAGATGCCGATTTCCGGGGGGTCGTGATGCGCAAGGGACGCAAGCGACCGGAGTGCTTCCGCAGTACGGCAAGTGGGAGCCGCGCAGCCCGTCAGCTGGTGTCCGAATGAGACTCCGGCGTGGGGCGTCGGTCGCCATCGTGGCCGGCGGCGGCGCTGTCACCACACTGTTCGTCGGTCTGGTGACCAACGCCGTCTCGGAGGAGAGCCGCTGGCCGGGATGGCTGGGCTGGATCCAGGATCATGCCTGGGCCTCGTTTCTGCTGCTCGGGGGCCTGCTGGTCGTGATGTCGGCGGCGCTGGCCGCCCTGCCCGAGACGCGGGACGCACCCCCACGGCGACGCCGACATCATGCCCCGAAGCCTCGCCGCCGCAGGAAGGCCCGTTGAGCGCCGCGCTGGTGCTGCGCCGTGACACCACGGTGTTCACCGACCGGACCGCCGAGCTTGAGGCGCTGGTGCGGTCGGTACAGGAGGCGCAGGAGCGTGGCGAGGCGTTGCCGGTGCATGTGATCGACGGGATGCCTGGGGTCGGGAAGACGGCGTTCGCGGTGCACGCCGCCCATCTGATGACGCACATGTTCCCGGACAGGCAGCTGTTCGTGAACCTGAACGGCCCCACCACCGGCCGGAGCCCGGTGCAGCCCGGCGACGCGCTCGCGTCGTTACTGGCGGCGGCCGGGGTGCCGGCCGGACAGATCCCGGTCGGTGACAACGCCACCCCAGTGACCGAAGCGAGGGTGGCGATGGGGCGCACGCGGCTGTCCGAAAAAGGCGCTGCTGATCCTGGACAACGCGGCCAGCTACGGACAGCTCGAGCCGCTCCTCCCCGGTGACAGCGGTTGCCTGGTGCTGGTGACGAGCCGGAAGCGGCCGGCGGCGAGCGAGGAGGTGGTGCTGCGGGTCGCGGCCCCTCCGAAGGGCCACGCCGTTGAGCTGTTCGTGCGGCTGAGCGGCAGGCCCGCGAAGTCGCCCGAGCGGGCGGTCGTGCAGGAGCTGGTCGGGCTGTGCGGGTGCCTGCCGCTGGTGATCTCGCTGCTGGCGGCCCGGCTCGGCACCACCCGTCGTGGAGTGCGGACGATCTGCGCAGCCGTCTTCTCGTGCCACGCGACCGGCTGGCCGAGCTGCGCGCGGGCGAGAGGGCGGTGGCCGCGGCGTTCGAGCTGTCCTACCAGGGCCTGGACGCGGAGCGGCAGCGCTTCTTCCGGCTCCTGGGTTTCTACGCTGGGACCGACCTCGATGCCTACACGGGCGCGGCCATCGCTTCCGTCTCTGTCGCCGAGGCGCGCAGCCGGCTGGAGGAGCTGGACGAGGCACACCTGATCGATGAGCAGCCCGGAGACCGGTACCGGCTGCATAACCTTCTGCGTGACTATGCACGGAGGGCCTGGCTAGTCAGGGAGGCAGGATAGAGACGGTTCAGGCGGTACGGCGGGTGAGCGACTTCTATCTGGCCGCTCTGTCCGCCGCCAACGGGCACGTCCTCCGCAGCGGTGCCGGCGCTCCGACGGCGCCGGTGGGAGGCGGGCAGTTCGACACGCCCCCGTGCTGGAGCCGCGCAGTGAGGGTGCAACCTCGCAGGACGCACCTGCAACTTTGGTGCGCACCCCAGTACTTCCCTCCTCCGCACCAAGAAACAGCATTCCTTCGTGCGGCCGTTTTCGCTGGTCACAGCAGACGCATCCGAAGTAGTACTTCATAGCGCACTCATGAGTTGATGCGCATCCAACAGACCGTGTGACACGGGGAGTTGTTGTTGTCTAAGCTGTCGCCGCAGATCTTGGATACCAAGGCTGACAGAGACGGGGAGGGGGTAGTACCGGTGGACGACATCGACACATCTACCCACCATTTCCTGGCGCAGCTGAGTGCGCAGACCGATGAGCTGCGGCAGGGTATCGAGGCTGCCCGGCGCGAGCGCGACGAGGCAGCGGCGCGGCTCGCGGCACTCGAGAGCCGCCTCGCGGACAGTACGGCAGCACTACGCGCCCTCAAGCTCTATACGGGCGAGGCCTCGAACACTGAGGTTTTCTCAGCGAGCTGATCTTCGCGAATCGGGTTGATCTGGTCCCTGCGGGCTCGGGTGGACAGTGGTGGCCCGGGTGTGGGCAGACGTGAAGCCCCTGGTAGGACGGTTCTCACCACAAGATCGTCCGATGAACCAGAGGCTTCACGTTGGTCCCCTATGCTGCCATGCTCGACGTCCCACGCCACCTCGTGGAGTATCTGGCCCGTCTGCTGGCCGCGCACCGTCGCCGGATCGGCACCCCGAAGGGCT
>NZ_JAAVJD010000029.1 GCF_012033735.1 Streptomyces lonarensis | reverse complement strand
GCGGAGCGCCCCGCGGGCGGTCCGGCAGGGCGGCGACCGGTGGCACCCGTCCGTGGCAGCGGCGGTCCGGCGGCCGTGCCGGGGCCGGGACGGCCGGTCGTCAGTCGCGGGGTCGCAGCCCGGCGAGCACGGCGTCGACCAGGGCGTCGGTGAAGGCGTGGTCGAGCGGACCGCGGCGGGCCAGCCACCGCTGGAAGAACGGGCCGGTCAGCATGTCGGCCGCCAGCCGCAGATCCACGTCGCCGCGGATCTGGCCCGCGTCGCGGGCGGAGCGCAGCCGCGCCACGTACAGCTCGGTGCCGACGTCGGTCAGCCGGGCGTCGAACTCGCGGGCGAGCTCGGCGTCCTGCGCACCGGCCACGGCGAGCGCACGGTAGGGGGCCTCGAACGCCGGGTCGGAGAACTCGTCCGCGGTGGCGCGGAGCACGGCCCGCAGGTCGGCGGCGAGGTCACCGGTGTCCGGTACGGCCGCCTCGGGCCCGCCCTCCCCGCCGCCCTCGGTGAAGGCGTCGAGCAGCACCGCCGCCTTGGAGGGCCACCACCGGTAGATGGTCTGCTTGCCGACCCCGGCACGCGCCGCGATGGCCTCGATGGTCAGCCGCGCGTACCCGACCTCGCCGACGAGCTGCAGGCTGGCCATCAGGATCGCCGCGCGGGACCGGGCGTTGCGGCGGGTGGGGTCGGGCTGCCGCCTGCCGGCGGCCGTGCCGCCGTCCTCGGGCTGCTCGGGGCCGGGGCGCTGGCTCATGCGGCCAGTCTACGAGGCGGACGGCGCCGACAAGACGTCACGTCTCGCGCGCAGGCGACGCGGGCCACCGGCAAGCCGCGGAGAGTCCCGGGGAGCCGCGGGAGAGGGGAATCGCCACCACGGCGGCGTGGGGAGGACGATGCTTCGGGCGGCAACTGTGCCGAACCCCGGTTCGCCATCACGACCGCTGTGCACACTGGGCACACCGCAAAGCCGGTCGTCGTGAGGAGCCTTCCTTGTACTCACCCCGCCGCTACCTGATGTGCCCGCCCGAACACTTCCGGGTGACCTACGCCATCAACCCCTGGATGGACCCGGCCACACCCGTGGACCTGCCGCTCGCCGTGAAGCAGTGGCAGGCACTCCGGGACCGCTACCGCGCACTGGGCCACACCGTCGACGAACTCGACCCGCATCCCGACCTCCCCGATCTCGTGTACGCCGCCAACGGCGCCACCGTCATCGACGGTCGCGTCCTGGGCGCCCGGTTCGCCCACCCCGAACGCCGCCCGGAGGCCGCGCTCCACCGCGAGTGGCACCTGCGCAGCAGCGGCGCGGCCGCGCCCGTCTACTTCCGCGAGCCCGAGCACGTCAACGAGGGCGAAGGGGACTTCGCCGTGACGGCGGGGTTCCTGCTCGCGGGCCGGGGCTTCCGCAGTTCGCCGCTGTCGCACGCCGAGGCGCAGGAGTTCTTCGCCCGCCCCGTCATCGGCCTGGACCTGGTCGACCCGCGCTTCTACCACCTCGACACGGCGCTCTGCGTGCTCGACGACAGCCGCGACGACGCCGTCATGTACTACCCGGAGGCGTTCTCACCGGGCAGCCGCACCGTCCTGGCCCGGCTGTTCCCGGACGCGGTGCTCGCCGAGGAAGCCGACGCGCTGGCGCTCGGTCTCAACGCCGTCTCCGACGGCCACCACGTCCTGCTGCCCCGCGAGGCGGCCGGACTCGTGGCGCCGCTGCGTGAGCGCGGTTACGACCCGGTCCCCGTGGAACTCGGGGAGCTCCTCAAGGGCGGCGGCAGTGTGAAGTGCTGCACGGGGGAGCTGCGGAGCTGACCGTCGGCAGGGCCCGGCGCCGGGCAGCGCGGGCGCGCACGGTTCATTCCGGCGCGCCGGCGTCACCGGCGGCGGGGCCGCCCGGAGCGGCGGTGCCGGGCGGGGTGGCGGGAGCGGCGGCGTCGGGCGCCGGAGGCCAGGTGTCGCCCCACTCGGCGTCCCGCGCCGCCCGGTAGGCGTCCTTGGTCCGCTTGGTGACGGTGGCCCGGCGCACCTCGCCGGCAGGCTCGCAGACGTCCAGGAGGACCTGGCCCTTCCGCTGCTGCGGTCGCCTGACGATGCGTCCGGGGGCTGCGCCCGGCGTCTCCCAGCCGGCCGGCACGGCGGCGACATAGCTGAACTTCTCGTCCTCGTAGGGAAGTTCGCCGCCCTTCACGCGGCGGTGCAGCGAGGAGCGCGAGACGCGTGCCGCGAAGTGGCACCAGTCGGCGCCCGGTTCGAGCGGGCAGGCGCCGCTGTGCGGGCAGGGCGCGAGCACCCGCATCCCCGCGCCGGTCAGCCGGTCCCGGGCGCGCCGCATGCGGAGGTAGCCGTCGGGCGTCCCGGGCTCCACCAGCACCACCGCCCCGCCCGTCGCGGCCGCGGCGTCCACCACCGCGTCGCGGGCCTCCTCGGTCAACTCGTTGAGCACGTAGGAGATCGTCACCAGTTCCGCCGCGGGCAGTTCCAGCCCCGGGCCGAGGCGCTCCTTCTCCCAAGCGGTCCCCCGCGGTCCGGCGCCGCCGTCGGCCAGCTCGCGGCCCAGTTCCAGCGCGGGGCCCGCCCAGTCCAGCACCGTGACGTGGCGCTCCCCCGGCCAGACCCCGGCCACCGCCCACACCGCCGCGCCGGTGCCGCCGCCGACGTCCAGCTGGCTCGCGGGCGACCAGCCCGGCAGCCTCGCGGCCAGCTCACCGAGGGCGGCGGAGACCGCGCTGGTGGTCGCGGGCATGCGGTAGGCGGCGTAGGCGACCACGTCGGCGCGGTCCCGCAGGATCGGGGCGCCGGTCGGCGTACGGCCCCGGTAGTGCGTCATCAGCCGCTCGACGGCGCCGCTGAGCTGCCGTGGGGGCAGGCCGTCGAGGAGGGCGTCGAGGGCGCTCCGCAGCCGGTCGTCGGTGGTCGTGGTCACCCGGAGATCCTAGTGGGGCGGGACGGGCAGCGACGGTCCGGGCGGCAACGCGGGCGGGCAGGGCGGAGCGGACGGTCGGGGGTGCGGAAAAGCGGGGGCGGTCCACCGGGCTCCGGCGCTACCGTGGCGGCCGTGCGGGGGCAAGCCCTGCCCGAAGGGGGCGAGCTGTGGCGGAGCGATCGGCGGACGGACCCGAGGGCGCCGTCCGCGCGGCGGGGCGGCCGGACGACGCGCCGGTAGGGCCTCCGCGTTACGAGATCCGGGCGCTGCACACCGCGACCACCGTCACCCTCTACCAGGCGTACTCCCCTGCGATCGGCGGCCCGGCGGCGCGCGAGGGCCGGTTCCCGGACGCGTGGCGGCGCGAGCGGATGACCTGGGTCAAGCCGTCTTTCCTGTGGATGATGTACCGCTCCGGCTGGGGCGGCAAGCAGGACCAGGAGACCGTGCTCGCCGTCGAGATCGACCGCGCCGGGCTGGAGTGGGCGCTGCGCCACGCGGTCCTCTCCCACTACACCCCGACGCTGCACACCGACCGTCCCGCGTGGCGGCGCGCGCTGCGGCAGGCCCCGGCGCGGGTGCAGTGGGACCCCGAGCGGGACCTCGCCCTGCGACCGCTGCCGCACCGCTCGCTCCAACTGGGGCTGGCGGGCGAGGCCGCGGCCCGGTACGCGGACGCGTGGATCGTCTCGATCAGGGACGTCACGCCGCTCGCCCACCGGGTGCGGGAGCGGGTGCGGGCCGGTGACACCGCCGGGGCGACCGGACTGCTGCCGCGCGAGACGCCGCTGTCGCTGCCGCCGGGGACGCTCGACCGGCTGCTCCCAGGCTGACCCTCGCGCCGCGGACCCGGCGGCCGCGGCGGGCAGCGAAGAACGGGCGGCGGGCAGCGAGCCGCGGCGCCAGGGTGCGGGCCGCGCCGGTCAGACCCCGGCATGCGGCAGGCGCGGGGAGTCGCGCAGCGCCTGCGCCAGCAACGTGGCCGCCGCTGCCCTCGGGCCGCTGTCGGCCGGGGCGGGGCGGACGGGGTGCACGGTCGTGGCCAGCAGCACCAGGAACCCCCCGGACCGGCGGTCGACCACCAGCGAGGTCCCGGTGAACCCGGTGTGCCCGGCCGCGCCGCCGCCGGCCAGGGCGCCCATGAAGGACGGCTGGTCGACGGCGAACCCGAGGCCGGGCGCGGTCAGCATCAGGTCGACGGACCCGGGCCGCAGGACCGGGCCGCCGCCGGCAAGGAGCGCCCGGCACAACCGGGCGAGGTCGTCGGCGGTGGCGAAGAGTCCGGCGTGCCCGGCGACACCGCCGAGCGCGGCGGCGTTCTCGTCGTGCACCTCGCCGCGCAGCATCCCCCGGTCCGCCTTGGCCCAGGGCCGCCACTGGTCCTCCGTGGCCGCCGCCCGCGCCGCGGGGACCGGCCCGAAGCGGGTGTCGGCCATGGCGAGCGGCCCGGTCACCTCCTCGTGAAGGAGCGCGTCCAGTGGCCTGCCGGTCACCCGCTCCAGCAGCAGGTGCAGGGTGAGCAGGTTGAGGTCGGAGTAGCGGCGGGTCGTTCCCGGGGCGTCCAGCGGCGCCTCGGCCCACAGCCGCTCGGGCCAGCCGCCCTCGTGGAAGGGGAGCTCGGGGCGGAGCCCGGAGGTGTGGGTGAGGAGGTGCCGGACGGTGATCGCGTCCTTGCCGGCGGCGCGGAACTCGGGGAGGTGGTCGCCCACCGGGTCCTCGGCGCCGATCCGGCCGCGTTCGAGCTGCTGCACGGTGGCGACGGCGGTGAAGAGCTTGGTCACCGACGCCAGGTCGAAGAGGGTATCGGGGGTGACCGGCTCGCGGTCGGCGAGCGGCAGCTCCCGGTCGTGTGCCGCCCAGCGCGCCGCCCAGCCGGTGGCGTGGCGCACCAGCGTGCGGTCCCGGTGCCCGGCGAGCAGCACGGCTCCGCCGCACCAGGCGCGGCCCCCGGCGGTGCCGGGGGCCGGGTCGCGGGGGAGCGCGTCGGTCAGCCGGACCAGCTCGCCCAGCGGGTCGCGGCCCGCCGCCCGGGGAGCTCCGCCCGGCGGGGGGCCGCCCGCCGGGACCGCCCCCGGCTCGTCGCTCATGCCGTCGTGGTCGCCCTGCCCGTCTGCCATGGCCTGCACAGTACGACAAACGCCAGCGCGGCGAGGACGACGCAGCTGAGCTGCACGACCGCCATCGGGACGGCGGTGTGCTCCCCCGCGATGCCGACCAGCGGTGAGGCGACGGCTCCGATGAAGAACTGCGAGGCGCCCAGCAGCGCCGAGGCGGAGCCGGCGGCGTGCGGGGTCAGCGTCAGCGCCTGCGAGTTGGCGTTGGGGAGCACCAGCGCCATGGCGGCCATCAGCACGAACAGCCCGACCGAGACCGGCACGAGCCCGGCGTCTCCGAACGCGCCGGCGGTGACCAGCAGCAGCGCCACCGCGGCGAGGGTGATGATCACCAGGCCGACGGCCATGACGCGGTTGAGCGAGACCCGACCGACCAGGATCTTCCCGTTGATCTGGCTGACGGCGACCAGGCCGATCGAGTTGATCATGAAGAGCAGGCTGAAGGTCTGGGGCGAGCCGCCGTAGATCTCCTGCACGACGAACGGCGAGGCGGCGACGTACGCGAAGAGCGTGGCGAAGGTGAGCGCCCCCGCCAGCAGGTAGCCGGTGAAGACCCGGTCGCGGAACAGGCCGCCCATGGTGCGCAGCGCCGGGCCGACGCCCCCGCTGTGCCGCTGCTCGCGCGGGAGCGTCTCCGGCAGCCAGCGGGCGACGATGAGGACGAGGATCAGGCCGAGCACGGCCAGCACGACGAACAGGCCGCGCCAGTTGGTGACGCGCAGCATCTGCCCGCCGAGGACGGGAGCCATGATCGGCGCCACCCCGGAGATGAGCAGCAGCGTCGAGAAGAACCGGGCCATGGCCACGCCCTCGTAGAGGTCGCGGACAACGGCGCGGGCGATGACGATGCCCGCGGCACCGGCGAGTCCCTGCAGCAGCCGGAAGGCGGTGAGCGCCTCGATGCCGGGCGCGAGGGCGCACGCGGCGGAGGCGACGACGTAGCAGGCCATGCCCACGATGAGCGGGCGCCGCCGCCCGAGCTGGTCGCTCATGGGGCCGATGATCAGCTGCCCCAGGGCCAGGCCGAGGAGGCAGGTGGTGAGGGTCAGCTGGACGCTGGACGCGGTGGTGCCCAGGACGTTCCCGACCTCCGGGAGCGCCGGCAGGTAGAGGTCCATGGACAGCGCCGGCAGCGCGGAGAGACTGCCGAGGATGAGGGTGACCAGCATCCCGGCCCGCAGCTTCGGGGAGACGCTGTCGGGGGCGACGATGGGGGGATGTTCGGGTGCGATGACCGGGGGTACCCCGGACGGCGTCATGGTGTCGGTGGGGGCCGCCTGTTCGGACTGGGACATGCACTCTCCGTCGTATCGCTCTGAACGGCCCAATCATCCCATCTCTAGGAGCGCGCCGGGAGCGGGCCTCGGCATCCCGGAACCACCCCGCACGCCCCGGCCGACCGCTCGGCGGACGGTCCCCGAAGCGCTGCCGGGAACGCCCCGAGACACCCGCCGCACCCCGGCGGATCGCCTGTCCCCCCTGGCAGCACCGGAGATGAGGCGCCCCCGCCGGGCGTCGGGAAGCCACCCCGGCCCGGTCGACCGCGGCCGCCCGTCACTCATCACCGTCCGCCGGGCGGACACCCGTGCGTGATCGATCCCACACCGCGACGGAACGCCGGGTGTCCGGCGCACCACGCCCCGGCCACCGCACGGCGACCGTACGGCCACCGGGCGTCGCCCGGTGCCCGCTGCGCTCCGAGGCCGTCGCGGCGACGGGTCGGGCGGGGCGGGGCAGGTCGGGGCGGGGCGGGAACGGACACGTCGGGGATGATCGCGCCGGGCCGGTTCGGGGCCCTCGCGCCCGGGCGCTGCGCCCGGGTCGAGCCGGCGGCGGTCGCCGCGCGGTCGACCGACCCCCGGGCGGGGTGGTCGACCGGAGCGCGGGCCGCACGGTCCAGGGGCAGACCGGCGGCGCACGCCGAGCGCGACCTCGGACCGCGGAGCCGCGACGGCCCCGAGGAGGGCCGAGGAGGTCCCGACCCGAGGCCGCGTCATTCCGCGCGCATTCCTCGCAGTTGACGGGATGTTGCGGCAGTTGAATTCCTCCGGCAGTCCGCCGATACGGTCTCCGCGCAACCCCGGGAACAGCCGGACGTCGCACCTGCCGATTCCCAGCGGGCTTTGGGGAATTCAACGTCGCACGCCCTGAGCACCGCGCCGGCCATGGCCATGAAGTGACGTGGCGTCGGCGACGAGCACACAGCATGACCGGCCTTGACCAGTGCCCCACCGAGAGGCGCCGACTGCACGCCGCGGCGCCGCACAGGAATACCCGCGCCGCCATTCGGGCGGGCCGAACGGGGCATTGTCCGGCGCCGTGGGACCAGATGAGGTTCGATTCTCAACAATCCGCCCTGAACGTATGTGCAGTTGCGACCGTCGGAATTGTGCGTTGTCCTGAATGGGTCAAGCGAACCGCTCTTCCCCAGAAAGGGATGGTGTCATGTTCTCCGCAGAGCCGACCCAGGACCTGAAGACGCTCGACTTCGACGTCGAGGAGGCGCTCAACCCGACCGAAGCCGAGGGGACGTTCCGCGACTCCCGCGAGTGCGCGTCGCTGCTGCTGCTCACCGGTGCGCTGCTCCTCTCGCCGCCCACGCCCCGCCCGAAGAAGTCCTGAGGGGCGATCCGCGGATGAAGCAATTGTCGGGCGCTGTGCACGACCTTGCTTCGGAACTGGTCTCCGCCCTTCGGGGCGGGGACCACTCCGTTGCGGGCACCACCGGCTCACTCGGCGGCGACGAAGCACTGACGGTCGCCGCGGTGCGGACCCTGGGTGCCGACGTCCTCCTGCCCAGCACCCTGCTCAGCCGGCCGGCGCCGGAACCCGACGTGGCGGTGTGCCGCGCCGCGGTCCACGCCTATCCCCCCGGCCCCCAGTCGTCGCCCACCGTCGCGTGGAGCCACTGGGCGATGGAACGTGCCCTCGCCCGGGTCACCGCCCCGCCCCACGCCCCCTCCCCCGCCGACGCCCTCGGGATCGCCGCCACCACCGGACCGCCCGACGCCGCCGGCACCACCGACGCCGGTCCGGACGTCACCGCGCTGCGCGAGGCGAGCTGGCAGGCGCTCACCCACCAGCTCTCCGTGCTCGCCGCGCTCGCCGTCCCGGGCGCCGACTCCGCCGTCGCCACCGAAGCGGCCCGTCGTCCGGTGGACGTCTCCCGCGGCTTCGTCCGCGCGGTGCGCCGCCGCGACTGGCTGCAGGCCGCCGGTGCGGGCCGCTGGCTCGCCGTCGTCGACGGAGTGCCGCCGACCCTCGGCCTCGACGCGGGCCTGCGCTTCACCCTGCGGATGGGGGGTGCCGACGCCCGTGTCGCCCTGCACGTCCACGCCGCCCTCCTGATGCGCGCCAACGACACCCGGCCCGCCGCCGCACGGCGCGGGGGCGGCGCGTGACCTCCCCGGCGGCTGCCGCCCCCGGTGGCCTCGCGGCCGCCGGGGCGGAGCCGCACACCCCGGCCGGGCAGCTGGAGCAGCTCGCAGCTGACTGCCTGCGCTGGGTGCAGGACCACGCCGACCGGTTCCGCCTCCCGCAGGAGGTCACCGACCCCACCGCCGGGGCCGAACTCAACTGGACGGTCAAACCGCTCGGGGAACTCGGTCAACTCGCGGTCGCCATTCGCCGCGCCGCCCCCGAGAACGGCGAACTGCACACCATCGCGAACCAGTTGCTCGCGCTCAGCTGGGACGAACTCGGCAGGGGCAAGCTGCTGCTCGACCTCTTCGTCGGCGAACCCCACGCCACCTATCCGCTGGAGATCTACGCCGCCTTCGCCGGGGAGGGGCTGCGGCACGGCGAGTTCGAGGCCCTCGCCCGCGATCTCTGCGCCACCCGCGCCTGGCGGGCGACCGAACAGGAGCCGCAGCGGCGCCTCGGTATCGTCAACGCCGAACGCCGCGCCGGTCTCACCCCCCACGGCGACCGGGACGCGGCGCTGCGCCGCACCTGGCTGGGTGGACTGCCGGAGCCCTGGGCCTTCGAGCAGCGCGCCGGGTACGACCTCACCCACGTCGTCTTCCACCTCACCGACTGGGGCGTGCGACCGGAGCAGATCCCCGCCGACATCGCGGGGTACCTGCGTACCTGGCTGCCCGCGTGGCTGGACACCTGCCTGGACGCGGGCCAGTGGGACCTCGGCTGCGAACTACTGGCCGTGGACGCGTCGTTGCCCGAGCCGCTCGACCCGCACCTCACCGCTCCCGCCTGGCGGCGCCTCGCAGCCGCCCGCGGCCCGGACGGCGCCCTGCCGGAGGGCGGGCCCGCCCTGCTGCCGGAGCACCCGGACGCCTTCCGGCTCAGCTACCACTCGACCCTCGCCTGCGCGTTCGCCGCCACCCTCGCCGCCGCACGGCTGCGGGCCGACGACACCCTCGACGAACCACAGGCGCCGCACCGGCACGCCCCCACCGACCCACCGGAGCACCGCGGCGCGCCGCCCGACACCACCCGCCCCCAGCACCGGGCACGTCCCGGCGACACGCACGGCGCCACCGGCGGGCGCCGGGAGGAGCAGGCATGACCGAGCCCTCGGACATCGCGGTGATGCACGAGGTCGGGGACCGGGCAATCGCCTGGCTCCACCGCAACCAGGACGGCTTCCGCCCCCGGCAGGACGACTCCACCTCCGACTTCGAGGTCAAGGACCGGCTCAAGCCGATCGGTGAACTCGCCCTCATCGGCAAGGTCCTGTTCCGCGAGGGGGTGGCCGGCTCGCGGCAGGCGGCGCTGACCCGGCAGTTGCTGGACACCGCCTGGCGGGACCACCTCGACGGCGGGAAGGTGCTCACCTGGATGCAGCAGCAGGAGCCGCTCTCCCCGATCCCCTTCGAGATCTACGTGCCGTTCCACGAACTCGGTTACGAGGAGCCCGCGTTCGAGGCGACCCTGCGTTCCGTGCACACCCTGGAGAGCTGGTCGGCGATGGAGACCCCGCCGGTCCGGCGCCTCGGTATCTCCGCCTTCGAGCGGCGCTTCGGCCTGCCCCGCAGCATCACCACCGAGGCGGCCACCGCCGCGACCTGGCTCGGACGCCGCCCCGAGCCGTGGACCGTCGAGATGAACGTCGGCTACGCCGTCACGCACACCGTCTTCCACCTCACCGACTGGGGCGAGAACCCCGGCGGGCTCCCGGACGACCTCGCCGAGTACCTGGCGCAGTGGCTGCCGGCCTGGGTCGACGACTGGCTGGACATCGGCCACTGGGACCTGCTCGGCGAACTGCTCGTCGTCGACGCCTGCCTGCCCGAGCCCGCACTGGACCCGGTGGCCTGGCGGGCGTTCGCCGAGGCCCGGACCGAGGACGGCGCCATGCCGGCGCAGCGCGGCCCGCTGCCCGAGGGCCGACGCGAGGACGTGTTCGACGCGCTCTACCACCCGACGCTGGTCGCGGCGTTCGCCTCCGTGCTGGCCACCTCGCGCGCCATGGGCGACCTGCGCGCCCCCGCCGGCAGCGGCGCGGCGTGACGGGCCCGGCAGCCGGCAGCGGCGCGGACGTCGCGTCGCTGCTGGAGTCGGCCGTCGCGGTCGCCGACGCACCGGACGTCGTGATCGGCTGGTCCCGGCACGGCGAACGCGTCATCCGCTCCGGCGGCACGGCACAGCCGCCACCGCTGCCGCGGGAGCAACTGCGCTACGAAATCGGGTCGGCCTCCAAGACCTTCAACACCCTGCTGCTCTCCGCGCTCGTCGCCGAGGGGACGGTGTCGTGGTGCACCCCGGCCGCGGCCCTGCTCGGTCCCGTCGGCCGGGCGCCGGGCCGGCCGGACCGCGGGCCGTCCGCGGTCAGCGTCCTGCACCTGGCCACCCACACGGCAGGGCTGCCCCGGCTCCCGGCGGACTTCTACCCGCGGGCCGTCCCCCGCTGGACCACCAACCCCTACGCGGACTACCCCGCCGAGCGCGTGATCGACGCCTTCCTGCGGCCGCCCCGGCGGCGCCACCGGCCCGGCAGCCGCTGGCGGTACTCGAACTTCGGCGCCTCCGTCCTCGGCCACGCGCTCGCGGCGCACACGGCCACCCCTTGGGAACAGCTGCTGCACGCGCGGGTCCTCGTACCGCTCGCACTCGGCGACACCGCGACCGCGCCCGGCGGAACTGCCGTCCGGAGCCGGCCGCCGGAAGAAGAGGCCGCAGCCCTTCCCGTCGGCCCCGCGGGACCGCTGACCGAGGGCCGCGGCGGACCGGCCGCCGGCATCGGGCGCGGCAACGGGCGCGGCAACGGCGCCGCTGCTGCCGATGATGCCGATGCCGGCGGCGGGCGCCGCCGGGAGATCGGCAGCGACGGCCTCGGCGGTCGGCAGATCGGGCAGTACCCGGCGGCAGGCAGGGCTCCCGGGACCGGGCGGTCGGACGGCCGCCCGGCCGGCTCCGGCACGCGAACACTGGCCGCACCGGCCGACGTCGATGCCCCCGCCGACGGGTGGGCCCCCACCGCCGGCAGGCGGCTCGCCGAGCCCGGGCAGGTCCGCGGCTCGGGGCGGGACGCCGTGGGCCACGGCAGGGACGGCCGCACGCCGGTACCGCCGCTGCTCATGGGCGGGTTCGCCCCGGCCGGTTCGGTCCGGGCCACACCGCACGACCTGCTGGCGTTCCTCGAAGCCCAGCTCGAACCGGAGACGACACCGCTGGAGAACGAACTGCGGGCGCTGCGCGGCCCCGTCCTGCGGCGCGGCTTCGGCCACCGCCACACGCACACCGTCTCCTGGTTCCACCGCCCCGGCGAGCGGGGCGCGGTGCTGTTCCACGCCGGTGCCACCTCGGGGCAGCAGGCGCTGCTGGCGTTCCGGCCGGCCACCGGGACGGCGATGGTGGCGCTCAGCACCCGGCGCTTCCGCGCGAGCGATCCGTTCCCCCGCGTGGTCCACGGACTGATCGACCAGCTGCCCTGACCGCGCGGAGCACCGCACACCCCCGACCGTCCGAGCTCCCCGCGGTCTCGGACGGCTCGGGCAGCGGGCCGACCGTCCACGCCACCGCACGCCCGAGAGGGCTCGCTGCCGCGCCGGGCACGGCGCCCGAGCCGACCGGGCAGGTCAGGCAGGTCGGGCGGGGCGGGCGGAGACCGGGCTGGGCGCCGCCCGGGGCGGCGCGGTCGGAGAGAACGCCCCGCCGGGGCGGGGCCCGAAGCGGCCGCGGAGCTGCGGCAGAGCAGGCGAGCGCGGCAGACGAGTCGGCTGTACGCCGGGTTCTGTACCCCGGGGCCTCGCGGCCGGCGGGGTGACGGTCATCCATCTAGGACTGCCGTTGCCGACAGCCTCCAGCGGTCTACCCGCGGACTCGGGCGAGCAGCCCTCGAACATCCGCGCAGGGACGCGTCCCGTACGGAACGCGTCCCCTCTTGACCTTGCTCCAGGTGAGGTTTACCGAGCCGCCCAGGTCACCCTGGGCGCTGGTGGTCTCTTACACCACCGTTTCACCCTTACCGGGTGCCTCTCGGCCCCGGCGGTCTGTTTTCTGTGGCACTGTCTCGCGGGTCGCCCCGGGTGGCCGTTAGCCACCACCTTGCCCTGTGGAGCCCGGACGTTCCTCGGCGGGGGCATGCCCCGACGCGACCGTCCGCACGACTCGTCTGCCGCCCCGCCATCGTACCGGCAGGCCGCAGCCGCTCGTGCCTGCCCCGCTACGCTGACAGCCGCGGACACACGGCGGACCACCTCCCGCCGTACCGCGACGCCACCCGGCCGCGCCCCGGCGGCCGCCGCGCGACGCGGCGCCGGGCCCGGCACCCGCCGACACACCATGGAGGAACCGACCGTGCTGGTACTGCTGCCGCCGTCCGAGGGCAAGGCCGACGGTCACGACGGGCCCCCGCTGGACCTCTCCCGGCTCTCCCTCCCCTCGCTCACCCCCGCCCGGGAGAGCGTCCTCGCCGAGCTGACCGAGCTGTGCGCGGCCGACACCGACAAGGCCCGCGAGGTACTCGGACTGAGCGAACGGCAGAGCGGCGAGGTCGTCAAGAACACCGCGCTGCGCACCGCGCCCACCCTGCCGGCCGGGCGCCTCTACACCGGCGTCCTCTACGACGCCCTGGGGCTCGCCACCCTGGAAGGGGCCGCCGCGGCCCGGGCCGAGCGCACCCTGCTGGTCTTCTCCGGGCTCTGGGGCGCGCTCCACGTCGGCGATGCCGTCCCCTCCTACCGCTGCTCGGGCGGGGTCCGGCTGCCGGCCCTCGGCGCGCTGGCCCGGTACTGGCGCGGACCGCTGTCGACCGCGCTGCCCGAGGCGGCGGCCGGACGGCTCGTCCTGGATCTGCGCTCGACCGCCTACGCCGGCATGTGGAAGCCGGACCCGGCGACGGCCCGGCGCACCACCACGGTGCGCGTGCTGCAGTCCCGGACCGTGGACGGCGTGGAGAAGCGCAGCGTCGTCAGCCACTTCAACAAGGCCACCAAGGGCCGAGTGGTACGGGCGCTGCTGGAGGCAGGCGCAGAACCTGAGACCCCGGCGCAACTCGCCGACGTCCTGCGCGACCTGGGTCACCAGGTCGAGTCGACCGCCCCGGGCCGCCTGGACATCATCGTGACCGAGGTCTGACCACCGCCTCCACTCCCCCGGCGATCCGCCGCACCGGGTCGCTCCGGGAGGCCGGCTCACCGTCACCCGGCCCGGACGGGCCGACCCACCCGGGTCTCACGAGGCTGCCACGTACTCGTACCGCATCCGGCTGAGCGTCACGCCGTCCGTCACCACGGAGACGGTGCGCAGCAGCCGCCCGGCCTCCAGCAGCAGCCGGTCGGTGATCACGGTGTCCCCGTCGTCGAGGCGCGGCGGCGCCTCGGCCGTCTCGTCGTGGCTGCGGGCCCACCCCACCGGTTTGTCCAGCAGGAGGAAGACACCCGACGGAGTCTGGGCGATCCTGCCGCCGAACGGCCGGGCCCTGCTCTCCAGCACCCCCTCGTCAGTGAACCACGGCACCGGCGCGGCGCCGGTCTCGGCGAAGCCGCCCGCCGGGTCGATCTCCAGCCGGAGCCCGGTGACCGGCTCCGGCGGCGGCCTGCGCCCGAAGGACTCCCCGGCCAGCCACCGGCGCGTCAGCTCCGCGAACGGGACGCGGACACCCGCGACCACGGCCTGCTGGGCGCCTCCCACCGGGGCGTCGTCGACCGTGTCCGCGAGCTCCACGACCGGTTCCTCGTCGGCTGCCCCCACCAGGCGCCAACGCCCTTCGTACTCCGACAGCGCCGTCCTCGCCACGCGTTCCCTCCGATCGACCGCGGACATCGCGCCCGATGCCCCGGCCCGGGCGCTCTCCCGAGCCTAGCCTCACCCTCTGACAGAGAGTGACGAACGAGGCGGTCCGTGTGTTCCCGGTGCAGCGCCCGAAGGCGCCGACCGGATTCGATCAGCGCCGGACAGCCGGACGGCAGCGAGGGTCGGCGCCCTGTTCGGGGCACCGGCCCTCGGGGCCACGTGACGGAGATCAGCGCAGGTGAGAGGTGTCGTTCAACAACCGCACGCTCGCGGAGCCGTCCGCGTAGTGGGCCACCGCCGACAGCGAAGCGGCGGAGAGCTCCATCCGGAACATCGCCTCCGGCGGAGCGCCGAGCGCCAGCCGCACCAGGGACTTGATGGGGGTGACGTGGCTGACCACGAGCACCGTCCGCCCGGCGAAGCGGGCCATCGCCCGGTCGCGGGCCACGGCGACCCGCCGGGCCACGGCCGCGAAGCTCTCGCCGCCGCCGGTCGGGCACGCCTCCGGCGATCGCAGCCACGCGTCGAGGTCGTCGGGGTGGCGCTCCCGCACCTCCTCGAAGGTCAGCCCCTCCCAGGCGCCGAAGTCGGCCTCCCGGAAGTCGTCCTCCACGCGGGCCTCGACACCCACCGCCGCGGCCACCGCCTCGGCGGTCTCCCGGCAGCGTGCCGCGGGCGAGGTCACCACCGCGCGAACCGTGCCGCGGTCGGCCAGGTGCACGGCGGCTGCCGCCGCCTGGCGCCGGCCCGCGGCCGACAGACCGGGGTCCGCGCCGCTGCCCGAGAACCGCTTCTGCGGCGTCAGTTCCGTCTCGCCGTGGCGGAGCAGCACGAAGGTCGTCGCCGTGCCGGGGTCGCCACCCCAGCCGACGGCGGGTACCGGCGACGCCGTTTCGGCGTCGGTGGCCGCCGGCGCCGCGGCGCCCGCACGGCCGCCCGGAGCCGCGGAGCCGGCGCCGCTCTCGGGCGGGCGCCAGCTCTCGCCCCGGCCGCCCGCGTCCATCGCCTCGTTGGCGAGCCGGTCGGCGTGGCCGTTGCGGGAGCGCGGGATCCACTCGTAGCTCACGGCGCCGTTCGGAAACACGCCACGCGCCTCGGTGGCGAGCGGACGCATGTCCGGATGCTTGATCTTCCAGCGCCCGGACATCTGCTCGACGACGAGCTTCGAGTCCATCCGGACCCGCACCGAAGCAGCCGGATCGACCGTGCGCGCGGCGAGCAGCCCGGCGATGAGCCCGCGGTACTCGGCGACGTTGTTGGTGGCCCGCCCGATGAACTCGGCCGTCTCGGCGAGCACGTCGCCGCTGTCCGCGTCCATCACGACCGCGCCGTAACCGGCGGGCCCCGGGTTGCCGCGCGAGCCGCCGTCCGCCTCGACGACGAGCCGCCGCCCGCCGCCGCTCACAGCCCGGACTCGGGCGTGCGGACGAGGATGCGCCGGCAGTTCTCGCAGCGGACCACGGAATCCGACGGCGCCGCCCGCACCTCGTTGATCTCGGTGATGTTCAGCTCCAGGCGGCAGCCCTCGCACTGCTTCTGGTACAGCTTGGCGGCACCGATGCCGCCGTGCTGCGCACGCAGCTTGTCGTACAGCGCCAGCAGCTGCTCGGGGACACTGCGCGCGACCGTCTCGCGGTCACGGCGGACCCGCTCGGCCTCGGCGTCGATCTCTGCGGTCGCCGCGTCGCGGCGGGCGGTCAGCTCGGTGCCGGTCTTCTCCAGTCCCTCCACGGCGGAGGCCAGCTCGCGGGCGCGCTCGGCCGCGGTCTCCTGCCGCTCCATGATCTCCAGCACCACCGTCTCCAGGCTGTCCTGGCGACGCGCGAGCGAGGCGATCTCGCTCTGGAGGGACTCCAGGTCCTTGGGGCTGGTGACCATGCCGGAGTCCAGCCGCTGCTGGTCGCGCTCGGAGCGGCGGCGGACCTGGTCGACGTCCTGCTCGGCCTTGGTCTGCTCGCGCTCGGTGTCGCCGACCTCGGTCTCGGCGGCCACGAGGAGGTCGCGCTGCTGGTCGAGCTGGCTGTTGAGCTTCTTCAGCTCCGCGTGCTCCGGCAGGTTGGCCCGGCGGTGGTCGAGCTGGTTGAGCCGGGTGTCCAGCTTCTGGAGGTCGAGCAGACGGATCTGGTCAGCGGGCGCGGCGTTCAGTTGGGGGCTCCTGGAGTCGTCGTCGGAACGTCGTGGTCGGCGGGTGCCGACGGCGCGTGGATGGTCCACGGGTCGGTGACCCGGCGGGAGACATGGGTGCGCAGCGCCCAGCCGTGGCGGTCGGAGACCGCGTCCAGCTGGGCGGCGGCCTGTTCGCACCAGGGCCACTCGGTGGCCCAGTGCGCGGCGTCCACCAGGGCCGGGCCGCCCGCGGCGAACCCCGCCGCCTCGGCGGCCTCGGAGGCCGGGTGGTGGCGCAGGTCCGCGGTGACGTAGGCGTCCACGCCGGCCGCGCGCACCTGTGCGAAGAGGCCGTCACCGGAACCGCCGCACACGGCGACGGTCCGCACGGGGCGGTCGGGGTCGCCGGCGGCGCGGACGCCCTGGGCGGTCGCGGGAAGTGCGGCTGCGACGCGGGCGGTGAACGCGGCGAGCGGCTCGGCCCGTTCCAACTCCCCCACCCGGCCCAGCCCTCGCCGGCCGGAGGGGTCGGCGGAGTCGGGCACCAGCGGGCCGACGACGCGCAGGCCGAGGGCGCCCGCCAGCGCGTCGGAGACGCCGGGGTCGGCCCGATCGGCGTTGGTGTGGGCCACGTGCAGCGCGACGCCGTTCCGGATGAGGTCGTGCACGACCCGCCCCTTGAAGGAGTCCGCGGCGACGCTGCTGGTGCCCCGCAGGTACAGGGGGTGGTGGGTGACGAGCAGTCGGGCGCCGACGCGGACGGCCTCCTCGGCCACCTCGGCGACCGGGTCCACCGCGAACAGCACACTGTCGACCGGGGTGTCCGGGTCTCCGCAGACGAGTCCGACGGCGTCCCAGTCCTCTGCGGTCCCGCGCGGCCAGAGGGCGTCGAGGGCACTGATCACTTCGGCGAGTACGGGCACCCGTCCAGGCTACCTGCCCGCCACGGCGCGGCGTCCGGCCCGGCGGCTCCCGAGCGGTGCGCGGCGGGGCCGCGGAGGTCCGTCACCGGAAACCGCCCTGCTTCACCCGAAGGCGTGAAGCTGCCGGAAGGGCATTGTGGGACGGCCGAGGCAGACCTAGCGTCTTCCACCAGCGCGTTCCCGTCCGGCCGGTGGACGGCTCCGGCCGGACGGGAGCCCGCGCCCAGGGCACCGCCCGCCCCGCCGTCGACACGGCCTCGCCCTCCGTGTGCACCCCGTCCGCAACCGACCCGAACCGGCGCACCGCCGGCCGCACGGCGCCCGCCACCGCCGAAGCCGGCCGCGCGCACGCCGACCTCACCCAGCGCAGCCGGGAGCAGCGCCGACCCCCAGCCGACCGCTCGACCGAGTCGCCTCGCGCGGTCCGCCCCTCCACCGCGGACCGACCTCAGCCGCGTTCCCGCTGCGTGCTGCACCACGCTGCACGGCGCGGGCCACACGCCGCGTGCCCGGCTGTCCGTCGGCGGCAGAGGTCGCCACCGACCGGAACCACCGGCCGGGGCCCCGACCGAACCGCTCACCACGGCAGCGGAACGGCCTGCCGTCGGCACCGGGCGCCGGCGGCGCCAGTCGACCCGCGCGGCGCGGCACGGCCGCGCGACGCATGCCGGGGTGCCGAGCACGCCCGCCCCACCGGGCGGCAGGCGTGCGAGCGGTGGCTCCGGCCCTGCGACGACGCGGGCAGCGGCGGGGCGACGCGGGCAGCAGCACCCCTTCACCACTCGTCAGCCAGGAGAGGAGGACGGCGCGACCGCGGGCGTGGGCCCGCCGGCCCGGGAACAGTGGGCCGAGCGCCGCAGACCGATGACGGCCACCGCCCCCGAAGAGGTCCCCACCGTCACCCCGTCGTACGCGACGATGCCCGCCACCCCGCACGGCCCCTCGCTGACCCTCTCGGCCTGCGGTTCCTACGCGGCGCGGCTGGCGACGGTGGAGGCCGGCTGGTACGCGGAGCGCTGGACGCTCGACGGCCCGGAGCCCTACGCGGTGCCGCTCCCGGTCGGCCAGCCCGAGGACCCGGGCACCGAGGTGCTGCCGCTCTCCGACGGGCGGGTGCTGATCGCCCGCCGCTCCGCCGGCAGCTACCTGCTCTCCCTCCTCTACCCGACGGGCCCGGACACCGGGGAGCTCACGCTCGGCTCGGTGGGATGCCCCTGGATGACGTTGCTGCCGCCGGCCCCGGACGGCGTGCGCGCCTACGGCCTGGTGGTGGAGGGCGACGCCACCACCGTCTGGCTGGTCTGCGGCGGCGGGCAGGGCCCGCAGCCGGTCCTCACCGTCCCCGGCCGCTGCCAGGACGGCGCCTGGCTGGACCGCGACGGACGGCTGCTGGCGCTGAACCGCACCGACTCCGGGGGGCGGACACGGGCGGTCACGGTCGATGTCGCCGCCGGCGGGGAGGCAGCGGTGCTGCTGCATATCGGGGAGCGGAGCAACGACCGCCTCCTCCTCGCCGACCCGGACAGCGGGCTGCTACTGGTCGCCTCCGACGCCCCCGGCAAGGAGCGGATCGGCTGGGGCGTGCTGGGCAGCCACCGGCCCGTCAGGTTCCCCGAAGCCCTGTACCCGGACGGTGTCGCCGTCCACCCGCTGGCGGTGCAGCCGGCCCAGGTCCTCACCCCCGAGTCCTGCGGGGTCGCACTGCGGCTGATGGGCACGGAGGGCGACTGGCCCGCGGTGTGGCGGCCCCAGCAGCGGGACCTCCAGCACTTCCCCGCACCCGCGGGGTGGTTGCCCGACGGTTCCCACTGGACCCCGGGCGGGGAGCTGCTTCTCCCCTTCGTCGAGCACGCCGCGCCCTGCGGGGTGCTCCGGCTGCCCGCCTCCGCAGTGGAGCCCGCGGGCGCGTGGGAGGACGGGACACCGACCGGGTCCGGAAGCGCCGCGGTATCGGTGCCGGGCGGTCCGACGGACACCGGGTCGTTCGAGGCGTTCCCCGCGGAGACCGGTGCGGCGGCGCTCGTCGCACCGGGGCCCGAGCAGTTCGGGGAGCAGCTCACGGAGCCGTTCAAGCCGTTCAGGGAGTGGGCGCCCCAAGACGTCTCCGACGCGAGCGTCCGGGAGGCGGGCGGGCAGCAGCCGGGCGAGCAGGACGTGGCCCACGCTCCCGATGTCGCCCCCTGGGCGGCCTCGGCCGACGCCGCCGGGCTGCCCACCCCCACGCCGTGGGCGGGGACTCCGACACTTCCCGATCCGGTCGACACCACCGCGGCGGCCGACACCCCCGGCAGCGGGTGGCCCGCCCCGGGGGCGGACGGCTCCCCTGCCGGCGGCAACGGAGGCGGGTACACCGCCGACTCCGCAGAGTCCCCGTGGCAGGTGACCGAGCGGGGCGACGAGCCGGGCAGCGGTGCCGGCTTCTCCATGCTCGACCACGCGTGGGCCGGGGACGCGGGTCGGCCGGAACCGCCCGGCCCACCAGGAACCGACGGCCGGTCAGAAGACACACGGCCGGCCGGTACCGACGGACCGTCCGCGACCGACGCGCCGTGGCCTTCGCCGCCCGGTGGCAACGCTGCGGCGCCCCCTCACGGGGCGCCGGACGAGCTCTCGCCGGGGCAGCCAGCCTCCTGGCCCGGCGGGGGCGCCCCGGACCCGACCTCGGGCCACGCTCCTCCCGGCCCGCGGGACGGCACCGTGGCCGGGGCGGCATGGCAGGACGACTGGACGACTCCCCCGGCCGACCTGTTCGGCCCCACGGCCGGCGGGCCCACCGCGGCGCAGCCGGAGCCGTGGCACGCGGGGGCGGCCGAGCCGCATCCCTGGGGCTGGGCCCCGCTCCCGGCGGACCCCGTCGACCCCGCTCGGGCCGACCGTGCCGAGGGGCTGCGTCTCCCGGGGGACGGCGGCCGGTACGCGGCCGGGTTCCCCCCTTCCGAGGGGCCCGCCGCCCACCGCGGCTTCGCCTCCGAGACCCCACCGACCGCGGCGTACCAGCCTGCAGGGAGCACGATGACCGACAACCACACCGACGCCCGCACCGACACCGCCCCGAACGCCCCCGGCGCCACGGACGCGCCGCCGGTACCGCCGCAGCAGGACGCGGGGGCGGAGGAGGACCGGACCCAGGGAGTCTGCAAGCCGATCACGTTGCAGCAGGCGCTCGGCCGGAGCTGACGGGCCGTGGGACGGGGGCAGGGCCCGGCGGATCGTCCCTGCCGGCCGGGGCGCGGCGCACCCCTGGCCCGGCCCCCGGTCTCCCCCTCTCGCCGGCCGAGCCGCATGCGCCGGACCCGGGCAGGTCCCGCCGCGACCGGGTCGACCGGTGCCTCAGCCCCGGGGGAGGGAACGCCGCCCGCGTGGACCGCGCCGTGCATCTGCCGGCACCGGCCGCACCACCGGCGGCTGCCGCTGTGCCGCGCCGTGCGCCCGGTGCGTTGCGGGCGACGCGCCGCTGCTCCACGAGGTGGGGCGGGGCCGGCGGGGGCTCCTCGCACCGTCCGAAGGGCGGCGTTCCCGGGGGCCGGCGCCGGCGGGCGGGTCGCGTGACCCCTGCCGCCCTCCAGGCGGTAGCCTCAAGGTTTTCACAGGGCGACGCCCGGGCCGAACGTGACGGCACACCAGCGGCGCCGCCCGGGCCGAGAACCGCGGGGGAACGATGGCGCACGCGGCGCGCGCGACGGCCGGACCGGAGGGCACGACGGCCGGTGCCCCGCCTCCCGACGTGCTGCGGTCCTTCCGTGCCGCACGCGGCTTCATGCCGGAGGACGAGGGCCTCGCCCTGTACGCCGCCGCGACGGAGGCAGCCGCTTTGGGCCTGCCGCTGCTGGAGATCGGCAGCTACTGCGGACGCTCGACGGTGCTGCTGGCGGCCGCGGCCCGTGCGGCGGGCACCGTCGTGGTGACGGTGGATCACCATCGTGGCAGCGAGGAGCAGCAGCCCGGCTGGGAGTACCACGACGAGGAACTGGTGGACCCGGTCGTCGGCCGGATGGACACCCTGCCGTTCCTGCGGGCGACGCTGCACGAGGCGGGGCTGGAGGAGCACGTGGTGGCCGTGGTGGGCCGCTCCCCCGTAGCCGCCGCCGTCCTCGGCGCGGCGCCCCGCTTCGGCCTGGTGTTCGTCGACGGCGGCCACACGGACGAGCACGCGACGGCGGACTACGAGGGGTGGGTGCCGCAGCTCGCACCCGGCGGCCTGCTGGTCGTGCACGACGTCTTCGAGGACCCGGCGGACGGCGGTCAGGCGCCGTACCGGATCTGGCGGAGAGCGCGTGAATCCGGAGACTTCTCGCAGGCGGGAGCGGTGGGTTCGCTCCGGATCCTGCGCCGCGCCGGCGGACGTAACGGCGGCATCACAACGGTGCCGCCTGCGCAACAGTAAGTGGACACGCGCGGTGGGGCGCGGGGGTTCATCCGTACGATGGGCCCGCCCGTCGGAACCGCGGGATCACGAGACCGACCGATACCGACAAAGGAACTGATGTGAACTACCGCTCGCTGAACCGAGGCGACGGAGGGGTGATCGCGGCCGCGGTGCTGCTGTTCGTCTTCTCCTTCCTGAAGTTCTTCTCCACCCGAGGCCTGAGCTCCAACGGCTGGTCCACCGACTGGTTCCCGGCGCTGCCGTCGATCTTCCTCGCGGGCATCATCGGTGCGGCGCTGGTCGTGGTGGGCCGCATCGCCAAGCCGGAGATCGCGGGTCGCGAGTTCCTGGGCCTCCGCCTCTCGCAGTGGGGCACCGCGCTCACCGTCACCGCGCTCTGGGCGTCGCTGTGGACCCTGATCGGCGGCAAGGACGGGCTGGACACCGCTGCCGGGCAGATCCTCTCCTTCTTCGCCGTGCTGATCCTGGTCGGCTTCGTCGTGGCCACGCCGCTGGTGCCCGCGCTGCAGGCCCCGCTGATCCCGGAGAAGTCGGCCACCCCGGCCCAGCCGCAGCAGCCGGGCCAGCAGCAGCCGCAGCCGGGGGCGTACGGCCAGCACCCGCAGCCCGGCTACGGCTACCCCGGCCCGCAGGCCGGTGGCCCGCAGCCCGGTTACGCCGCGCCGACGCAGCACATGCAGCAGCAGCCCCCGCAGCAGCCGCAGCCCGCCGCGCCGGCGGCGCCGGACCCCAACTTCCAGCCGTTCTGGTTCGCGGTTCCGGTGCAGCGCCCGCTCTACGCGGAGGACGGGTCGCAGAACACGGTTGCCGAGCTGACCCCGGGCACCTGGTACCTGGCGGTCGGTCAGTCCGGCCAGGAGCTGGTGGCGCAGACGCAGGACGGCCGTCGCGGCGTCCTGAAGGACACCTCCAACATCCAGCGGGGCTGAGCGGCGGGCCCCCGGGCCCCGCTGACAGCGTCGCGACACGACGTCGCACGTCCCGGGCGCGGGGCCGTGTCAGTGACTGTTCCGTCGAGGGGCGTGAGGCCACGCCCGCCGCTGTCGACGGGTGAGGGCGGCGGGTCCGGGTGTCGACGGGCGGACAGCGGCCGACGCTGTCCCGAGAGGCGCCGCGGGCGGGCCCGGGCATCGTTCGGCGACCGTCACGGGGCGTGCCGCCACGGAACGGGGGGGGACGCGGACCGAAGCGGCCGCGAGCCTCCGACCGGCTGCGTCTCTCGGGTCGCCGGGGTCCGCGCGCGGTCAGCGCTCGGGGTGCCCCGCCCCGGCGCAGCAGTCCGGCGCCAGCCCGTCGGGAAGCGCGTCGCCGCCGAACACGGCGGTCGTGGCGGAGTGGCCGTTGAGGGCGGCGACGGCCAGCAGCACCGAACCGGCGGTCCAGCTGGTCCGCTCCTCCGGCCACACCGCGTCGTCCGCGTACACGTAGCCGGTCCAGTAGAGGCCGTCCTCGGCACGGAGGTGGCCGATGGCGCCGAGGATCTCGGCGGCCCGGTCGCTCTCACCGGCCGCCCACAGCGACAGGGCCAGCTCGGCGCTCTCGCCGCCGGTCACCCACGGGTTGGGGAGCACGCAGCGGACGCCCAGCCCGGGGACCACGAACTCGTCCCAGCGCGAGGCGAGTCGGGCGCGGGCGGCCTCGCCGCGGAGCACGCCCCCGAGGACGGGGTAGTACCAGTCCATCGAGTAGCGGGACTTGTCGAGGAACCGCTCCGGGTGGCACCGCACCGCGTGGGCGAGTCGGCCGGTGGCCAGTTCCCAGTCGGGACGGGGGTCGCCCGCGAGCTCGGCGAGGCGGAGTGCGCAGCGCAGCGCCTGATGGACGGAGGCGCAGCCGGTGAGCAGCGCGTCCGTCACGGCGGCGCCGTCGGCCTCCCGCTTCCAGCCGATGCGGCCGTCCTCGTGCTGGAGGTCGAGGACGAAGTCCACGGCGGCGGCGACCACCGGCCACATCCGGCGGCGGAACGGGTCGTCGCCGGTGGCGAGGTGGTGGTGGAGGACCCCGACGGCGACGTAGGCGCAGAAGTTGGTCTCCCGGGAGCGGTCGGTGGGGCGCTCGGCGTCGCCGTCGTCGTAGGCGGCGTACCAGGAGCCGTCGGGGAGCTGGTTCCGGGCGAGCCACTCGTAGGCGGCCCGTGCCCGGTCGTGGTGGCCCGCCGCGTCGAGCGCCATGGCGGCCTCGACGTGGTCCCACGGGTCGAGGTGGTGGCCGCGGAACCAGGGGATGGCGCCGTCGGGGCGTTGCAGCGCCGCTATGCGGTCGGCGGTGAGGGCGGCCTCGTCGGCGGTGAGGACCCCGTCGAGGGCGAGCGTGCCGCCCCGCCCGGGGACCGTCATGCCCGCTCCGCGGCACCGGCGGCGCGCGGGGCGGCCCGGAGCTGCGGTTTGGTGGCGTAGGCGACGAAGCTCTTGCCGATGACGGGGTTGAGCAGGCGGTCGGCGAAGCGGGTCGCGAACGGCCGTTTGACGATGTCCCAGACCAGCATCCGGTGGTAGGCGCGCACCGGCAGCGCGGCCTCGTCGCCCTCGCGGTGGACGCCGAAGGCGCACTTCAGCCACCAGTAGGGCGAGTGCAGGGCATGGGCGTGGTGGACGCCGTAGGGCCGCAGCCCCGACTGCCGGATACGGCGGAGCAGGTCGTCCGCGCGGTAGATCCGGATGTGGCCGCCCTCGACCTCGTGGTAGGCGTCGGAGAGCGTCCAGCAGACCTTCTCCGGCCCGTAGCGCGGGACGGTGACGGCGATCCGGCCGCCGGGCCGCAGGACGCGTTCCATCTCGGCGAGGACACCCCGGTCGTCGGGTATGTGCTCCAGGACCTCGGAGACGATGACGACGTCGAAGCTGTCGTCGGGGAACGGCAGCGCCAGCGCGTCGCCCTCGACCGCGGTGGCCGTGGCGCCCTCCGGGGCCTCACCGGCCTCCCGCATGGCGGCGAACCAGGAGGCGACCTCGCGGATCTCGTCGCCGTTGCGGTCCAGCGCGACGACCCGGGCCCCGCGGCGGTAGCACTCGAAGGCGTGCCGTCCCGCGCCGCAGCCGAGATCGAGCACGCGGTCACCGGCCGCGACGGGGAAACGGGTGAAGTCCACGGTGAGCATGCGGGGGTCAGCTCCTTGCGTTCGGGCGGTCGGCCGAGGGGGTGCGGCCGGTGGCGGCGGGAACGGTGAGTCCGACGTCGCGCGGCACGACCAGCTCCAGCGGCGCGGCCGGGGCGGGGGCCGCCTGCAGCAGCGTGGCGAGGACGCCGGCGGAGGCGGCGACCGCCAGGGCGCGGCGGGGTGAAGGGGTTCGCGGCACGGTGGGGGGGTGCTCCTTCGCGGTGGGGGCCAGGTGAGAGCGGACGGGTCAGCCGCGCCAGGTGTCGGCGAGGTCGATCCGGCCCGAGGCGGCGGCGGTCGCGGTCCGGTTGGCACCGGACTCCCAGACGACGCCGCCGTCCTCGGTCTTGCGGAGGTACTTGTACTCGAAGGCGGTGCCGCCGGGCAGCGTCACCTGGCCGCGCCACAGCGGGTAGTCCGCCGAGCTGAGCGGGACCGCAGCGGCCGGGTTCCAGGAGCCGAGCTGCGGCACGGAGCCGACGACGTGCAGCGACTCGCCCCAGCGGGTGGTGGCCTGGACGCCGAAGGCGGCGGTGGACTGGCCGGGCTGCGGGGTGCCCGGGCCGCCGTTGCCGGAGCAGTCGCGGGCGCCGGCGTGGAGCGCCAGGGCGGTGCCGGCGGCGACCGAGGCGGTGAACCGGCCGGAGCCGTCGACGGTCACGGCGCGTCCGGACTGCACGTCGCAGTAGGTTCCGCCGGGCAGCGAGCTCTGCCAGGTGCGGTCGACGGCGGCGGACTCGTGGTTGACGACGACGAAGCCGCGGTCGCCGCGGCCGAAGGCGATGACGTCGTTGCCGTTGTCCCACCAGTTGGTGACGGCGGCGTCGCCGACCGCGTTGCGGAACCCGACCATGGACGCGATCTCGGGCCAGGCGTGCTGGCACTTCCAGTTGTCCTGGTAGCAGTCGCGCACCTCGCCGCCGCGCGGCGGGCCGGCGTCGTAGTCGGTGAACTCGTACCCCGAGTGGATGTCGGGGCTGCCGTAGTTCCACGCCAGCATGAAGACGTTGGCGAGGGTGTAGGCGGAGCCGTCGCGGTAGGTGAGGGTGGAGCCGTTGCGCTCGGTGTCGTGGTTGTCGACGAAGACGCCGGCGCCGGCGGACGGCAGGTAGCCCCAGCTCTGGCCGAAGTCGTCCAGGTACGCGAGGCGTTCGTTCTGGAAGATGCGCTTGATGTCGAAGGCGTGGCGGAACTCCTGCACGTCGCCCGCGCCCGTGTACTCGTCGGGGTGGATCGCCTCGCCCGCCCCGTAGATCATCTCCTGCTTCCAGTAGACCGATCCGTCGCCGACCCGGGCGCGGATCTGCTCCAGGTGCTGGGCCGGGATGTGCTTGGCCGCGTCGACCCGGAAGCCGGCGACGCCCCAGTCGAGCAGGGTGTTCATGTAGTCGGCGATGGTCTGCTGCACGTAGCCGCTGCCGGTGTCCAGGTCGGACAGGCCCACGAGTTCGCAGTTCTGGACCCGCCACCGGTCGCCGGCGTAGTCGCCGGGGGCGATGTCCTGCCGGCAGTCGTTGAAGTCCTGGCTGCCGTACAGCCCGGGGTAGTCGTACTTGGTGTACGCGGTGCCCCCGGTGCCGGTGCCGGACCCGGCGGCCATGTGGTTGATGACCGCGTCGACCACCACTCCGACCCCGGCGTCGGAGCAGGTGTTCACCATCGCCCGGAACTGCTGCGCGTTGCCGAGGCGTCCGGCGATGTCGTAGCTGACGGGCTGGTACTGGGTCCACCACTGGGAGCCCTGGATGTGCTCCTGCGGCGGGGAGACCTGCACGAAGCCGTAGCCGGCCGGGCCGAGCCGGTCGGTGCACTCGCGGGCGATCGAGTCGAAGTCCCAGGAGAAGAGGACGGCGGTGACGTCCTTCTCCCCGGGGGGCGCCGCCTGGGCGCTGGGACCGGCCGTCAGGGTCGTGGCGGCCGTCGCCGCCACGGTGGCGGCCACCGCTGCGGCTCGTGCCCTGCGGCGGGGTGCGGGTCTGCCTGAGCTGGGGGACATGACGCCTCCGGTGGGAACGTGGGGAGGGTCTCCCACCGCCGTCCCAGCGCCGGGAGACCCGTAGAGCCTGGAGAGCTACGCGCCCTGCCCACGGGGGCGATCCCGGGGCGACGGCGCCCGCAGGGAGTCGGCGGAAATTTCTGCAACTCCTTGCACGCAGGACCGTAGATGTGGCGCCCACCACGGTCAAGAGTTCTGACGCAACCACCCTGCGAGCGGGAGTACGCAGGCAGGCGGTGACGCAACTCCTTGCGCAAGAAGTTGCGCCGCCGGCCGGTCCTGCCGTCCCGGCGCCCGGCCGCGCATCCCCGGGTGCCGCGCGCGGGGCCCGTCGGTCGACCGCCCGCGGGGGCCCGCCGCAGTCGGTCGGCGGCGGGCGTGCCGAAGTGCGGCCCGCGCCGCCGACCGGTGCGCTACCGTCGTCCCATGTCCCGTGCGCCGCAACCGGAATGGACCGTCTACGCCCACTCCACCGACTCCCAACTCCACCCGCTGGGAGCGCCGCCCGTGCCCCGGGCCCCGGAGGGCGGGCCGGTGGCGGCGCTGAGTTGGATCACGGGCGTCAGCGCGGACCACGGGGTGCTGCGCACGCTCGCGGTGCACACCGCCGCCGACGGCACCCCCGCCGCCCTGACGACCTGGCGGCACACCGGCGGTGGCGAACCGGAGCTGGACCCGGTCAGCTGCCTGCGGCGGGATCTCCTCTTCCACGCCGGGCAGACCGCCCGGCAGGTGCCGGTGGGCGACGAGACGCACGACCCGGGCGACGGGGTGCGGACGACGGCGACGGCACGCACCCACGGCATGACCTGGCGGGCCTACCGGGCCGGCGGGTTGACCGTCACCCTCGCCCACCACGACGACGACACCCCGGACTGGAGCGGCGGCCCGGTCGGCTGAGGAATCGGCGGCCTCAGGCGGCGGGTGGTGCGGTCGAACCCCGGACCACCAGCTCCGGTTGGAAGACGAACTCGTTGTGGTGCGCGGCGTTGCCCGCCGCCTCCTCCAGCAGGGAGTCGACCGCGGCCGCGGCCATGGCCCGCACCGGCTGGCGGAGCGTGGTGAGCGGCGGGTCGGTGAAGGCGAAGAGGTCGGAGTCGTCGTAGCCGACGACCGAGACGTCCTCCGGTACGCGCAGCCCCCGCTGCCGGGCGGCCCGGACGACGCCCAGGGCCATCATGTCGCTGCCGCAGACGATGCCGGTGCACCCCGCGTCCAGGAGCGCGCCGGCGGCTGCCTGCCCGCCCTCGACGCTGAAGAGGGTGTGCTGCACCCGCCCCGTCCCGTGCGCCTCCTCCGCGGTCAGTCCGGTGGCGGCGAGGAAGCCGGCGAGCTTGCGCTGCACGGGGACGAACCGGGTGGGGCCCACCGCAAGACCCACACGGCGGTGGCCGAGGTCGTGCAGGTGGCCGACGGCGATGCGGGTCGCCGCCGCGTCGTCCGGGGAGACGAACGGGGCCGCGACGGCCGGGTTGAAACCGTTGATGCAGACGAACGGCACGCCCCGGCCGGCCAGGCGGACGTAGCGGCCGGGGTCGGCGCTGGTGTCCGCGTGCAGGCCGGACATGAAGACGATGCCCGTGACGCCGCGTTCGACGAGCTGCTCCACCAGTTCGTCCTCGGTGGCGCCGCCCGGCGTCTGGGTGCACAGCACCGGGGTGAAGCCGTGGCCGGCGAGCACCTGCTCGATGACCTGGGCGAAGGCGGGGAAGATGGGGTTGGTCAGTTCGGGGATGACCAACCCGACCAGCCCGGCGCTGCGTTGGCGCAGCCGGACCGGCCGCTCGTAGCCGAGGACGTCCAGCGCCGCCAGCACCTTCTGCCGGGTCGCCGCCGCCACCCCCGCGCGGCCGTTGAGGACCCGGCTGACCGTGGCCTCGCTCACCGCCGCCTGCCCGGCGATGTCGGCGAGCCTGGCCGGGCCGGCCGGCGCCCCCCGGGGGAGGCGCCCGACCGGAGCCTGCGTCACGCCCGCCACCACACGGTGGTGTCGGCGGGCAGCGGGCCGCCCTCGTACGGCCGGCTGGCGAGCAGCACCTCGCTGCCGGCCGGTACGGCGTCCTGCTCCACCGGCGCGCCGGTGGTGTTGGCGACGACGACCACGGCCGAGCCGTCGGCCGCGGTGCGGCGCAGCGCCAGCACGCCCTCGGGCGCGTCCAGCCACTCCACGCCGGTCCCGGCGCCCAGCGCGGGGTGCTCCCGGCGGAGCCGCAGCGCGGCGCGGTAGAGCTCCAGCGTGGAGGCGGGGTCGCCGGTCTGCGCCTCCACCGACAGCTCGCCCCAGGCGGCCGGCTGCGGCAGCCAGCTGCCGCCGGGGCCGAACCCGAGCGAGCTGCCCTCCCGGGTCCACGGCAGCGGCACCCGGCAGCCGTCGCGCATCCCGTCCTGGCCGTTGTCCTTGAAGAAGGAGGGGTCCTGCCGCACCTCGTCGGGCAGGTCGGTGACCTCGGGCAGGCCCAGCTCCTCGCCCTGGTAGACGTAGGCGGAGCCGGGCAGCGCCAGCATCAGCAGCGAGGCGGCGCGGTCCCGGCCCGGGGCCTCGCCGAGTCGCGTGCGGTGGCGGACGACGTCGTGGTTGGAGAGCACCCAGGTGGTGGGGGCGGCCACCGGGCGCATCGCGTCCAGCGAGGAGTCGATGACGCGCCGCAGGGCGGCGGCGTCCCAACCGGTGTCGAGGTAGTGGAAGTTGAATGCCTGGTGCAGCTCGTCGTGGCGGAGGTAGAGCGCGGTGCGGTCCTCGCTCGGGGTCCACGCCTCGGCGACGCCGATGCGCTCGCCGGGGTAGGAGTCGAGGATGCGGCGCCAGTCGCGGTAGATCTCGTGGACGCCGTCCTGGTCGAAGAACGGCAGCTGCTGGTTGCCCAGCAGCTTCAGCTGCTCCGCGTGGCCCATGTCGGGCAGGCCGGGCGCCTTGACCATGCCGTGGGCGACGTCGATCCGGAATCCGTCGACGCCGCGGTCCAGCCAGAACCGCAGCACCGCGCGGAACTCCTCGCGGACCTCGGGGCTGTCCCAGTTGAAGTCGGGCTGCTCGGGGGCGAAGAGGTGCAGGTACCACTCCCCCGGTGTGCCGTCCGGGTCGGTCGAGCGGGTCCACGCCGGACCGCCGAAGATGGACTCCCAGTCGTTGGGCGGGAGTTCACCGTCCGCGCCCTTGCCGGGGCGGAAGTGGTAGCGGTCGCGCATCTCCGACCCCGGGCCCTCGTCCAGCGCCTGCCGGAACCAGACGTGCTGGTCGGAGGAGTGGTTGGGCACCAGGTCCACGATGACGCGCAGCCCCAGGCCGTGGGCGTCGTCGATCAGGGCGGTGGCGTCGTCCAGCGTGCCGAAGATCGGGTCGATGGCGCGGTAGTCGGAGACGTCGTAGCCCGCGTCGGCCTGCGGCGAGGCGTAGAAGGGGCTCAGCCAGACGGCGTCCACCCCCAGGTCGGCGAGGTACGGCAGCCGGGCGCGGATGCCGGGCAGGTCGCCCATGCCGTCGCCGTCGCCGTCGGCGAAGGACCGCGGGTAGACCTGGTAGATGACGGCTCCGCGCCACCATTCGGCGGCGGCGGTCTCGGGGGACTCCTCGGCGGGCGCGGTCCGCTCCGTGACGGAGGCGGCCGGCTGGGTGCGGTCGGCGAGGTGGTGGCTCATGTCTTCCCTGGGTTCGTCGGGTTCGTCCGGAGGCGGTGGCGGGGCCGTCCGCGTCCGGGCCGGGGGCCGCTGGCGCTGTCGATGGGTCGGTCGGGGCGGTCGGTGGGGTCGGGACGCCGTGGTGCCGGGGCCGCGCCGCGCGGCGGCGGAGCCGGCGGGTCGTGCCGCCGGCTCCGCGGGGACGGTCAGGACTTGGTGGCTCCCGCGGTCAGGCCGGCCTGCAGGTGTCTCTGCGCGTAGCCGAAGACCAGCGCGGCGGGGACCGCGATGAGCACGGCCGCGGCCGTCATGTGGTGCCAGTCCTGGGTGTGCTGGTTGACGAAGGTCTGCAGGCCGCCCGCGAGGGTCAGGTTCTGCTCGCCGGTCAGGAACGCCGTGGCGTAGGCGACCTCCGCCCAGGCGGTGACGAAGCTGTAGAACGCCGTCACCGCGATCCCGGGCTTGGCCAGCGGCAGCACCAGCCGCCAGTAGGTGCCGAACGGCGAGAGGCCGTCGACCCGGCCCGACTCGTCGATGGAGACGGGGATCGTGTCGAAGAAGCCCTTCATCATCCAGGCGCAGAACGGCACCGCGATGGTGAGGTAGGTGACGATGAGGCCGACCGGCTGGTTGAGCAGGCCGTACCGGGACATCAGGTTGTACAGCGGCACGATCAGCACCGCCATGGGGAACATCTGCGTGATCAGCAGGGTCCACATCAGCGAGCGCATGCCGGGGAACTTGAAGCGGCTCAGGGCGTACCCGGTGGTGGAGGAGATGAAGACCGCGAGGAAGGTCGTCACCACCACGATCAGCAGCGAGTTGCCGAACCAGGTCAGGAACGCCGTCTCGTTGATGACGTACTGGTAGTTGTCGAAACTGAAGTCGGCGGTCAGCGACAGCGAGAACGACTCGCTGCGCGGCTTGAACGAGGTCACCAGCAGCCAGAACGGCGGGAAGAGCGCGATGAACGCGCCAGCCAGCAGGCCGAGATGGAGGCCGAAGGAGGCCAGCGGGCCGCGCTCGCCGCGGCGCCGCTGCCGCGTGCCGCCGGGGCCGCCCCCGGCGGGGCCGGCCGCCACGGCCGGGGCCGCGGGGCCGGTCGGTCCGGCGGTCTGCGCCGCGGGCACGGTGGACTGGGTGGCCACGGTCACCACGCCCCCTCTTTGTCGCCCTGCTGCCGCAGCGCCCGCCGGTAGACGAGGGCGAAGAGGATCAGCAGGATCAGGATGAGCACGCCCCAGGTGGCCGAGCCCGCGAAGTCGCGGGGGCTGCGCTGGAACGCCAGCTTGAACGCCTCGGTGACGAGGATGTCGGTGGAGCCGACCGGGCCGCCGCCGGTGAGCAGGAAGATCACCGGGAACATGTTGAACGTCCAGATGCTGCTGAGCAGCACCACGGTGGCGCTGACCGACCGCACCCCGGGGAGGGTGATGTTCCAGAAACGCTGCCACGCGGTGGCGCCGTCCATCTCCGCGGCCTCGTACTGCTCCGCGGGGATGGACTGCAAGGCGCCCAGCATGGCGATGAGCATGAACGGCACGCCGAGCCAGACGTTGACGGCGATGACGGAGACCTTCGCCCAGAACGGGTCGGTCAGCCAGCTCATCGCGCTCAGCCCGCCGCCCTCCAGG
Source organism: Streptomyces lonarensis (assembly GCF_012033735.1). GTDB lineage: Bacteria > Actinomycetota > Actinomycetes > Streptomycetales > Streptomycetaceae > Streptomyces > Streptomyces lonarensis. Next base: position 4,491 of record NZ_JAAVJD010000029.1, on the reverse strand, counting down.
GCGGCGTTGAGGATGCCGGACCGCTCGTTGTACAGCATCCGCCAGGCGAAGACCGAGACGAACGCCGGGATCGCCCACGGCAGGATCAGCGCGATCCGGTAGAGCGAGCGGCCCCGCACCTTCCGGTTGAGCATGTTGGCCAGCGTCAGGCCGATGACGAAGGTGATGACGACGCAGGAGACCGTCCAGACGACGGTCCAGACGAGCTTGTCCCAGAAGTGGCCGCCGGTGAGCACGTCCACGTAGTTCTGGAGGCCGACGAACTCGTAGCTGGCGTCGATGGTGTTGACGCCGATCCGGCGCTCGACGTTGCTCTCGTCGGCGTCGGTGAACGTCAGGTAGAGGCCGCGGACCAGCGGCCACCCCACGATCACGCCGATGACGGCGACGACCGGGGCCACCATCACCCAGGCGTACCAGTGCGTCGCCAGCCCGCGGCGCAGCCTCGTCAGCGCGCCCGGCCCGGGGCGGCCACCGGGGCCCGCCGGCCCCGTCTCCTTCCGATCCGCCGCCGGTCCCGCGGCGGGGGCGGTGGTTCCGCCCCCGGCCGCGACCGCCGGCGGGCCGCTCGCGTCAGCCATGGTTGTCGGTCAGCTCCTCGATCTCCTGCGTCCTGCCGGGTGGTTGCCGCGCGCGGCCGGTGCCGCGCCCGCCGTCACTGCCAGTCCAGGAGCTCCCGGTAGCGGTCGGCGATGGCGGCGGTGGTCTCCTCGGGGGTGGCGCGGCCGAGCAGCATGGCCTCGGCTTCCTCCTTCAGCGGGTCGAAGAGGGAGTTGGCCTGCGGAATCCAGGCGCGCTCGTGCGCGACCTCGACGGCGGGCGCGAAGAACTCGACCATCTCGTTGGCGGCGACGCTCTCGGCCTCGTAGACGGAGGACCGGGTCGGGAGCAGGCTCAGCTCCTCGGTGATCCGCTGCTGCACCTCGGCGGAGGACATGTAGGCGACGAACTCCTGGGCGGCGGACATGTCCGCCTCGCCCAGACCGGCGTAGACGCCGTAGTTCCAGCCGCCCTGCGGGGAGCCCTGCGCGGCGGAGCCGGCGGGGACCGGGGCGACGCCCAGGTTCTCGGCGCCGATGGCGTCGCGGGCGTCGTTGATCGCCCAGGGGCCGTTGATCATCATCGCCACGTCGCCGTTGCCGAAGGACGACATCATCGACTCCCAGCCGTCGGTGGTGTCGGTGATGGCGGCGCCGGAGTCGAGCAGGTCCTGCACGGCCTGGAAGGCGGCCACGCCCGCGGCGTCGTCGACGGTGACGGTCTCGCTGTCGGCGTCCACCAGGTCGCCGCCCTCACCGTAGAGGTAGGGCAGGAACCAGTAGGCGTCGTCGCCGCGCAGGTAGAAGGGGGCCTCCAACTCCTCGAAGGCGTCGACGGAGTCCTGGATGTCGGTCAGGCTCTCGGGGACGTCCACGCCGGCCTCGTCGAGGAGCTGCTTGTTGTAGAACAGCGCGAGCGTGTCGATGACCTGGGGGACCGCGTAGGTGGTGCCGTCGTACTGCGTGGAGGCCCAGGCCTGCTCCAGGTAGTCGTCCTGGTTCTCCACGGCCGGGGTGCCGTCCAGCGGCGCGAGGTAGTCCAGGCTGGCGAAGTCCGAGACCCAGGCGACCTCGGTGCGCATCACGTGCGGGGCCTCGCCGGTCGGCGCGGCGTTCTTGAAGCGGTCCTGCGCGCCGTCCCAGCCGATGTTGACGTAGTCGACCTCGACGTCGTCCCGGCCCTCGGCGAACTCCTCGGCGACAGCCCGGAAGACCTTGGCCTCGGTCTCGTTCGAGGTGTCCCAGTAGGTGACGGTCACCGTGCCGTCGCCGCCGCTCCCGGCGTCGTCCCCGTCGCTGCCGCACGCCGTCGCGGTGAGTGCGAGGGCGGCGATGGCAGCCGTCGTCCCTATGCTGCGCCGCATGTGAACTCCTTCAACATGACTTCCGCCCGTGGGAGGACGCGAAAGGCGCGCCCAGGGGGCGCCGCTCCGCTGCGGCGCCGGGCTGAGCAGGAACGTAACAGTGGCGCAATCCTTTGGAAAGACCTTGCGGCAAGTTTCTGCAAGCGATGCCGGGTCGTGACCGGGGCGGTGCGGCGCCCCTGCGGCTCCTCCCCCACGGTGACCCGGCGCCACGCGGCGGCACCCCGGTGACCGGGGGCGGCCCCGGGGCGCGGGGTGCGGCGGGCACCGACGCCCGCGCGGCGCCACCGCTCCCCGCGGCAGCGCGGGACCGCCCGGGCACGCGCGGGACGTGCGCCTCGGGGGGTTCCGCCCGGCGGCGCGCCCGCGGCGCCGGCGAACGGCGCCCGCGGGACAATCCCGGACAGTGGGGCGGCGCCCTGTGCGGGCCCGTGGGCCGCCCGGTACAGTCCGTAGGCGTGACCGCGCGGCTAGCAGACATCGCAGCCCAGGCGGGGGTCAGCGAAGCGACGGTCAGCCGGGTCCTCAACGGCAAACCAGGTGTCGCCGCGACCACCCGCGAAGCCGTGCTGACCGCACTCGACATCCTCGGCTACGAGCGCCCGGCGAGGCTACGGCGCCGCAGCGCGGGCCTGGTCGGCCTGATCACCCCGGAGCTGGACAACCCGATCTTCCCCGCCTTCGCGCAGGTCATCGGGCAGGCGTTGACGCGCCAGGGGTACACGCCGGTCCTCGCCACCCAGACCCCGGGCGGCTCCACCGAGGACGAGCTGACCGGCATGCTGGTCGACCGGGGCGTCGCCGGCATCATCTTCGTCTCGGGGCTGCACGCGGACACCACCGCCGACACCGGACGGTACGAGCGGCTGCGCGGCCACGGGGTGCCGTTCGTGCTGATCAACGGCTACTCGGAGTCGGTCCGGGCCCCGTTCGTCTCCCCCGACGACGCCGCCGCGATGCAGCTGGCGGTCACCCATCTCGCCTCGCTGGGCCACCGCCGCGTCGGCCTCGCGCTCGGCCCCGCCCGGTTCGTGCCGGTGCAGCGGAAGACCGCCGGGTTCCGCCGCGCCGTCCGGCAGGAGCTGGGGCTCACCGACGACGAGGCCACCGCCCTCATCGAGCACTCCCTCTACACCCTGGAGGGCGGGCAGGCGGCGGCGGCCGCCCTGCTGTCCCGGGGGTGCACCGCGGTCGTCTGCGCCAGCGACATGATGGCGCTGGGAGCGGTCCGCACCGCGCGCCAACACGGGCTGGCCGTCCCGCACGACGTTTCCGTCATCGGCTTCGACGACTCCCCGCTGATCGCCTTCACCGACCCGCCGCTGACCACCATCCGGCAGCCGGTGACCGCCATGGGCCAAGCCGCCGTGCGGGCCCTGCTGGAGGAGGTCGGCGGCACCCCGGCCCCCCACAGCGAGTTCGTCTTCATGCCGGAGCTCGTCGTCCGCGGCTCCACCGCGGCCGCGCCGGGCACGGGTCAGACCCGAGGATGACGCGAGCCACCCCGGACCGGACCGCAGTATGACGGCTGACCGGCGCCTCTCTGGCAGACTGTCCGCCCATGGGGGTAATCAGCGTCGGGCCGAAAGATGATCACCGGGTGAACTCAGCACACGTGGACCAGGAGACCACCGGACCGTCGGAACGCAGCAGACCGCTCGACCGGTTCCGCCGCCCGCGCCGCCCCCGCATCTGGTTCGAGCTGCTGCTCATCGCGGTCAGCTACTCGGTGTACTCCTACATCCGCAACGCGGTGCCGGAGCAGGAGGAGGCCGCACAGCGGCACGCCCACCAGATCTGGGACCTGCAGCAGGCGATGGGGCTCGACTTCGAGCTGGCCGTGAACCACGCGGTCAACGACGTCACCTGGCTCATCGTGGGCGTCAACTACTTCTACGCCACCCTGCACTTCGTGGTGACCATCGCCGTGCTGGTCTGGCTGTTCCGCAGCCATCCGGGGCGGTACGGCGCCACGCGGCTGGTCCTGTTCGCCACCACGGCCGTGGCCCTGGTCGGGTACTACTTCTATCCGCTGGCCCCGCCGCGGCTGATGGAGGGCATGGACTTCATCGACACCGGGCTGGTCCACCAGACGTGGGGCTCGCTGTCGTCGGAGTCGATGCAGAACGTGTCCAACCAGTACGCGGCCATGCCGTCGATGCACATCGGCTGGTCGCTGTGGTGCGGCCTCACCGTCGCCGTCCTGGCACGCCGCCGGTGGCTGAAGGCACTCGGCGCGCTGTACCCGGTGGCGACGCTGTTCGTGATCGTCGCGACCGCCAACCACTTCTGGCTCGACGCCGTGGGCGGGATGGTCTGCCTCGGCTTCGGCTTCCTCGTCTCGGCGCTCTGGTTCGGCTCGCTCTGCTACCGGCTGCCGCGGCACATCGCCGTGCGGCGGGCGGCGGCCGAGGCCGGTTCCGGCGCCACGGTGCCGGCGCCCGCCGGGCCGCGCGGCGGACCGGGCGAAGCGGAGGGCGAGGGGCCCGACCGCCCCGGGGGCGACGGCACGGTGACCGTCACCTACTGGGACACCTCGAACGCGACCGAGGCCAAGGTCTTCCGGGCTGTCGCCGAGGAGTTCGCCG
>NZ_JAAVJD010000299.1 GCF_012033735.1 Streptomyces lonarensis | reverse complement strand
TTGGCCGGAAGTACCGGAGCGCGCCGCGCCGCACCGCACCGGGTCGCACCGCACCGGGTCGCACCGTGCCGGGTCGCACCGTGCCGCCCCGGCCGAGGGGGCGCACCACCGGCGCGCGTGCGAACCGGTGCGACGCGGCGCGCTCCGGTACTTCCGGCCAATCCCCCGCCGCCCGCCCGTGGTTCCGGAACGCACGGCCCTGGACTCGGCCACCGCGGCCCCTCTACGCTCCCAGCGGGTTCGAGAGCGCTCCCGGCCTTCGCTGTTCCACCCCACCCAGGGAACAACAGAAGGGCACTCCCCCATGTCTCGCAGCAGTTCCCCCACCTCACGCAGACGCTCGACGCGACGCGCCACCGGCGCGGGGCTGTCCGCACTCCTGCTCGCCGCCGGTCTCGCGGCCGGCTCCGCCGCCACCGCCACCACGGCCACCGCCGCCTCCCCCACCGCGTCCGCCGGACTCGTCCAAGCCATGCAGCAGGACCTCGGTCTCACCGAGGACCAGGCGCTGACGCGACTGGCGCAGGAGGCCGCGGCCACCGACCTGGAACCGCTGGCCGAGGACGCCGCCGGTGACGCCTTCGCCGGAAGCTGGTTCGACGCCGAATCGGGCGCGCTCACCGTCGCGGTGACCGGCGCCGCGGCAGCCGCCGAGGTCGAGGCGACCGGCGCCGAGGCCGAGGTCGTCGAGCACAGCGCGACCCTGCTGGACGCCACCAAGGCGGAGATCGACGAGCTCGGCGAGAGCGCGCCGGCGGGCGTCGCCGGCTGGGGCGTGGACGTCCGCGACAACAGCGTGGTGATGCACCTGGTCGAGGGCATGGAGGACGCGCCCGGTGTCCAGGAGTTCGTCGCGGAGGCCGAGGCAGCCGGTCCGGTGAGCGTCGTCGCCGACGCGCCGGAGCAGCCCGGCACCTTCGCCGCCGGCACCGTCGGCGGCGACCGGTACTGGACCAACACCGCCGGGTGCTCCATCGGCTTCTCGGTGCACGGCGGGTTCGTGACCGCCGGCCACTGCGGCTCCGTCGGTCAGGCCGTCCGCGGCTGGGACAACACCCACATCGGGCACTTCCAGGGATCGTCCTTCCCCGGTGACGACCTGGGCTGGGTCAACGTCGGCAGCGGCTGGTGGACCGTGCCCGTCGTGATCGGCTGGGGCGCGATACCGGACCAGCTGGTCCGCGGCTCGGCCGAGGCGCCGATCGGCTCCTCCATCTGCCGCTCCGGAGCCACCACCGGCTGGCACTGCGGCACCGTCCTCTCCAAGAACGACACCGTCAACTACGACGTGGGCCCGGTGTACCAGATGACCGGGACGACCGTCTGCGCCGAGCCCGGCGACTCCGGCGGCGCCTACCTGACCGGTGACCAGGCGCAGGGCGTCACCTCGGGCGGCTACGGCAACTGCCGCGACGGCGGCCGGACCTGGTTCCAGCCGGTCAACGAGATCCTCGACCGCTACGGCCTGACCCTGCACACGGCCTGACCCTGCACACGGCCTGACCCTGCACACCGCCTTACCCCACGGCCGGGCGCGGTGCACTCCCGGGTGGGAGACCCACCGCGCCGCGCCCGACCCGCCGACTCGCCGCGTCCCCGGCGGGTCGGCGCACGCAGGTGCCCGCCGACCGCACTCCGTGCGTCGGCCCGGGGCGGGACGGTGCCGACGGCGTCCCACCCGGCCCGCCCCGCCCGGTGTGCGGGACGGGCCGGGTGTGAGACGGCGCGCGGGGCGCGGAAACGCACGCCACGGGGCGAGGGGCCGGTACGTCGACACGTACCGGCCGCTCGGCCCTCCCCGGGCCGGTCGACGTCCCTGTCCGGTCCGGCCAACGGTCGCGGCAGGCACGTGCGGCGGCCCGGCGGGGCGGCGCACGGAGCGCCCGGCGGACGTGGCGGACGGCGGTCGGTTCGTGGCAGAGTCGGAGGTCTCCCTCCACCGTTCGTTCCGTCGCATCGGAGGTCCCATGACCGCGTCCGAGCCGTACTCCACCGCGCCGTCCGCCGCCCTCGCCGGCGTCGGGTGGCCGGACGCGACCGGCCCGGTACCCGCCCACCCACCCACCGCCGCGGCCCCCGCGACATTCACCGCGGACGCCCCCGGCACGCCCGGCACCGCCGACGCCTTGCACCCAGCCCCGGCGGCCACGGCCGCCCGGCCGGGAACACCCGGCGCGGTGACCCCCGAGGAGCCGGGCGCCACCGGCGCGTCCACGCCCGGGACGGCCACGGCGGACACCCCGCCGCCCGGCCCGCTGCTGCTGCGCTGCCTCGGCGAGACCGCGCACTGCGTCAGCGACGGGGCGGCGCTCCCCCTCCCGCCCCGGCAGCTGGAGATCCTCACCCTGCTCGCGCTGGAGCCCCTCGGGCTCACCCCGGCCGCGCTCCGCCTCGCGCTCTACGGCGACCAGCCGGTCACCGACTCCACCCTCAAGGCCGAGGTCTCCCACCTGCGGCGGGCGCTCGGGGGCCACATCACCCCGCGGCGCTACACGCTGACCCGGCCCGTCACCTGCGACGCCGTCCAGGTGCTGCGCGCGCTGGACGCCGGGGACCTCGCCACCGTCGTCCGCCGGTACCGGGGCCCGCTGCTCTCCCGCTCCGACGCGCCCGGCGTCGCCCTGTGGCGCCGGCGGATCGAGGTCGCCGTCCGCTCCGCCGTGCTGGGCAGCGAGGACCCCGAGATCCTGCTGCGCTACGGCGCCGTCGCGCCGGACGACGCGGAGGTGCACGAGCAGACCCTGCGGCGGCTCGCGTCCGACGACCCCCGGCGCGCCGGTGTCCGGGGCCGGCTCAGCGCGGCCCTCGCCGACTGAGCGGAGCCCGCCGGAGGAACGTGGACCGCCTCGGGAGCGCGAACCGCCGGAGGAGCGGCGCCGCCTTTCCGGCGGGTGGGGCGTGACGCGCGTCACGCCGCTGACCTGCGTCCCAACCCGCTGCCAACCACCGCCGGGCACGCTCGGCGGACGGTGGCCGGGCGACGCCGACCGTCGCGCTGCCGCCGTCGACCACTGGTCCGTGCCGAGGGAGAACCTTCATGGTGTACGCACAGCCTGGTACCGAGGGCAGCATCGTCAGCTACGACAAGCAGTACGAGAACTTCATCGGCGGCGCATGGGTGAAGCCGGTCAAGGAGCAGTACTTCGACAACCCCAGCCCCCTCACCGGGCGCACCTTCTGCCGGGTGGCGCGCTCCACCGCGGAGGACGTCGAACTGGCCCTGGACGCGGCCCACGCCGCCGCCCCGGCCTGGGGCCGCTCCTCGGTCGCGGAACGCTCGCGGGTCCTCAACCGCATCGCCGACCGCATCGAGGAGAACCTGGAGCGGCTCGCCGTCGCCGAGACCTGGGAGAACGGCAAACCGGTCCGCGAGACCCTCGCCGCCGACCTGCCGCTGGCGGTCGACCACTTCCGCTACTTCGCCGGCGTCATCCGCGCGCAGGAGGGCAGCATCGGGGAGATCGACCACGACACCGTCGCGTACCACTTCCACGAGCCGCTGGGCGTCGTCGGCCAGATCATCCCGTGGAACTTCCCGATCCTGATGGCCACCTGGAAGCTCGCCCCCGCGCTCGCCGCCGGCAACTGCGTGGTCATCAAGCCGGCCGAGCAGACCCCGGCCAGCCTGCTGCTGGTCATGGAGCTGATCGCCGACCTGCTGCCGCCCGGCGTCGTCAACGTCGTCAACGGCTTCGGGACGGAGACAGGCCGACCGCTGGCCTCCAGCCCGCGCGTCGCGAAGGTCGCCTTCACCGGGGAGACGACGACCGGCCGCCTGATCATGCAGTACGCCAGCGAGAACATCATCCCCGTCACGCTGGAACTCGGCGGCAAGAGCCCCAACCTCTTCCTCGACGACGTAACCGCCGCCGACGACGACTACCTCGACAAGGCGGTCGAGGGGTTCGTGATGTTCGCCCTCAACCAGGGCGAGGTCTGCACCTGCCCCTCCCGGGCGCTCGTCAGCTCCCGCATCTACGACGCGTTCATGGAGCGCTGCGTCGCACGGACCGAGGCCATCGTCGCGGGCGACCCGCTGGACCCGGCGACGATGATCGGCGCGCAGGCCAGCAACGACCAGCTGGAGAAGATCCTCTCCTACCTCGACATCGGGCGGCAGGAGGGCGCCGAGATCCTCACCGGCGGCAACGCCCGCACCGTCGAGGGGCTCGACGGCGGCTACTACGTGGAGCCCACGATCTTCCGCGGCACCAACGACATGCGGGTCTTCCAGGAGGAGATCTTCGGCCCGGTGGTGTCGGTGACGACCTTCGACTCCGTCGACGAGGCGCTGAAGATCGCCAACGACACGCTGTACGGGCTGGGTGCCGGCCTGTGGACCCGCGACGCCAACAACGCCTACCGGCTCGGCCGCGAGATCAAGGCGGGCCGGGTGTGGACCAACTGCTACCACGCCTACCCGGCGCACGCCGCGTTCGGCGGGTACAAGAAGTCCGGCATGGGCCGCGAGAACCACAAGATGATGCTCGACCACTACCAGCAGACCAAGAACCTGCTGGTCAGCTACTCGACCAAGCGGGACGGACTCTTCTGATGACCACCCCGGCAGACGAGTTCGAGTCCGAGGGCGGCGCGCTGCCACCGCCCGCCGGTACGCCCGCCGCCGACACGGCGGCGGGCGGCGGGCCGGAGGCCGCCGACGGGCCGGAAGCCGGTGGCCCCCCGGTACGGGTCCGGCTCACCGACGCGGGCTCCCGGCTCGTGGCCCGGCTGGCCGAGAGCCACGGCCCGCTGATGTTCCACCAGTCCGGCGGGTGCTGCGACGGCAGCGCGCCGATGTGCTACCCGCGCGGCGAGTTCCGCGTCGGCGCCTCCGACGTGCTGCTGGAGACGCTGCCGGACGGCACGCCGTTCTGGATGAGCGCCGATCAGTACGCCTACTGGAAGCACACGGTGCTCACCGTGGACGTGGTCGAGGGGCGCGGCAGCGGCTTCTCGCTGGAGGCGCCCGAGGGGGTCAGGTTCCTCCTCCGCTCCCGGGTGATGACCGACGAGGAGAACGCCCGGGCCGAGGCCGCCCCGCCGCCTCCCACCGGCGCGGATGCCTCGCCCTGACCGCGCCCTGACCGCGCCGGCCCCGCCGGTTCGGCCGCCGCGCCGCGTCTGTCGGCAGTTGCGGCGAACCGGCGTTCCGGGACGTGCATGACGCGGCGGCCGGTGGGCATCCGACCGGTGCGCACCTGCGGCGGTGGGGCCGGGCGGCCACCCGGCCCCACCG
>NZ_JAAVJD010000298.1:3710-5264 GCF_012033735.1 Streptomyces lonarensis | reverse complement strand
ACACAGTGGACGCAAGCAACTATGGACAAGCCCTCGGCCTATTAGTACCAGTCAACTCCACCCATTACTGGGCTTCCATATCTGGCCTATCAACCCTGTCGTCTACAGGGAGCCTTACCCCATCACGTGGGTGGGAGCCCTCATCTCGAAGCAGGCTTCCCGCTTAGATGCTTTCAGCGGTTATCCTTCCCGAACGTAGCCAACCAGCCATGCCCTTGGCAGGACAACTGGCACACCAGAGGTTCGTCCGTCCCGGTCCTCTCGTACTAGGGACAGCCCTTCTCAAGACTCCTACGCGCGCAGCGGATAGGGACCGAACTGTCTCACGACGTTCTAAACCCAGCTCGCGTGCCGCTTTAATGGGCGAACAGCCCAACCCTTGGGACCGACTCCAGCCCCAGGATGCGACGAGCCGACATCGAGGTGCCAAACCATCCCGTCGATACGGACTCTTGGGGAAGATCAGCCTGTTATCCCCGGGGTACCTTTTATCCGTTGAGCGACGGCGCTTCCACAAGCCACCGCCGGATCACTAGTCCCGACTTTCGTCCCTGCTCGACCCGTCAGTCTCACAGTCAAGCTCCCTTGTGCACTTACACTCAACACCTGATTACCAACCAGGCTGAGGGAACCTTTGGGCGCCTCCGTTACTCTTTAGGAGGCAACCGCCCCAGTTAAACTACCCACCAGACACTGTCCCTGATCCGGATCACGGACCCAGGTTAGACATCCAGCACGACCAGAGTGGTATTTCAACAACGACTCCACACACACTGGCGTGCATGCTTCACAGTCTCCCACCTATCCTACACAAGCCGAACCGAACACCAATATCAAGCTATAGTAAAGGTCCCGGGGTCTTTCCGTCCTGCTGCGCGAAACGAGCATCTTTACTCGTACTGCAATTTCACCGGGCCTATGGTTGAGACAGTCAAGAAGTCGTTACGCCATTCGTGCAGGTCGGAACTTACCCGACAAGGAATTTCGCTACCTTAGGATGGTTATAGTTACCACCGCCGTTTACTGGCGCTTAAGTTCTCAGCTTCGCCAGAACGAATCCTGACTAACCGGTCCCCTTAACGTTCCAGCACCGGGCAGGCGTCAGTCCGTATACATCGCCTTACGGCTTCGCACGGACCTGTGTTTTTAGTAAACAGTCGCTTCTCGCTGGTCTCTGCGGCCACCCCCAGCTCAAGGCGCAAAGCCCATCACCAGACGTGGCCCCCCTTCTCCCGAAGTTACGGGGGCATTTTGCCGAGTTCCTTAACCATAGTTCACCCGAACGCCTCGGTATTCTCTACCTGACTACCTGAGTCGGTTTAGGGTACGGGCCGCCATGAAACTCGCTAGAGGCTTTTCTCGACAGCATAGGATCATCCACTTCACCACAATCGGCTCGGCATCAGGTCTCAGGCACAAGAGAAGCGGATTTACCTACTCCTCGCCCTACACCCTTACCCCGGGACAACCACCGCCCGGGATGGACTACCTTCCTGCGTCACCCCATCACTCACCTACTACCAGCTCGGATCACCGGCTCCACCACACCCACGG
>NZ_JAAVJD010000298.1:1958-3612 GCF_012033735.1 Streptomyces lonarensis | reverse complement strand
GCTGTCAAAGACAGACCGCAGGGGGCTTCACGGGCTTAGCATCACCAGATTCAGCGTTGGCGCTTCAAAGCGGGTACCGGAATATCAACCGGTTGTCCATCGACTACGCCTGTCGGCCTCGCCTTAGGTCCCGACTTACCCTGGGCAGATCAGCTTGACCCAGGAACCCTTAGTCAATCGGCGCACACGTTTCTCACGTGTGTATCGCTACTCATGCCTGCATTCTCACTCGTGAACCGTCCACAACTCGTTTCCACGGCTGCTTCACCCGGCACACGACGCTCCCCTACCCATCCGAACCCCCGTTAGGAGTATATGTTCGAATGACACGACTTCGGCGGTGTACTTGAGCCCCGCTACATTGTCGGCGCAGAATCACTAGACCAGTGAGCTATTACGCACTCTTTCAAGGGTGGCTGCTTCTAAGCCAACCTCCTGGTTGTCTCTGCGACTCCACATCCTTTCCCACTTAGCACACGCTTAGGGGCCTTAGTCGATGCTCTGGGCTGTTTCCCTCTCGACCATGGAGCTTATCCCCCACAGTCTCACTGCCGCGCTCTCACTTACCGGCATTCGGAGTTTGGCTAAGGTCAGTAACCCGGTAAGGCCCATCGCCTATCCAGTGCTCTACCTCCGGTAAGAAACACGCGACGCTGCACCTAAATGCATTTCGGGGAGAACCAGCTATCACGGAGTTTGATTGGCCTTTCACCCCTAACCACAGGTCATCCCCCAGATTTTCAACTCTGGTGGGTTCGGGCCTCCACGACCTCTTACAGCCGCTTCACCCTGCCCATGGCTAGATCACTCCGCTTCGGGTCTTGAGCATGCTACTGAACGCCCTATTCGGACTCGCTTTCGCTACGGCTCCCCCACACGGGTTAACCTCGCAACATACCGCAAACTCGCAGGCTCATTCTTCAAAAGGCACGCAGTCACGACACAGCAGGCAAGCCCACTGTGCGACGCTCCCACGGCTTGTAGGCACACGGTTTCAGGTACTATTTCACTCCGCTCCCGCGGTACTTTTCACCATTCCCTCACGGTACTATCCGCTATCGGTCACCAGGGAATATTTAGGCTTAACGGGTGGTCCCGCCAGATTCACACAGGATTTCTCGGGCCCTGTGCTACTTGGGTGGCTCCCAAACGAGCCATTGCAGTTTCAGCTACGGGGGTCTTACCCTCTACGCCGGGCCTTTCGCATGCCCTTCGCCTACCACAATGGTTTCTCACTCGCCCAGCCGCCGGCAGACGACTGAAGGAAACTCCCACGACCCCGCATGCGCAACCCCTGCCGGGTATCACACACATACGGTTTAGCCTCATCCGGTTTCGCTCGCCACTACTCCCGGAATCACGGTTGTTTTCTCTTCCTGCGGGTACTGAGATGTTTCACTTCCCCGCGTTCCCTCCACACACCCTATACATTCAGGTGCGGGTGACAGCCCATGACGACTGCCGGGTTTCCCCATTCGGACACCCCCGGATCAAAGCTCGGTTGACAGCTCCCCGGGGCCTATCGTGGCCTCCCACGTCCTTCATCGGTTCCTGGTGCCAAGGCATCCACCGTGCGCCCTTAAAAACTTGGCCACAGATGCTCGCGTCCACTGTGCAGTTCTCAAACAACAACCAGCCCAACCAGTCACCCCGC
>NZ_JAAVJD010000297.1 GCF_012033735.1 Streptomyces lonarensis | reverse complement strand
ACGCCGTCTGGACGGCGCCGGGGCGGGTCAACCTGATCGGGGAACACACCGACTACAACGGCGGGTTGGTCCTGCCGGTCGCGCTGCCGCACCGCACCGCCGTCTCCGCCAGGACGACCACGGACCCGCCGAACCCGCCGCCGGTCATGCGGGCGCCGAGTGCGCCCGCGGCGACCGCCGCCGCCACCACGACGTCCACCTCGGGGCACGAGACGGCGAAGTCGTCGCGGAGCGAGGCGTGGCCGGAGGTCAGCAGCGGGCCCACCCCCCGGACGCCGCCCGCCCGCAGCAGGCGGGCGACCCGCCGCACCCGGGTGTTCTCCGACATCACGTGGCGGACCAGCGGCCGGAGGTCGGCGGGGAGCGCGGCGAGCACGCTCTCCGGTGCGCCGGTCCGCTGCTCCGCCTCCCGCAGGTCGGCGGCGCCGAGCAGCCGGGCGGCTTCCTCGCAGCCGGCGCGGCGGCGCGCGTAGGCGCCGTCGGCGAGGCGGTGCCGGACCCGGGTGTCGACGACGAGCAGTGAGCACCCGGCGGCGCCGGCGTCGAACGGGATGTGGTCCTGGCTGCCGTCACGGGTGTCGAGCAGCAGCGCGTGGTCGGCGCGGCAGCAGGCGACGGCGAGCTGGTCCATGACGCCGCAGGGCACGCCGGCGTACCGGTGCTCCGCGAGGCGGCCGGTCTCGGCGAGCATGCGGGGGTCGGCGTCGATCCCCGCGAGGTCGGCGAGGGCGCCGGCGGTGGCGACCTCCAGGGCGGCCGAGGACGACAGCCCCGCCCCGGCGGGGACGTCGGAGACGACCGCCAGCGAGACCCCGGGGAGGTCGGCGCCCGAGGCGCGGAGCTCCGCCAGCACCCCGGCGGGGTAGGCGGCCCAGCCGTCCGGGGTGCCCGGCCGCAGGTCGGCGACGGGCAGCGTCACCGGAGCGGTGGAGCGGGCGGCGGAGTGGAGGACGACCAGGCCGTCGTCGCGGGGTGCGGCGGCGACGGCGGTGCGGTGCGGCAGCGCGACCGGCAGGACCAACCCGCCGTTGTAGTCGGTGTGTTCCCCGATCAGGTTGACCCGCCCCGGCGCCGTCCAGACGGCGTCGGCGGGCGCGCCGTGGCAGCGCTCGAAGAACTGCCGGGCCGCTGCGGCGAGTTCGGTCGACGAGCGGGGGTCCGGTCCGGCTCCGGCCTCCGGGGGGCGGTGGCCGCGCGGCGCGGCCCCGTCGCCGGGGGGCGGCGCGTCGGCGGTGCCGCTCATCGGGCGGTCACCTCCCGCAGCCGTTCGGCCGCCGCCTCGGGGAGGACGTCGCTGACGAAGGCTCCCGCGCCCGACTCCGAACCGGCGAGGTACTTCAGCTTGCCCGCTCCGCGCCGCAGGGTCAGCAGCTCCAGCCGCAGCGCGAACTCGTCGCGGCCACAGATGGGTTCACCGGGGGCCGGCTCCCCGACGGGCGCCTGGTGCCAAGCGGCGATGTAGGGCGTCGGAGGCGCGTCGTCGCCGAAGAGCCGGTCGAAGCCGCGCAGCAGCCGGAGGTACAGCTCGGGGAACTCGGCGCGCTCGGCCGGATCGAGGGCGGTGAGGTCCGGTACGCGCCGCCGGGGGCGGAGCTGGACCTCGTACGGCCAGCGCGCCGCGTACGGCACGTGGGCGACCCAGTGGTCGGTGGCGGCCACGATCCGCCGGCCGTCGGCGAGTTCCTCGGCCAGCAGCGCGTCGGGCAGGTTCTCCCCGGTCTCGGCGCGGTGGCGGGCCAGCGCGGCGACCGTCCGGGAGGTGCGCGGCGGGAGGTAGGGGTAGGCGTAGATCTGGCCGTGCGGGTGGTGGAGGGTGACGCCGATCTCCACGCCGCGGTTCTCGAAGCAGTAGACCTGCCGGACGCCCGGCAGCCGGGAGAGTTCGGCGGTGCGGTCGGTCCACGCGTCGAGGACGAGCGCGACCCGGCCCGGCGGGAGGTCGGCGAACGACCGCTCGTGGTCGGCGGTGAAGCAGACCAGTTCGCACCGGCCGCGGCCGCCGCCGAAGGAGGGGAAGCGGTTCTCGAACACCGCCACCTGGTAGTCGCGTTCGGGGATCTCCTCGCTGCGCGCGTCGGTCGCGGGGCAGAGCGGGCAGCGGTCGGCGGGCGGCAGATGGGTCCGGTCCTGGCGGTGTGCCGCGTAGGCCACGGTCTCCCCCGCCAAGCGGTCCACCCGGAGTTCGGTGGTGGCGGAGGTCGGCGGCGGCGCGGGGCGGGGGTCCGGGCGCGGCACGCGGGGGGCTGCGCGCTCCGGCCCCGGCGGGTCGGCGTCGTAGTAGATCAGCTCCCGACCGTCCGAGAGCCGGGTGGACGTCCTGCGCATCCGAGCCTCCACACGTCGCGCGGGCCGTCCCCGCCGTGGGCGTGCCGTCGGCCCGTCCGGCGCCGTGCCTCCGCCGCTCCCCCGCGACCACGCAACCGAACAGAACCGAACATCTTCCGCCAGCATCCAACAGGGTGGGGGTGGGAGCGTCAACAACGCGACGACGGCGGGTCGATGGGGGGCGGTGAGCGGGCGCGGTGGGGTTGTGAACCCCGGTGGGCGGCTCAGTCGCCGGCGGCTCCTGGCCCGGGCGGGCGGGTGCGGCCCAGCTGCTCCAGCAGTCCGGTCCGCACGGCCACCGCCACCGCCTCCAGCCGGGTGGCCGTCCCCAACTTGGCGAGCAGCCGCTGGATGTGGGTGCGTGCGGTACTCGGGGCGACCCCGAGGCCGTCGGCGATCCGCCGGGTGTCGTCACCGTCCACGATCCGCAGCAGCACGTGCGCCTCGCGGGGCGTCAACTGGGCCGCGAGCCGCGCGCCTTCGGCGGCGGGAGCGGGCCCCGGTTCGAGCAGGGCGCCGAAGACCTCCCGCAGCAGTCCGGGCGCCACCGCCGCGTCGCCCGCGCGGGCCCGCGCCAACGCCCGCTCCACGCCGTCGATCCGCTCGTCGTGGCGCACATAGCCGCGCGCCCCGGCCGCGAACGCCGCGGCCACACCGCGCGGGCACGGCACGGGCCCCAGCACCACCACCGCCAGTTTGGGCGACTGAGCGACGAGCCGCGCCAGCGGCTCCAGCACCGAGGCGCCGTCGGGCTCGGCCGACCCGAGCAGGCACACCTCGGGCGACCGGCCGGTGGTGAGTTCGACGGCCCGCCCCACCGGGCTCCCGGCGGCGAGCACCCGGTGCCCGCGCATCCGCAGCGCGGAGGCCAGCGCCTCCGCGACCAGCCGCCGGTCGTCGGCGACCACCACCCGTAACGTCATCGCGCCTCCCGCGGCCCCGCTCCCGGTCTCGCCCGCCGGGGTGGGGGCCGCACGCCGCGTCGCGGGCGGCGCTCGGTCGGGCCTGAGGCGGCAGAGTACGGGCAACGCGACACCCCCGGTACCCGTCGAGGGGTACCGGGGGTGTCGGACGCCGATAGCTGTCTCACACCGGACGCACTCCGGCCGGAACAGCACCACCGCCGGCGGGCGGCTCGGCTCAGCCGTAGACCTGGAGCGAGGGTGTCTCGTAACGCTCCGCATACCTGGTGCTGGCCAGGACCAGCCGGTTGTCGTACCAGCGGGCCACCGCATCGGTCGCACTGGCGAAGGGCATGATCTCCCGGACGTTCTCTGCCTGGTCCAGCGGCAGCACCATGACGATGTCGCCGCTCTCGCTCTCCGGATCGATGGCGACGACGCGGCCGACCCCGGAGTAGCTCGGCACCTGGTAGGCGATCACCTTGTCGTCCTGTACGTCGATGGCGCGCAGCTCGGCGCGGTCGTCCTCCAGTGCTCCGACCTCCCACAGCGCGTTGCCGGTGGCGATCTCGACCGCGACGATCGTCGCGGGCCGGTCGGTGGTGGTCAGGTAGAGCAGGCCGTCGTGGACGACGGCCTCGTCGCAGACGAACGGAGCGCGGTAGCCGCAGCTGTCGACGTAGCGGTCACGGCTGAAGTCGAGCTGCGGGCCGAGGCCGCTGTAGTCGTCCTTGACCGCGAACATCGCGGGTTCACGGTCGGCTGCGCCGCCGCCGCCCGCCGGGCCGAGGGTGGCGCGAATCACCAGGGGGTCGACGGAGACGACGCTCTCGAGGATGAACTCCTGGTCGTCGTGCTGTGCCTCGTAGGACCAGCTCCACTGCTCCTCGCCGCTCTCGCTCCGCGCGACGACGGAACCGGGCACCCCGGTGTCGAAGGGGATGCGGCCGCACTGCTGGTGCTCGATGAAGAGGTCCTCGTGGACGCCGTAAGCGCGGACCTTGCAGTCCTCGCCGGCCTGGGGCTCCCACTGCGGCTCGCCGGTCTCGATCTCCCAGCCGTAGCCACCCGAGAAGGTCGCCACCGCGACGTAGTCACCGAGGATGGCGGGATGTCCGCTCACGGAGCTGCTGCCCAGTTCGATGGTGACCACGGACTCACCGTCGGCGAGGTCAAGAACGGTCAGCACCTCGCAGTTCTGGCCCTCCAGGATCGCCACCCGCCCCTCGGAGGCAGTGGCGGACGAGGCGCAGTTGCCGCGGTTGGTCGGGTAGGTCCAGGCGATCTCGCCGTCCTCGTTCCAGCTGATGACCTGCTGGTCGGCGACCCGGGTGATCGAGCCGTCCGCCTCCCACAGACCCGGGGAGAAGTTGTGGTGGTCCTCGGCGACGTCGGGCGCCTCCTCCTCGAACAGGAGGGAGGCATCTATGGGCTCGGTCGGCAGCGTGCCGCCGCCGGAGCCGTCGTCGCCCTCACCGTCCCCGCCCTCGTCACCGCCGGGGGCCGGGTTCTCGTCGTCGGCCGGGGCGGCGGTGGTGGAGTCGTCACGGGTGACGTTGTAGACGGTGAAGCCGCCCGCGACGAGCGCGGAGACGACGACGCCGACCATGAGCACCATCAGCGGGCCGCGGGAGCCGGAGAAGCTCCACTCCTTGCCGCCGCCTCCGGAGCCGCCGGAGCCGCCGTGGGACTTCTCGAAGGAGACCGGGGAACCGGGCGCGGTCGGCGCGCCGAAGCCCTGCGGTTCGGTGGTGTGGCCCGCCGGGCCGCCCGGGTAGCCGTAGCCGGCCGCCGCCTGCGGGTAGCCGTAGCCGGGGGTGGGCTGCTGCGGGTAGCCGTAGCCGGCCGGCTGCTGCGGGGTGCCGTAGCCGCCGGAGGGCGCGGGGGTGCCGTACCCGCCGGGCTGCGGGGTGCCGTAGCCGGCCGGGGGCTGACCGGGCTGCGCGGGGGTGCCGTAGCCGCCCGAGGGCGGGGGGGCGCCGTAGCCGCCCGAGGCGTCCTGCGGGCTGCTGAGGCTGCCCTGCGGCGGCTGGGGCGG
>NZ_JAAVJD010000296.1 GCF_012033735.1 Streptomyces lonarensis | reverse complement strand
GGCGCCCCCCGTCCCACCGACCGCCGGAGAAGCCGCCCCACCGGCGCCCGCCGCCACCGCGCCGCCCGCCGCCACCGCGCCGCTCAACGCGGCGCCCGCACCTCCCGCGACCCCGGTCGACGCACCGCTCGCCGAGGGGTGGAGCCCGGCGGCCGACGGCGACACCCTGGTGATGGCGCTCAGCGGCGAGCTGGTCCTGGAACTGGCGGAGGAGGCCGGAGACTCCGGCACCGGCACCGCCGAGGGCCCGGTACGGCTCGGCTGCGGGGACGCGTACGTGGTGCCCCCGGGGGTCGCCTACCGTGCCGTGACCCACGGCACGTGCGAGTACGTCCTGGTCGACCCCGCCGGCACCACCGTCACCGGTCGCGTGGCGGACTGACCGACCCCGGCGGCCGAGCCGCCGCCCGCGAGCGGCGGGCACCGGCACCGGGCCCCCTACCCATGCGGAACGGCCCGGCGGTCGAGACCGCCGGGCCGTTCCGTGCTTCCGATACGTCCGGTGCGCCACCGCCCGCCGCGCAGGCGTCGGGCGGCAGGATGCCGGTGCGCCAGGTGCGCGCCCGTTGCCGGACGCGCACCCCCGCCTCACGCCATCAGCCGCACCAGCAGGTCGTCCAGGCTGATCAGCCCGGCCAGCCGTTCGTCGTCCGTGAGGACGACCGCGAGCGACGCGCGGTGGTGGCGCAGCTGCTCCACCGCGTGCTCCACGGTGTCGTCGGCGGTCAGCCGCGGCACCGGACGGGCAAGGTCGCCCGCCGTGATCTCGCGGCCCTCGGCGCGCGCCACGATGGCGTCCCGCGCGTGGACGGAGCCCACGATCTGGTCCCCGTCACGCACCAGCAGCCGGGTGTGGTCGCTGGCGGACGCGGCCGACAGGATGTCGCCCACGTTCGCGGTGCCCGAGACCGACACGATGCGGTCCACCGGCACCAGCAGCGACCTGATCGGCGTCTGCGGCTCGTTGAGCGACCGCGTCAGCAGGCCCGAGTCGGACTCGCTGATGAGCCCCATGCGCTGCGACTCCGTCACCAGCTGCCCGAGCTGCTCCCGGCTGTGCACCGAGTTGAGCTCCTCGACCGGGGTGACCCGGAAGGCCCGCACCACACCGTTGGCGGCCTGGTTGAGGGCGCGCAGCGCCCAGCGGAAGACGCGGACGATCGCCCGGAACGGCGGCGACAGCAGCATCGCCGAACGCTCCGGGTGGGAGATCGCCCAGGACTTCGGAGCCATCTCGCCCACCACCATGTGGAGGAAGATGACCACCACCATGGCGAAGACGAAGGCGACGCCGTAGCTGACACCGCTGGGCAGGCCGAACCGCACCAGCACCGGTTCCAGCGCGTGGGAGATCGCCGGCTTGGAGATGGACCCCAGCAGCAGGGTGCAGGCGGTGATGCCCATCTGGGCACCGGCCAGCATCAGGGAGAGTTCCTTGGTGCCGGCGAGAGCGGAGCGTGCGCCCCGCTTCCCCTCGGCCACGGCCTTCTCCAGCCGATGGCTGCGGGCCGCCACGAGGGCGAACTCGGCGGCGACGAAGAACCCGCTGCCGATGAGCAGCAGCACGGTCACGAAGAGGGCTGTTCCGATGTCCATCGTCAGACCACCCCTCGCTCGTGCGTCGTCGCGGCGGGCACGCGCACCAGCCGCACCTTCTCCGGGACGTGCCGGTCCATCGCCAGCACCTCGATCTCCAGCCGTCCGCCGTCACCCGGAAGCTCCAGGTCCAGGCGGTCGCCGACCGTCGGGAACGCCCCGAGCCGGTCCACGACCAGACCCGCGACGGTCTCGAACGTCTCCTCCTCGGGGAGGGGGATGCCGGTGGCGTCCGCCACCTCGTCGACGCGGCGCCCCGCGTCCACCAGCCAGCCTCCGGCCCCGTCGGCCACGGCGATCTCGACCACGCGGTCGCTCTCGTCGGCGATCTCGCCGACGAGTTCCTCCGCGATGTCCTCCAGCGTGACGATCCCGGCGAGGCCGCCGTACTCGTCGATGACGATCGCGAACTCCTGGCCCGCGGTCTGCATCTGCTCGACGGCGCGCGGCAGCGGGAGCGTGTCCGGCAGCCGCAGCGGGGGACGGGCGAGGCCGCCGGCCGTGACCGACGCGAGCTTGCCCTCCGGGAGCTTCACCAGTTCCCGGACCCCGATGACGCCGACCACGTCGTCGACCCGCTCGGCCACCACGGGGTACCGGGTGTGGCCGCGGGCGCCGATCTTCTCGACGACCTCGGCGGCGGTGGTGTCGGTGCGCACGTAGTCGACGTCGACCCGCGGCACCATGACCTCCCCGAGGGTCCGCTCGGAGAAGTCCAGCGCGTGGTCCAACAGCTCGGCCGTCGCCTTCGGCAGGTGGCCGTGTTCGCGCGACTCCAGGATCAGATGCCCGAGCTCCTCGGCGGTCGCCCCGCCGTGCAGTTCCTCCACGGGCTCGATGCCGATCATCCGCAGCAGGCGGTTGGCGGCGGCGTCGAACACGTGGATGACCGGGCCGGCGATCTTGAGGTACAGCAGCGTGGTCGACGCCATCTGCTTCGCGAGTTGCTCCGGGACGGCCAGGGCCAGGTTCTTGGGCCCCAGCTCACCGACGATCATCTGGATGACCGTGGCGCCGATGAAGGAGAGCGTGAGGGCGAGTCCGCTCACGGCGGCCTCGGGTACCCCCACGGCGAGAAGGACGGGGGAGATCAACTCCGCCATGGCGGGTTCGGCGAGGAACCCGACGATGAGGGTGGTGACGGTGATGCCCAGCTGCGCGCCCGAGAGCATGAACGACAGGCGCTGCTGAACCCGCACCGCGCGGATCGCCTTGCGGTCTCCGGCGGCCGCCTCACGGGCGAGCTTCAACCGGTCTGCCGCGACGTAGGCGAACTCCTGCGCGACGAAGTAGCCGGTGCCGACCGTCAACACGATGACGGCGAGCAGGGCCAGAAGTGCGACACTCATCAAGCACCACCTCGCCGCGTGCCGCGGTCACGCATGTGCTGGCGAGGTGGTCCCGGACTGTGGCTGCGTTCAGGCGGGTCCGACGATCTGGCGGACAAGGCCGTGCCCTTTCATTCGGTTACAGGTCTGCACAACGTTAGTACCAGAACCCTTCTTCCCGCTGCGGTGCGCGGGTACCGATCGGACAACACGATCGCGGCAGGTCACACCGGACTCACGATTGGTTGCAGCAAACAGCTGTTCGAGACGGAGAGTCCACCTCCGGTTGCGGTGCGGAGCCGTCGTGCGGGGTGACCGGCGTCGCCGCGGACCAGGGCGCGCCGCACCGGCGCAGAGCGCGACCGACGGATCGCCGGACCCACCGCGCCAGGACGGACAGGCCGCGAGCCGTCACGGCGGGTGATCGGGGGGCGGCGCAGGCTGCCCTCACCGCGGCAGCCGGCGGTCGTCAGCGGCCAGGGGCGGCGGGCCGCCGACGCGAGCACGGCACCGCACCGCAGGTCAGGGGTACTGGGGCGGCGCCGCGGCGCGGCCGCGCGTGGGGCCGGAGCCCCGGACCGTCCGCGTGGCCGGCCGTGCGGGTGGTCGCGGCCAGGGGGAAGGGTGCGGGCGGTCCGAAGCCCGGCGGTCTCGGCCGGGCACGACGCCCGGCGGCCCGGGGCCGCCCCGGTCGGGACGGGCCCACAGCGGGCTCAGGCGGAGGCGGCGCCGAGGTCGGCCATCCAGCGCTCCACGTCCTCGGCACGGCGCGGCAGCATCCCGGAGAGGTTGCGGCAGCCGTCCTCGGTGACGAGGAAGTCGTCCTCGATGCGCACCCCGATGCCGCGGTACTCCTCGGGCACGGTGAGGTCGTCGGCCTGGAAGTACAGGCCCGGCTCCACCGTCAGGCACATCCCCGGCTCCAGCGTGCCCTCCGCGTAGGTCTCGCGGCGGGCGGTGGCGCAGTCGTGGACGTCCAGGCCCAGCATGTGGCCGGTGCCGTGGAGCGTCCAGCGGCGCTGGAGGCCCAGCTCCAGGACGCGCTCGACCGGCCCCTCGACCAGGCCCCACTCCACCAGGCGCTCCGTCAGGACCCGCTGGGCGGCCTGGTGGAAGTCGCGGTACTTGGCGCCGGGTCGCACGGCCGCGATTCCGGCCTCCTGCGCGTCGTACACCGCGTCGTAGATCTTCCGCTGCAGCTCGGTGAAGCGGCCGTTGACCGGCAGCGTCCGGGTCACGTCGGCGGTGTACAGCTCCCGCGTCTCGACGCCCGCGTCCAGCAGCAGCAGGTCGCCGTCGTTGACGGAGCCGTCGTTGCGCACCCAGTGCAGCGTCGTCGCGTTCGGCCCCGAGGCACAGATGGAGCCGTAGCCCACGTCGTTGCCCTCGACGCGCGCCCGCAGGAAGAAGGTGCCCTCGATGTACCGCTCCGAGGTGGCCTGCGCCCGGTCGAGGACCTTCACCACGTCCTCGAAACCGCGGGCGGTCGCCTCGCAGGCGAAGGTCAGCTCCGCGATCTCGAAGTCGTCCTTGACCAGCCGCATCTCCGACAGGAAGGTCTGGAACTCGGCGTCCCGCTCGGCCGTCACCTTGTCGGTGAGCGCCGCCTCCACGGTGGCGTCGTAGGACCGCACGACGCGGACCGGACCGCGGGCCTCGGCCAGCAGCGCCGCGACCTTGCGGACGTCGGCGCACGGCATCCCGTAGCGGCGCTCGGCCTCGGTCAGGCTCTGGCGGCGGCCGACCCACAGCTCGCCCTGCGCGGAGAGCCAGAACTCGCCGTTGTCCCGGTCCGACCGCGGCAGCAGGTACAGCGTGGCGTCGTGCCCCTCGGCCGTCGGCTCCAGCACCAGGACGCCGTTCTCGCTCTGGTCACCGGTCAGGTAGGCGTACTCCACCGATGCGCGGAACGGGTAGTCGGTGTCGTTGGAGCGCGTCTTCAGCCGCCCGGCGGGGACCACCAGCCGCTCGCCCGGGAACCGCTCCGACAGCGCCGCGCGGCGGCGTGCGGTGTGCTCGGCCTGGGCGACGGGCTCCAGGTCGGTCCGCTCGGTGTCGGCCCAGCCGGACTTCATGTTCTCCGCGAGCTCGTCCGAGACCTTCGGCGCGAGGCCGTTCTTCCGCGGCTTCGGCTCTGCCGGCTTCACCGCCGCGGTGCCCTCCGGGCTCTCGGCGGTCTCCGGGCGCTGCTCATCGGCCACGTCTGTGCTCCCTCGCTCGCGATGTGGGCAGGTCGGCGGCGATACGACCGGACCTGCACCCATCGTATGCGCGGAGGTAAGGCGTGCGACAGGGCCATGCTGCTGAGCCTGGCAGCGGCGGCCCGGGGTCCGGGCGCGGGGGCCGGCGGACGACCCCGCCGGGGGCACCGGGACACCGCCGGGACACCGGCGGCCCCGACGGTCGGCAGCGGGCGCGCACGTCTCGCCGGGGCGGGTCTGGCC
>NZ_JAAVJD010000295.1 GCF_012033735.1 Streptomyces lonarensis | reverse complement strand
GCGCGCGCCGGGCGCGGCCCGCTGCGGTCCGGGGGCCGGGCCGGGGCCGGTGAGCCGGTCCCACGTCGCGTCGGAGTGACCGGGGGTCAGCCGCCCGGCGTCGCGCCACTCGCGGACCAGCGTGGAGTACAGCGGCGTCCCGTCCGCCTGGCCGCTGCTCCAAGCCGGTTCGCGGGGCGGCGGCGGGGTGTACCAGCTGGTGGGGGTCCGTGCGTGTCGCACCATGCCGTGTGAACGAGCGGGACCGCGAGCAGGACACACGCGCCGGACGGCATGGCCCCGTCTGGGCGGCGCGCGACGGCGCGAAGATCACCCGCCACGGGCCGCCGCGCGCCCCCGCCACGGCGTCTCCACCGCAGCACCCCCACCATGGCGCGCCCCGACCTCCGCCGGGCGTCGCCGTCGGCACACCGGGGTGGCGGGGGCGCTGGGACGGCACGCCACGCATGGCGGCGGGGCGGCTGCGCCGACGCCGTCCGTGCGCAGCGGGGAAGTGGTCACGGCCAGAGACGGCGCCGTCGCCATTGGTCGCCGCTGCGGGTGTACTGCAACCGCTGGTGGAAGCGGTCGGGGCTGCCCTGCCAGAACTCGACCTCCCGGGCGTGGAGGGTGTAGACGGTGTGGCCGTCCGGTACGGCGTCGGGGGCGGCCGCCACGAGCTCTCGTGCGGCTGCGGCGGCCTCCCGGTAGGCCTCGTCGGAGGTGAGGGTCTCGGACTGGCGGCCGGTGTGGGCCGCGGTGCGGGCGGCGGGTGAGCGGGTGCGGAACTCCGCCGCCGCCTCGTCGCGGCCCCCCGCCGTCACCTCGCCGCGGACCCGGAGCTGGCGGTTCTGCTCCGGCCAGTGGAGCGTCAGCGCGGCTGCGGGACGGGCAGCGAGCTGGCGGCCCTTGGGGCTGCCGCGATCGGCGGCGAAGCTCCAGGCCGCGCCGTCCGCCGAGACGTCGCGGAGGACGAGAACGCGGGCGTCGGGGGTGCCGTCGCCGTCGACGGTCGCCAGCGTGGCGGCCTGGAGGGCGGCGACTCCGGCGTCCGCTGCTTCGCGCAGCCACCGCAGCACCAGCGGGCCGGGGTGGTCGGGCGCGTCCTGCCACGCCAGGGGCGGCGCCTCCCCGGCGGGGGCGGAGCGAGCCAGGAGCATGGCTGCGGGGCTGAGTTGGGCACGCGTCGTCAGGGTCGTCGCGCCGGGAGGCGCCGCGTGGGCTCCCAGTTCGGCCTCCAGCAGCCGTCGCGCCGGTGCGTTGCCGAGGTCGGTCGAGGCGAACAGCCGGCCGGCGCCGTCGGCACGGGCGAGGTCGCGGAGCGCCCGCACCACGGTGGTGCCGTGCCCGTGCCCGCGGTGGCGGCGGGCGAGCCACAGCCCCGCCTCGACCGTTCCGGCCTCGCCGGGCACGGGCGCGAGTCGGGCGGCCCCGATGACCTCGCCGCCCGGCCCCTCACCGTCCGCTCCCTCGCCGGCGGTGCTCTCGCCCGCCGGCCGCGACAGCAGGACCGCGAAGGTCCGTTGGCTGCCGCCGGGGGCGAGGGAGTGGTCGCGGTGCCAGGCCCGGAAGGCGTCGGCGCGGGCCGCGGTCCACTGCTGGGGCGGGGTCTCCGATGAGGGGTCGCCGGGGCCGGTGACCGGGCCGACCTCGGGTGGCGCGGCGTCCCCGACCGCCACGGCGACGAGCTGCTCCAGCAACGGCGCGTCCAGTGGGTGCAGTTCCACCCTGGGTCCGGGCATGACGGTTCCTCTCGGTCTGCGGGTCCGCTGTCCGACGGGGCCCGTCACCCCCGTGGGTTCCGGTGCGGGCGTGGCCAGTCTGACGGGCGGCGACCCGCGGCGCGCGCGCCGCCACACCCGTACCGCCTCGACGGTGCCCGATCGGCGTGCGGATCGGGCCGACCACCCCACACTGCAACCCTTCGCACACGAATGGTCGCCATGAGTGGCATTTTGTCAGGTGGGTGTGCAATTCACGGTTCGACATATGGACTTTCCCCGACCTCACTCCTACACATGGAAGTGACGTCGCAGCAACCGGCTTGTGCTCCCTGACCCCCACCTGAGGAGACTGCTGTGTCCCCACGCGCCTCACACGCCCCACGCGCTTCTTCCGCACCGCCCCCGGGCCCCTTCTCCCGGCGGGGCTCCCGAGCGGTACTCGCCTGTGCCGTGACCGCCGGCCTGCTGGCCGCCCCCGCCGCCGCCGGCGGACTCACCGCCGCCGCCCACCCGGGCGACGGCGACCAGGCGGACGTCTCCGTCCTGGTCTTCTCCAAGACGGCGGGCTTCCGCCACGACTCGATACCCGCCGGCATCGCCGCCGTCGAACAGCTCGGCGAGGACCACGGGTTCGAGGTCACCGCCACCGAGGACGCCTCGGTCTTCACCGACTCCGGGTTGGAGCCGTACGACGCGGTCGTGTGGCTGTCGACCACCGGCGACGTGCTCGACACCGACCAGCAGGCGGCGTTCGAGCGGTACATCCAGGGCGGTGGCGGCTACGCGGGAGTGCACGCGGCGTCCGACACCGAGTACGACTGGCCCTGGTACGGCGGCCTGGTCGGCTCGTACTTCGCGAGCCACCCCCACAACCAGGACGCGACGGTCGACATCGAGGACCACGACCACCCCTCCACCGCGCACCTCGACGACTCCTGGACCCGCTACGACGAGTGGTACAACTTCCAGGACAACCCGCGCGACGCGGTGCACGTCCTGGCCTCGCTCGACGAGTCCAGCTACGACCCCGGCAACGGCGCGATGGGCGACCACCCGATCGTCTGGTGCCAGGCGTACGACGGCGGCCGGTCCTGGTACACCGGCATGGGGCACACCCAGGAGTCCTACAGCGAGCCGGAGTTCGTCCAGCACCTCCTCGGCGGCATCGAGTACGCCGCCGGCCTGCACGGGGACGGCGTCTGCGGCGGCCAGGACGAGGAGGAGCCGGCCGGCACCTTCTCGGCGGTGACATTGGACGACACCACGAGCAACCCGATGGAGCTCGCCGTCACCGACGACGGGCGCGTCCTCTACATCGACCGCGGCGGCGCCGTCCGCCTGGTGCGCGCCAACGGCACGGTGACCACGGCGGGCGAGGTCGAGGTCTACACCGGCCAGGAGTACGGGCTGCTGGGCGTCGCACTGGACCCGGGGTTCGCCGACAACGGCCACCTGTACCTCTACTACTCCCCCGCGGGTGACGAGGCGGCCGACCGGGTCTCCCGGTTCACGCTGGACGGCGAGACCATCGCCGCCGACAGCGAGGCGGTCGTGCTGGAGATCGCGACGCAGCGGCAGCAGTGCTGCCACGCAGGTGGCGCGCTCCAGTTCGACGGCGACGGCAACCTGCTGATCGCCACCGGTGACATCACCAACCCGTTCGCCTCCGACGGGTACACCCCGATCGACGAGCGCGAGGGGCGCGAACTCTGGGACGCGCAGCGGACGTCGGCCAACTCGGCCAACCTGAACGGCAAGATCCTGCGTATCACCCCCACCGAGGACGGCGGCTACACGGTCCCGGAGGGCAACATGTTCGAGGCCGGTGAGGAGCACACCCGGGCCGAGATCTACGCGATGGGGTTCCGCAACCCGTTCCGTATCGGGCTCGACCCGCGCACCGACGCACTGCTGGTCGCCGACTACGGCCCGGACGCCGCCGCGGCGAACGACGCCCGCGGCCCGGACGGCCGCGTCGAGTGGAACATCGTCGACGCCCCGGGCTTCTACGGCTGGCCCTACTGCGTCGGCGACAACACCCCGTACGTCGACTACGACTTCGAGACCGGCACATCCGGTGAGACCTTCGACTGCACCGCGCCGGTCAACGACTCCCCCAACAACGACGGGGTGACCGAACTGCCGCCGGCCATCGCGGCCGAGCTGTGGATGGGCGCCGCGTCCTCCGGCGTGCCGGAGATCGGCAACAGCGGCGCTCCGATGACCAGCGGCGTCTACCTCTACGACGAGGAGCTGGAGTCGGACCGCAAGTGGCCCGCATCCTGGGACGGCAAGGCGGTGCTCGGCGACTGGAACAACGGCCGGCTGTTCGCCGTCGGTGTCGACGGCGGCGAGGTCGACGGGGTGGAACGCGCCCTGGAGGAGCTGTCGTTCAAGCGGCCGCACGCGCTGCGGTTCGGCCCGGACGGCGCGCTGTACGTCATCGACTGGGGCAGCGGCTTCGGCGGCGACAACACCGACTCCGGCGTCTACCGCGTCGACCACCGCGCCGGCGGCGGCTCCGCCCCGGTGGCGCGGCTCGACACCGACGTGACCTCCGGACCGCTGCCGCTGGAGGTCTCCTTCTCCGCCGTCCGTTCCGAGGACCCCGACGGCAGCGAACTGACCTACGCCTGGGACCTCGACGGCGACGGCACCACCGACGCCACCGACGCGGAGGTGACCCACACCTACACCGAGGCAGGGGTCCGCTCGGTGACGCTGACCGTGACGGACGCCGAGGGCGAGACGGCCGTCGCCGGCGTGGAGATCAACGCCGGCAACAGCGCTCCCGAGATCACCGTCGAGGCACCGCTGAACGGCGGGTTGTTCAGCTGGGGCGACACCATCGAGTACGAGGTGACCGTCACCGACGCCGAGGACGGCGAGATCGACTGCGAGCGGGTGATCACCCAGCCGGCGCTCGGCCACGACGAGCACGCCCACCCCTACGAGCAGTACCGCGGCTGCTCAGGCTCGTTCCCGCTGCCCGGCGACGAGGGTCACGTCGGCGCCGACATCTTCGGCGTCGTCACCGTCACCTACACCGACGAAGGCGCACCGGGCACCGCTCCGCTGACGACCCAGGAGGTCGTCGTGCTGCACACCAAGGACAAGGAGGCCGAGTTCCACACCGCCACCGGCCGGGTCTCCGACGGCGCCGGGGCCGACGAGCCCGGGGTCCGGACCGAGCCGACCACCGACACCGGCGGCGGGCTCAACATCGGGCACATCGCGGACGGCGACTGGTTCGGCTACGAGCCGATGAACCTCTCCGGCATCGACGCCGTGGAGCTGCGGGTCGCCTCCGCCGTCGAGGGCGGCACCGTCGAGATCCGGGTCGGCGACCCCGAGGGCGAGCTGATCGGGTCGGTCGAGGTCGCCGGCACCGGCGGCTGGCAGGAGTGGGAGACCGTCACCGCAGAGATCGGGGACCACGAGCCCGACGGCGGGGTCTGGTTCGTCACCCGCCGACCGGACGGCAGCGACAACACCGGCGGCCTGCTGAACGTCAACTGGCTGCGGTTCCAGGGGCAGGGCGTCACCGCCCCCGAGCCGGCCGGCGTGGGCTGAGCCGGCGCCGCCGGGCCGGGGACGCCCCGGCCCGGCGGCAGCGGCCACCGCACGACGCGAGCCCGTCGTTCCGTCCTCGGACGGGAACGACGGGCTCGCGTCGTGTGCGCCGGGGGCGGGTGTGACCGGCTGAGGTCCACGCCCGGGGCCCGGCACAGGCAGGGCGGCGGCACAGGCAGGGCGCCGGCA
>NZ_JAAVJD010000294.1:4733-5467 GCF_012033735.1 Streptomyces lonarensis | reverse complement strand
CGGACGCGGCGCGGGTCGCCTGGGAGGCCGGCGCGGACGCGGTGACCGTCGACGGTGCCGAGGGCGGCGGTGGCGCGGCTCATGCGGTGACCCGCCTCGCCTTGGCGTCGGCCAGCTCGCCGACGAGGTCGCGCAGCGCGTTGAGGTCGCCGTCGTCGTAGACGGCGTGGCAGCCGGCGGCCCGCAGCAGGGCCGCGGCCTCGGGGTCCCGGCTGCCGGCGACGCCGAGCTTGCCGCCGATGACGATCGTCGAGCCGTCGAGCGCGGGTTCGGCGCGGAGCCGGGCGACGGCGGTCAGGCCGTCGCGGTAGCCGTGGCCGTTGACGCTGGAGAGCACGACGAGCTCCGGCGGCTGCTCCAGGCAGTGCGCGGCGAGCAGGTCGGCCGTGACGCAGGGACCGAGGTTGGTCACCGGGTGGCCCTGCTCCTCCAGGAACAGCTGGAGGAAGACCAGGTTCCAGGTGTGGGAGTCCGAGGCGGTGCCGCTGACCAGAATCCTCAGTTCTTGCTTCGGCAGCATCATCCACCAGTCTCCGTCGGTCGTTTCCTGCGGCTTCTCCGGGGGTGTTCTCCCGTGGTTCAAATATAGGAGTGCTTTGCCGGAGCGACCGGAAGTTGGACCGGCAGAAAAGGCGCCGTCCTGCTGCCGCTGTCGGAATGCCGAGGAAAGGCGCGCATCCGCCCGGCGCCCGCCCCGGCGCCGGTGCCGGCCGGTGCGCGCGACGCGGGGGGGG
>NZ_JAAVJD010000294.1:0-4723 GCF_012033735.1 Streptomyces lonarensis | reverse complement strand
GGCCCGGTACGCGGGGTGGTCGCGTACCGGGCCTCGCCGGGTGGTTCGGGTCGCCGGTCAGGCGTACTGGGCGCGCAGGCCGGCCGGTCGGATGTCGGTCCAGTGCTCCTCGATCCAGGCGAGCGACTCCGCGCGGCCGCCGGCCTCCCGGACGATGCGCCATCCCGCGGGGACCTCGGCGAACGTGGGCCAGATGGCGTGCTGCTCCTCGTCGTTGACTACCACGTGGAAGGTGCCGTCGTTGTCGTCGAAGGGGTTGGTCACGGCGGGTCTCCTGTCGGTGATGTGCGGTGGTGGTGCGCGGTGGTGTGCAGTGGTGCGCGGTGCTGGTGCACGGCGGTCCGGGGCGGGGCCCGCCCCGGTGGGGCGGTGGGGGTCAGGTGGTGCCGGTGGTCACCGCGGTCGCGGTATCGGCGAGTTCCGCGGCATGAATGCGACGGAATTTCTCCGCCAGAACACGGCCGATATGTGCCATGGGCTCGGGGTCTGCCATTCGCAGATGCGATGTGTCTATGTAATGTACGTCGATGTCCCCGTCAACGAATTCGGCCCAGTTCTCCGGCTGGTATTGGAGGCTGTGGAGACGGGTCGCCATGAGGAAGGTGATCTCGGCGGCGGTCCGCGGCGGGTCGTAGTCCCACATGATCTCGGCGTGGTTCACCGAGGCGTTGATGACGGCCAGCAGCTCGTCGTCGGTGAAGCCGGCGAAGACCGGGTCGCGGCGCCGCATCAGCTCCCCGACGGCCTGGGGGTCGGTGCGCCCGTTCAGGTCGGAGTGCGGCTCCTCGACCAGCAGGTCGAGCATGTCCTTCTCGGAGAGCTTGCGGCGGCCCTTCTCCCCGGACCGCGGGTAGCAGTCCATCAGCGCCAGCACCTCGACGCTCTCGCCCTGGCTCTCCAGCAGCGCCGTCATCGCGTGGGCCACCGTGCCGCCGAAGGACCAGCCCATCAGCCGGTACGGGCCGCGGGGCTGCACCCGGCGAATCCGCTCCAGGTAGTCGGCGGCCATCCCCTGCACGCTGTCCGCGGTGAACCCCGGCTCGCTGAGCGCCCGCGACTGCACGGCGTACAGCGGCTGGTCGCTGCCGAGGTGGCGGGCGAGACCCGAGTACGGCCACCCCATACCCGTTCCCGGGTGGATGCAGAACAGCGGACGCCGCGAACCCTGCGGGCGCAGCGGCAGCATCACCGCCATCGACCCGCCCTCCACCGCGCCGTCGTCGTCCAGCAGGCCGGCGACGGTCGGCGAGCGGAACAGGTCCCGCACCCCGCGCTCCACGCCGAGGACGGAGCGCATCCGCGTCACCAGCCGCACACCGAGCAGCGAGTGGCCGCCCAGGTCGAAGAAGTTGTCGTCGATCCCGACGTCCGGGACGCCCAGGATCTCGCCGAAGAGGCCGCAGAGCACCTCCTCGCGGGGGTTGCGCGCCGCCCGCCCGGAGCGGTCGACCCGCACCGTCGGCGCCGGCAGCGCCCGCCGGTCCGGCTTGCCGTTGACGGTCAGCGGGATGGCGTCGAGCAGCATCACCGCCGAGGGCACCATGTGCTCCGGCAGCGCGGCGGCCGCCGCCTCCTTCAGCTCCTCGGCACTCACCCCGGCGCCGCCGGAGCGCGGCACCGCGTACGCCACCAGCCGCTTCTCACCGGGCCGGTCCTCGCGGACGACGACCGCGACGGTGCCGACCTCCGGGTGCCGGGCCAGCGCCGCCTCGACCTCGCCGGGCTCGATGCGGAAGCCGCGCAGCTTGACCTGGCCGTCCGAGCGCCCCAGGAACCGCAGTTCGCCCTCGGGGGTCCACAGCACCAGGTCGCCGGTGCGGTACATGCGTCCGCCGTCGGCGGCGAACGGGTCCGCCACGAACCGCTCCGCCGTCAGGCCGGGCCGTCCGACGTAGCCGCGCGCCACCTGGTCACCGGCGATGTACATCTCCCCGGGGACGCCGACCGGCACCGGGCGCAGCGCCGTGTCCAGGACGTGGATGCGGGTGTTGTCCAGCGGCCTGCCGAGGAAGACCCCCGGCAGCTCCCGCACGTCGGTGGCGAGCCGCTGGTGGTGCGAGGCGAAGGTCGCCTCGGTCGGGCCGTAGGAGTGGACCAGGACCGTGTCCGGGCAGTGGTCCAGGACCCGCTGCAACGCGGCGGGCGAGGCGGTGTCGCCGCCGGTCCACACCTCGCGCAGCAGCCGCAGCGTGTCCAGCCCCTCGTCCGCCATGATGTTGAACAGGCCCATGGTGAAGTAGGCGGCGGTGACGTCGTGTTCGCGAATGGTGCGGTCCAGCTCGGCGACGTCGGCGCCGTCGCCCGGCGCGATCACCAGCTCGCAGCCGTTGAGCAGCGGCACCCACAACTCGTAGGTGGAGGCGTCGAAGCCGATCGCGGAGTGGACCAGCATCCGCTCGTGGTTCGCCAACTCCCAGCAGCTGTCCGCCACCAGGTCCGCCACGTTGCGGTGGGTCACCGCGACGCCCTTCGGGCGACCGGTCGAGCCCGAGGTGAACATCAGGTACATCGCGCCGTCCACGCCGACCTCGACGTCGGGCGCGCCGGCGGGCGGCTCCGGCCCGTCCGCCGGGTCGTCCAGGACGACCAGCCGGGTGCCGCCGTGCGCCTCGCGGACCGCCAGCGGGCTGTCCAACTGGGCGCGGGAGGTGACGATCACGTCGGCGCCGGTGTCCTCCATCATCATCCGGACCCGGCTGCCCGGCAGCTTCGGGTCCAGCGGCAGGTAGGTGCCGCCGGCCTTGAGCACGCCGAGCGCCGCCACCAGCAGCTCGGGGGTGCGGTCCATCAGCACCCCGACCGCCTCCTCCCGGCCGACCCCGGCGGCGATCAGCCGGTGCGCCAGCGCGTCCGCGGCGGCGTCCAGCTCCGCGAAGCTCAGCCGCCGCTCGCCCAGGACCACCGCCGTGCGGTGCGGCGTCCGGAGGGCATGGGCGGCGAACAGCTCGTGGACCGGGGCCGCGGCGACCGGCCGGGTGGTCGCGTTGTAGGCGTCGACCACGAGCCGCGCCTCGGTCGCCGACAGCAGCGGCACGTCCCCGACGCGCATCCCCGGATCGGCGGCGACCGCCCGCA
Organism: Streptomyces lonarensis; assembly: GCF_012033735.1. Taxonomy (GTDB): domain Bacteria; phylum Actinomycetota; class Actinomycetes; order Streptomycetales; family Streptomycetaceae; genus Streptomyces; species Streptomyces lonarensis. The sequence continues at coordinate 1,648 of NZ_JAAVJD010000294.1, read as the reverse complement.
GGGTGCGGGCGACGTGCTCCGCCAACTGCTGCGCCACGGAGGCGTCGTAGAGGTCCGTCGCGTACTCCAGCACGCCGTTCAGCCCGGCCGGCCGGCCGTCGGAGCCGGCCGTCTCGCGGACCGAGAGCGTCAGGTCGAACTTGGTGTGGGCGGTGCGCAGCGCGAGGTCCGCCCCCGCGAACATCGAGGTGCCCGCGGCGCTCTCGGCGGGCGTCACCTGCACCAGCACCTGCACCAGCGGGTGGTGGGCCGCCGACCGGCGCGGGTTGAGGTGCTCCACCACCCGGTCGAAGGGGACGTCCTGGTGGGCGAAGGCCGCCAGGTCGGTGGCGCGGACCCGGTCCACCAGCTCGCCGAAGGCCGGGTTGCCGGAGGTGTCGGTGCGCAGCGCCAGGGTGTTGACGAAGAAGCCGACCAGCCCCTCCAGCGCGTCGTCGTCCCGGCCGGCGACGACCGTCCCGACCGGCACGTCGGTGCCGGCGCCGTGGCGGGTCAGCGTGGCGGCGAACGCCGCCTGCACCACCATCAGCATGGTCGCGCCGCGCTCCGCGCCCAGCGCGGCCAGCGCGCCGTGCACCTCCGCGTCGACGGCGAACGGGGCGACCGCGCCGCGCCGGCGCGCCTCGGCGGGACGGGGCTTCCCGGCGGGCAGGTCGAGCACCGGCGGTGCGTCCGCCAACTGCCGCTCCCAGTAGCCGAGCTGCTGGGCCAGGACCCCGGCCGGGTCGTCGGCGTCGCCGAGGGTGGCCCGCTCCCACAGCGCGTAGTCCGCGTACTGGACCGGCAGCGGCTCCCACGCCGGTTCCCGCCGCTGGGCGCGGGCGAGGTAGGCCTCCTCCAGGTCCCGCAGCAGCGGGCCGGTGGACCAGCCGTCGGCGGCGATGTGGTGGAGCAGCAGCACCAGTGTCTGCGCCTGCGCCTGCGTCCCGGCGGTCCCGGCCGCTTCCGAGGCCCCGCCGGTCCCGTCGGTCCCGCCGTCGGTGACGGTCACCAGGGTGGCGCGCAGCGGGATCTCCGACGCGAGGTCGAAGACGTGGCCGCAGGCCGCCTCGACCGCCGCCGTCAGGTTGGCACCGCCGGTGCGGACCAGCCGCAGCTGCGGCCGGGCGTCCGGCAGGATGCGCTGGTGCGGCTCGCTGTCGACCTCGGCGTAGACGGTGCGCAGCACCTCGTGGCGCGCCACCAGGTCGGCCAGCGCGTCGCCGAGCAGCTCCGCGTCGATCGGGTTCTCCAGCCGCAGCACCAGCGGGATGTTGTAGGAGGCGGAGGCGCCCTCCAGCTCGTTGACCACCCACAGCCGCCGCTGCGCGTACGACAGCGGGATGCGCTCGGGGCGTTCGGCCGGGACCAGCGACGCGCGGCGCTGCTGCCGCTGCTGCTCGTCCACGCGGCGCGCCAGCGAGGCGGGGGTCGGCGCGAGGAAGAGGTCGCGGATGCCGATCTCGGCACCGAGCGCGGCGCGGGCGCGGTTGACCAGCCGCATCCCCATCAGGGAGTGGCCGCCGGTGCGGAAGAAGTTGTCGTCGGGGCCGACGGTCTCCCGCCCCAGGACGGAGGCGAACAGCGCCACCAGCGCGGCGAGGTGCGGGCTGTCCCCGGCCGCGGCGGGGGCGGGCTCGGCGGCCGCCGGCGCGGCGGCGGCGAGCGC
>NZ_JAAVJD010000293.1 GCF_012033735.1 Streptomyces lonarensis | reverse complement strand
GGGCACGGGCTGCCCACCCGGTCGGTCCCCGCGCCCGGGCATCCGCTCGCCGGTTCCGCAGCCGGGCAGCCGGCCTTCCCCTCGCCGGCACAGCCGTTCGGCGCGGAGGGCGCCGCCGCTCCCCACGGGCCGGCCGGCGCCGCGCCGCTGCGCCCGGTGCAGCCGCTCGCGCTGTCGGCCACCGCTCCGTGGGAGACGGACCTCGGCCAGGCGTACCCGGCCGGACTGGGCCGTCGCCTCACCGCTCGGGTGCTGGACTCGCTGCTGCCGCTGGCCGCGGCGGCGGCGGTCGCCTGGCCCCTGGTGGATCGGGCGCGCGACCATGTGCAGGGGAAGATCGAGGCGGTCGAGCAGGCCGGAGTCACCGACACCGTCTGGTTGCTGGACACCACCACCGCCGGCTACCTCGGCATGGTCCTGGGCGCGATGCTCCTGGTGAGCCTGGTGCTGGAGGCGCTGCCTTCGGCCGTCTGGGGCCGCAGCCCCGGCAAGGCGGCGACCGGGCTGCGGCTCGCGACGATGGACGGCCACGACAAGCCGGGCGCCGGTTCGGTCCTGGTGCGCTGGCTGACCTACTCGGTGCTGGGCGTCCTCCTCGTCGGGCTGCTGAACGTGGTGTGGTGCCTGTGGGACCGGCCGTGGCGGCAGTGCTGGCACGACAAGGTGGCCGGCACCTTCGTCGCCGCGGTGCGCCGGCGGGGGTGACCCGGCGGTCCGCCGCCGACCTCGCTCCCGCCCCGGCCGACCGGTCGTGGTGACGCCCCGCCCCGCGCCGGGGCGTCAGCGCTTCGGGCGGGCGGCCGTCGCCCGATCGGCCCCCACCGGATGCGCGCGGCGGGGGCCGGGGTTGGACTCGGGACATGAGCACTGACCAGCCGCCTCCCGGCCCCGGTGACCCGCGGCCCGGGGAGTCCCCCCACGGCCAGCCGCCCCACGCCCCGCCGCCCGGCAGCCACGGGGTGCCGCCGCCGGCGGGCGACGCCGGCAGCCCCGGTGCCGATCCGCCCCCCGGCGGGCCGGGCGGCGGTCTGCCGCCTCCCGGGGGGTACGGCAACGCGCCGCCGCCTCCCGGGGGGTACGGCAACGCCCCGCCGCCGCCCGGGGGCTACGGCGCGCAGCCCGGCCCGTACGGCGACGAGGGCCCGTTGGCGGGGATGCCGCCGCTGGGCTCGCTGCCGCGGCGGCTGTTGGCGCGGATCATCGACTCGCTGCTGGTGGGCATCCCGGTCTTCCTGCTCCTGGGCGCGGCGACCGGTTTCAGCTCCGGCTACGACAGCACCGACGGCCGCTCGTGGTTCCAGCAGGCGGTGTTCCTGCTGGTGTACTTCGTCTACGAGGGCGTCATGCTGACCCGGCGCGGGCAGACGGTCGGGAAGATGGCGATGAAGATCCGGGTGGGCATGCTCGACAGCGGGAACACCCCCGCGGGCAACCCGGGCTGGACGCGGGCCGCGATCTACTCGCTGCCCCAGCTGATCCCGTGCCTGGGGTTCCTGTTCTGGCTGGTGAACGTGTTGTTCTGCACCTGGGACAAGCCCTACCGGCAGTGCCTCCACGACAAGGGCGCCAAGACCGTGGTGGTCTCGACCGCCTGACACCGCCCACGCTCCGGCCGGTCGCGAGTGGTCGCGATCGGTCGGGCGACAGTCGACACGTGGCTCACATGTGTGCGGTCCCGAACGCATCCGTTCGGGACCGCACACATGTGGTCGTCCTCGCACAGCCGTTCACGCCGTCCGCCCCGGGCGGTCACCCCGGAACAGCGACGAGGCCGGAAGTCAGACTCTGACTTCCGGCCTCGTGACGATTGCCGAGCTGTGGGCGGGGTGAGGAGGGTGGGGCGAGGGGACCGGCGCGACCGGCCCGGCCCCTGTTTCCGTCGGACGGGGCGGCACGGCCACGGGGCCGTGCGCGGCGGCGCGGCGGGGACGGAGCAGCACGCCGACACCGACGCCGAGGGCGAGGGCACCGGTGGCGAAGGCGGCGACGAGGACGGGGGATGCCTCGGGCACGAGCAGCAGCAGTAACAGGGTCACGGAGACCACCGTCGCCGAGCCGGCGACGGTCTGGAGCGGTGTCGGGTGCGGCATGGCTTGGGTCCGTCCGTCCTGGGGGGTGTGTGCTGACGGCCGCCCCGGAACGGATGGCTGGGGCAGCCCTACCGGCGTCGATTCCCGGCCGCGCCCAAGCGTAAGCCCCCACCGCCGACAGGATCGTTGCATGAGGGGGCGCACGGAGTCATGGCTCGGCGGCGCACGGTGCGCGATCCAGAAACGGCGGCGAAGCGGGAGGCTTCTGCTCTCTTTCCGTGCGTGCTCTGTCCTTTTGTGGTGTCACTGTGTCAGATTCCTCTCTGCACTGTCACTGATCGCGCAGGAGGACTGCCCCCAAGTGAACAGAAGTCTGAGATCCCGCACCCGATCGTCACGCGCCGTCGCCGCCGCGGGGGTCATCGCCCTCGGCGCCACCCTGCTGGGCACGGCAGGGACCGCGCACGCCGTCCCCGACGTCGATCACGAGAACAGCGCACACTCCGCCGCGCCGGCCCCTCGCAGCGAAGCCCCGGACCACCTGGAGAACCCGCTCGACGAGAAGCGGGTGGCGCTCAAGCAGGAGGCGCAGTCCCGGCTGATCACCGGCCAGGCCCGGCCCCGCAGCGAGAACGGCTCCGAGGTCGTCGAGCTGGCCGACGGCGAGTTCGCCGAGGTGGCCACGGTCGGCACCGACCGCATCTTCACGATCCTGGTGGAGTTCGGCGACGAGATCCACCCCGAGTTCGGCGGTGACCCCGGCCCGCTCGCCAATCAGATCGAGGAGCCGGACCGGGCGGTCGACAACACCACCATCTGGCAGCCCGACTTCGACCGGGCGCACTTCGAGGAGCTGTACTTCGGGGACGACCCGGACCGCGACTCCGTCAAGCAGTACTTCGAGAACCAGTCCTCCGGCCGCTACTCCATTGAGGGCCACGTCACCGACTGGGTCAAGGTCGACTACAACGAGGCCCGCTACGGCAACACCGCCTGCGGCTCCAACGTCTGCCGCTCGGTGTGGGAGGTCGTCTCCGACGGCGTCGACGCCTGGTACGAGGACCAGCTCGCCCGAGGTCTGAGCCGGACCGAGATCGAGGCGATCCTCGCCGAGTACGACGTCAAGGACCGCTACGACCACAACAACAACGGCGACTTCAACGAGCCGGACGGCTACATCGACCACTTCCAGATCGTCCACGCCGGCGAGGACGCCTCGGCGGGCGGCGGCGCGCAGGGCGACGACGCGATCTGGGCGCACCGCTGGTTCGCCTTCTACGACCTCGCCGGCCAGGTCGGCCCCGAGGGCAACCTCGCCGGCGGCACCCGCATCGGCGAGACGGACTTCTGGGTCGGCGACTACACCATCCAGCCGGAGAACGGCGGGGTCGGCGTCTTCGCCCACGAGTTCGCCCACGACCTGGGCCTGCCGGACCTGTACGACACCGCCGGCGGGGAGAACGGCACCACCTTCTGGTCGGCGATGTCCTCCGGCTCCTGGCTCGGCTACGGCGACGGCACCATCGGCGCCGTCCCCAACGAGATGGGCGCCTGGGAGAAGCTGCAACTCGGCTGGCTGGACCACGCGACCGCGAAGGCCGCGACCTCCTCGGTGCACCGCATCGGTTCCGCCGGGCTCACCTACCCCGAGGGCGAGCGCAAGCCGCTCAAGGGCAAGCAGGCGCTGATCGTCGAGCTGCCCGAGAAGGAGGTGACCCGGGAGGTGGTCGCCCCCGCCCAGGGCGAGTCCCAGTGGTGGAGCGGCTCCGGCAACGGCCTGGAGAACACGCTCACCCGCACCGTGGACCTGACCGGCGCCGAGACCGCCGCCCTGGAGCTGACCGGATGGTGGGAGATCGAGGAGGACTACGACTTCCTCTACGTCGAGGCCCGCGCCGGTGACGGCGGTTGGACCGTCCTCGACGGCACCGCCGACGGAGCGGCCCTGCCGCGCGACGGCGCCGACCGGCCCGCGCTGCACGGCGCCTCCGGCGGCCACGCCGAACTCGTCTACCCGCTGGACGCGTTCGCCGGCGCGCCCGTCGAACTCCGGTTCCGCTACCTGACCGACGTCGCCGTCGCCGACACCGGCTTCACCGCCGACGCGATCACCGTCACCGCCGACGGCGAGACCGTCTTCAGCGACGACGCGGAGAGCGGCGAGGGCGACTGGGCCGTGGCCGGGTTCTCCGTCATCGGCGGCTCCATCACCTCCACGCACGAGCAGTTCTACATCGTCGAGAACCGCCAGTACACCGGCTACGACCGGACGCTGGAACGCGGCCCGTACAACTTCGGGTTCCTCGACACCCGCCCGGACTGGGTGGAGCACTTCTCCTTCCGCCCCGGCATGCTCGTCTGGCTCTGGGACACCTCCCAGAACGACAACAACACCAGCGTCCACCCCGGCCGGGGACTGATCCTCCCGGTCGACGCGCACGCGAAGCCCGACCGCTGGGCCGACGGCAGCATCATGCGCAACCGGTTCCAGAGCCGGGACGCGACGTTCGGCTGGCGCCCGGTGGAGCGGCTCACCATCCACGCCAACGGTGAGCCCACCACGCTGCGCGCCAAGCCGGGCAACCCGGTCTTCGACGACCGGCGGGGCACCTACTGGTACGAGGAGAACCCGGGCAACAGCGTCATCGTCCCGGACACCAACACGAAGATCAGCGTCCTCACCGAGCTGCCCTTCGACGACGCGATTACCGTGCTCGTCTCCGCCTCCCGCTGACACCGGAGAGTGCAGTTACGGGTGCCCTGGGTCACGATCCGGGGGTCTCGCGGTAAAAGCGCAGGTCAGAGTGTGATTCGGCCGCCGCCCCTAGCGGGCGGCGGCCGTTCGCGTCAGGATGGCCGGTGACCGGACGCGCGCTCCCGGCCGGGAGCCGGGCGGCCGGGCCGGGCGCGCCACGCCCGGACGGGACCCGCGGGCAGGCCGCCGGCGGCCCCGGCACCGGCCCTGCGGGGACCCGGGCAGCCCGCCCGGAGTCAGGGTCGACCGAAGGAGACGGACACGGCAGGAGAGCGAAGGAGTGCACAGGGTGAGTACGGAACGGGTGCCCCTCGGGAGAGAGGCACGGCACCATGGCTGACGGCGGCTGGGTGAGAATGCCCGACGGCACGGTGGTGGTCGCGATGTCGCTGCCGCGCCCCGGCGGCCCGGGGCGCGTGCGGGTCCTGGTGCACGCCCAGAACCGGGCGCGCGCCCTCACCAGACTGCGGAACCTCGGACTGCGCTCGGTCTACCTGCGCGGCAACGGAGCCCCACCGTCGCCCGACGAGGTCACCGCCGTGCTCCACCACCCCGAGGGCGTGGTGTGGCGGGCCAACCCCGAGTGCGCGGTCGAGCGCTGGCGGCCGATGGGCGCGCTCCCGCGCCGGGAGCTGCGCTCCGGTCACCGGCCATCCTGACGCGAACGGCCGCCGCCCGCTAGGGG
>NZ_JAAVJD010000292.1 GCF_012033735.1 Streptomyces lonarensis | reverse complement strand
GCGCGGGACTCCGCGGTCGCGGGCTGCTGCGGCCGGGTGCGCGGCGGGGGCACCGCACCGTCGACGGCGGCGGCCTCGGGACCGGGGACGGGGGCGGGGGCGTCGGCGGGCAGCGCGCCCTTGCGGTGGGCGGGGGTGTCGGCCGGGGCCGCCCACAGGTCGGCCAGCCGGTCGTCGAGCCAGGTCAGGGTGAGGGAGACCCCGGCCATGTCGAAGCTGGTGACCAGCTCGCCGACCTCGGGTTCGACGATCCGCACCCCGGCCTCACCCAGCAGGCGGGCGACGGTGCGGTAGACGACGAACAGCTCCTCGTACGTCACCGCGCCGAGACCGTTGAGAAGGACCGCCGCGCGACGGCCCGCGGGGCTGTCGACACCGTCGGGCAGCTCGGCGAGCAGCGTCTCCACCAGGAGTTCCGCGGCCTCGTCGGCGGTCGGCAGCGGCGCCTCGCCGATGCCGGGCTCGCCGTGGATGCCGAGCCCGACGGCCATGCGCCCCTCGGGGACGGTGAACAGCGGGGCGTCGGCGCCCGGCAGGGTGCAGCCGCCGAAGGCGATGCCGAAGGAGCGGGTGCGGGCGTCCGCGTGGCGGGCGGCGGCCAGGACCTCGGCCAGCGGCAGCCCCTGCTCGGCGGCGGCGGCCGCCGCCTTGAAGACCGGCAGGTCGCCGGCGATGCCGCGCCGGTCGCGCCGCTCGCCGGGCGGGGCGGCGGCGATGTCGTCGGTGACGGCGAAGGTCTCGGTGGGGATGCCGTCCGCGGTCAGCCGCTGGGCCGCCTCCCCGAAGTGGAGGACGTCGCCGGCGTAGTTGCCGAACAGCAGCAGGACCCCGGCGCCACCGTGGGCGGCGGTCGCCACCGAGCGGACCTGCCGGGCGCTGGGCGAGGCGAAGACGTTGCCGGCGGCGGCGCCGTGGGCGAGTCCTCGCCCGACCAGCCCGGCGAAGGCCGGGTAGTGGCCCGAGCCGCCGCCGATGACGACGGCCACCTGGCCGGCCGGAGTGCCGTGGGCGCGGACGACGCCGCCGTCGACGGGCCGCACCCGGGCGGCGTGGGCGGCGGCGAAGCCGGCCAGCGCCTCGTCGGCGAAGTCCGCGGGGTCGTTGTGGAGGTGGGTCACGACCGGACCTCCGGGGTGTCGCCGACCGGCGCGGAGGCGGTCCGCGGGTCCTTGGTGCGGGTGGCGATGCCGGTGATGAGCACGGCGGAGAGGAGCATGAAGAACCCGACGAGGTAGAGGGGGACGACGTAGCTTCCGGTGAGGTCGCGCAGCCAGCCGGTGACGTAGCCGGAGGCGAAGCCGGCGACGTTGCCCATGGTGTTGATGAGGGCGATGCCGGCGGCCGCGGCGGCCCCGGTGAGGAAGCGGGAGGGGACGGTCCAGAAGACCGGGAGCGCGGCGAAGATGGCGCAGGCGGTGATGGTGATGACGGCGACGGTCGCGGCCGGTGAGCCCGTCCAGAGTGCGAGGGGGACGCTGAGGCCGCCGACGACCGCGGGGCCGGCGATGTGCCAGGTCCGTGTGCCGACGCGGTTGGCGTGCCGGGTCCAGAAGAAGAGGACGACGGCGGCCGGGAGGTAGGGAATGGCGGTGATCCAGGCCTTGTCCATCACGCTGAACTCGGTGCCGAACTGCTCCTGGAAGCCGTCGATGATGGTCGGCAGGAAGAACGCCAGGGCGTAGAGGCCGTAGACGAAGCCGAAGTAGACCAGGGAGAGCACCCACACGCGGGAGCTGGTCAGGGCGCGGCGCAGGTCGCCCTTGGCGTGGTGGCGGGAGGTGCTGCCGGTCTTGCCGGCGTTCTCCGCGGCCAGCGCGCCGGTGAGCCAGTTCTTCTCGTCGCGGTTGAGCCACTTCGCGTCCTCGGGGCGGTCGACGAGGACGAAGAGCGCGGCGATGCCCAGCAGGATGGCGGGCAGCGAGACGAAGAGGAACATCACGCGCCATCCCTCCAGCCCGAACAGGCCGTGGTGGCTGATGAGCCAGCCCGCCAGCGGGGCGCCGACGACGGTGGTCAGCGGCTGGGCGAGGTAGAAGAGGCCGAGGATCTTGGCCCGGTGCTGCGAGGGCACCCACTGGCTGAGGAAGAGGATCGCGCCGGGGAAGAACCCGGCCTCGGCCACGCCGAGCATGAACCGCAGCACGTAGAGCTGTTCGCTGCTCTGCACCCAGGTGAACAGCAGCGAGACGACGCCCCAGCTGATCATGATGCGCGCCAGCCAGCGGCGGGCACCGAACCGGTGCAGCGCCATGTTGCTGGGGACCTCCAGGACGATGTAGCCCAGGAAGAAGATCCCCGAGGCGAACCCGAACTGGGCCGCGGTGAGCGCGAGGTCGTCGCCCATGCCGTTCGGCTCGGCGAACGAGATCGCGGTGCGGTCCAGGTAGTTCACGAAGAACATCAGCGCCACGAAGGGCACCAGGCGTACCGAGACCTTCCTGATGGCGGATCTCTCGACCGCGTTCGCGGTCGGGGCTTCGGCTGCACCCATGGTGACTCCTCGGCTCTCCGGACAACTCCGTCCGGGTGGTTCAGATTCGGCCGAGCCAAGGCGGCTCCTCGTCGGCCGGATTGAGCACACGCTAGACCCCGACCGGTAAATTGGTCACCAATTTACCGGCGTGACGTGGGTCACAGAATTGCAGCTGCCAATACTCCTGCTCCGGGGTGCGGCACGAGGGCCCGCTCCCCCGGCGGGTCGCACCGGCCCGAGGGGCGGGTGGGGATCTGGTGTACTAGGTCGCGTGACCAGTCAGCCCGATCAGCAGATCCCCGCCACGCCCGGCCTGGAGCAGCTCCTGCGTCCGGTGGTGCGCGAGTCCTCCGTCAGCGAGGTCGCCAAGCGGCTCCTGGACCACCTCTCCGCGGGCGACATCCGCCCCGGCACCCGGCTACCGGCGGAACGGCAGCTGGCGGAGGCACTGGGGGTGGCACGGTCCAGCGTGCGCGGGGCGCTGTCCGCCCTCGACGTGCTGGGAATCATCGAGATCCGGCCGGGCTCCGGCTCCTACGTGCGCGAGGGCACCTCGGAGTTCCTGCCGCGCGCCATCAACTGGGGTCTGATGCTGGGCCAGCCGCGCACCCAGGACCTCGTGGAGGTGCGCACCCACATGGAGGCGATCTCCGCCCGGCTGGCCGCCGAGCGCGCGACCCCCGAGGGGATCGCGCGGCTCACCGAGCACCTGGCGCACATGCGCGAGGCCGGTGACGACCGCCGGGCGTTCATCGACGCCGACATCGCCTTCCACCTGGAGACGGCGCGCATCGCGGGCAACAGCGTGCTCAGCGACATCCTCTACAGCATCCGCGCGCTGCTGCAGGTCTGGATGGAGCGGGTCAGCGACATCGAGGGCACCATCAGCGGGACCCTCTGCGAGCACGACTCGGTGCTGCGCGCCATTGCCGAGCGAGACCCGGACCGGGCGGAGCGCGCGATGGCGGAGCACATGACGATGGCCAGCGAGCGGTTGCGCGCCGCGATGGCCACCCCCGCCGCGGAAGCCGGCGAACCGGGCGCGGGCTGACCGCCGGCCCGAGCGGCGACAGTCTTCGGACGCCGACGGCGGACCGGCCGTCGGCGTCCGGCGCCGTCGCGGTGACGGCCCGTCGGGGCCGGGCACCCGAGGGGCCGGGCGTGCCGGGAGGGAGCGCCTCGCACGGTGCCGGCCCCCGGCGGTGCTGTCAGTCCTCGGGCAGCATCACCGGCTCGATGGCGTCGTACACGTCCCCCGGCCCGGGGTTGGCCGGGTCGGTCGCGCCGCCGAAGTGGTGCATGACGCCCCACACCGCGTTGAGCGCCGTCTGCACCGCGCCCTCGGCCCAGCCCGCGGTCCACGACACGTCGTCACCCGCGAGGAACAGCCCCCGCCGGTCCGCCGGGAGCCGGTCCTGCACGAAGTGCGTGAAGAGCCGCCGCTGGTAGCGGTAGTGGCCGGGCAGGTTGGCCTTGAACGCCCCCATGAACCAGGGCTCGTCCTCCCAGGAGACCGTCACCGGGTCGCCGATGATGTGCCGCCGCACGTCCACCCCGGGATAGATCTCCCGCAGCGACTTCAGCATGACCTCCAACCGCTCCGCGGCGGTCAGCGGCAGCCACTTGGAGCTGTCGTCGCACCAGGTGTAGGACAGGCACATCACCGCCGGGCGGTCCGGGCCGTTCTCCAGCAGGTAGGTGCCGCGGGTCATCCGGTCGGTCAGCGTCATCGACATGGTGTCCCGCCCGGTGGGTCGGCCGTCCGGGCCGGTCTCGGGGTCGCGCCAGAAGGGGCGGTCCACGGGGACGAAGAGCTTGGAGGACTGCATGTAGTGGGTGCGCTCCACCGCCGTCCAGTGGTCGATGGGCAGCAGCGCCTCGTCGCAGTCGATCTTCGCCAGCAGCAGCCAGGACTGCGCGGTGAAGACAGCGGCGGGGTAGGTGCGCACCGCGCCGGAGGCGTCCATGACGGTGATCGCCGTCCCGCCGTCCGGCGCGGCGGTGCGAGTCAACCGGGTGACGGCGGGACGGGGTTCACCGCCGTGCAGCGACCGCAGCGAGGTGCCGTGCGGCCAGTGGACCAGCTTGGCCGGCGCCCGGTCCCACAGCCTCTCCGGCAGCTGCTGACTCCCGCCGGTGATGCCGTGGTGGTCGTCGTCGGCGCCGGTGTACACCACCCGCAGGATCTCCAGGACGGAGTTGGGGAAGTCGGTGTCCCAGCCGCCGGTGCCGAACCCGACCTGGCCGAAGATCTCCCGGTGCCGGAAGGAGGAGAACGCCGGGGAGTCGCAGAGGAACCCGTAGAAGGTCTGGTTGTCCAGCCGCTCCACCAGCCGGGACCAGATCTCTCGGAGCCGTGCGGTGTCGCGGTGGCGGATCGCGTGCTGCACCGCGGCGAAGTCCGCGCCCTCCTCCAGGCAGGTGTTCCACGCCGCCATGACGGTGCGGTAGACCTCCGGCAGGTCGTCGAGGGTGCGGGCGTAGTGGGCGCGGCCCTTGAGGTCCACCACGGTGGAGGGGGTGGCGGGCGCCAGCGGGTTGGGGAACGGCTCGGTCCGCAGGCCGGTGAGCCCGATGTAGTGGGCCAGAGCGGTGGAGCTCGGCGGGAACCGCATGGCGCCCATCTCGGCGGTCAGCTCCGGCGGGCAGCCGGGGAAGGTGTCGGTGCGCAGCCGCCCGCCGATGCGGTCCGCCTCGTACACGACCGGCCGCAGCCCCATCCGCATCAGCTCGTGGGCGGCGACCAGGCCGGAGAGGCCGCCCCCGATGACCGCGACCTCCCGTCCGTGGGCGGTGGCGGGGACCTGCCCGAGCCCGGCGGGGTGGGCGAGCCAGTCGTCGTAGGCGAATGGGAAGTCCGGGCCGAACATCGTCAGCGGCGGCTGGTCGGCACCGGCGGGGTGCTGGTCGTCGTGGGCGGCGGTGGGCACCGTGGAGGTCATGGACGGCTCTCCTGGCACGTTCGGGGCGGCCTCTCCGGCCTGGTCGCCGCCCACGAGCTGATGCGGATGGGGCTGCGGCCGGTCGTG
>NZ_JAAVJD010000291.1:4520-5587 GCF_012033735.1 Streptomyces lonarensis | reverse complement strand
GGGGTAAGGCTCCCTGTAGACGACAGGGTTGATAGGCCAGATATGGAAGCCCAGTAATGGGTGGAGTTGACTGGTACTAATAGGCCGAGGGCTTGTCCATAGTTGCTTGCGTCCACTGTGTGGTTCCCGGATAACAAACAGTTACCGGTGAACCAGTTTCTTCAACTGAAGAGTGTGCTTGTTCGCTAGAGCTGTTTTGGTGACCTCGTTCGCGAGGTGCATCCGAAAGAGTTTCGGTGGTCATGGCGAGAGGGAAACGCCCGGTTACATTTCGAACCCGGAAGCTAAGCCTTTCAGCGCCGATGGTACTGCATGGGGGACCGTGTGGGAGAGTAGGTCGCCGCCGAACAATCTTTGAGGGGCTGTTGCCCTCAGCGTTCATGCGCTGGGGGCAACAGCCCCTTTTTTTGTGTGCCCTCGGCGGTCTGCCGTTGGGCGAATGCCGTTGCACGGAACGTGGTGCGCCGGCAGAGAAGTCAGGAGCCACCCCATGTCCCATGCACACGACGACAACCGCCGCGACGATCGCGGCAGCCGGCCCGGCGGACGGGACCACGGCGACAGCCGGAGCTACCAGCGGCGTGACGACCGTCCTCGCGGCCCGCGCCGTGACGACGACCGGCCCTCGTTCCGTCGGGACGACGATCGCGGTGGGTTCCGGCGTGATGGCGATCGGCCGTCGTACAACCGTGATCGTGACGATCGCCCGCGTGGTCCGCGTCGTGATGATGATCGGCCGGCGTTCCGTCGGGACGACCGTTCCGGTGGCCCGCGCCGTGACGACCAGCGCGGCGGTGGCTTCCGCCGTGACGGCGACCGGCCCTCCTACAACCGCGACCGCGACGACCGTCCCCGTGGTCCGCGCCGTGATGGTGACCGGCCGCCCTTCAACCGCGACCGCGATGACCGCGGTGGGTTCCGCCGCGACGGCGACCGGCCCGCGTTCAACCGTGATCGTGACGATCGCCCGCGTGGTCCGCGTCGTGATGATGATCGGCCGGCGTTCCGTCGGGACGACCGTTCCGGTGGCCCGCGCCGTGACGACCAGCGCGGCGGTGGCTTCCGCC
>NZ_JAAVJD010000291.1:0-4422 GCF_012033735.1 Streptomyces lonarensis | reverse complement strand
CCGTGACGGCGACCGGCCCTCCTACAACCGCGACCGCGACGACCGCGGCGGGTTCCGGCGCGACGGGGACCGTCCTCGGTTCAACCGTGACCGCGATGACCGTCCCCGTGGTCCGCGCCGTGATGGTGACCGGCCGCCCTTCAACCGCGACCGCGATGACCGCGGTGGGTTCCGGCGCGACGGGGACCGTCCTCGGTTCAACCGTGACCGCGATGACCGTCCCCGTGGTCCGCGCCGCGATGGTGACCGGCCGCCCTTCAACCGCGACCGCGATGACCGCGGTGGGTTCCGCCGCGACGGCGACCGGCCCGCGTTCAACCGTGACCGCGATGACCGCCCGCGTGGTCCGCGTCGTGATGGTGATCGGCCGGCGTTTCGTCGGGACGACCGTTCCGGTGGCCCGCGCCGTGACGACCAGCGCGGCGGTGGGTTCCGCCGTGACGGCGACCGGCCCTTCTACAACCGCGACCGCGACGACCGCGGCGGGTTCCGTCGTGACGGGGACCGCCCGTCGTACAACCGCGACCGCGACGACCGCTCGCGCGGCCCGCGCCGCGATGGCGACCGGCCGTCCTACCGGCGGGACGACGACCGCGGTCACCGCGGTGGCGGTCGGCCCTACGGTCGGGACGGTGGCGACCGCCGGGACGACTATCGGGGCGACCGGTCGCGCGAGCAGGTTCGGCGCCTGCCGATCCCGCCGGACGTCACCGGCGAGGAGATCGACCCCGATGTCCGCCAGGAGCTGATGACCCTCCCGAAGACGCTCGCCGACGACGTGGCGCGCAACCTGGTGATGGTTGCTCGGTTGCTCGACGAGGACCCGGAGAGCGCCTACGGGCACGCGAAGGTTGCGCTCCGCCTCGCCTCCCGCGTCGGCGCCGTGCGCGAGGCCGCGGGCTTCGCCGCCTACGGCGTCGCCAAGTACGCCGAAGCGCTGGCCGAGTTCCGCGCTGCTCGACGGATGTCCGGCTCCTCGCACCTGTGGCCCGTCATGGCGGACTGCGAGCGGGGCATGGGGCGGCCGGAACGGGCGCTGGCCATGGCCGGCGAGCCGGAAGTGACGCGCCTGGACAAGGCCGGTCAGGTCGAGATGCGGCTCGTCGCAGCCGGTGCGCGCCGCGACATGGGTCAGGCCGAGGCGGCGGTGGTCACGCTCCAGAGCCCCGAGTTGGCCTCCACCTCCTCCCAGCCGTGGACCGCGCGGCTCCGCTACGCGTACGCCGACGCGCTGCTGGCGGTGGGCCGGGAGCAGGAGGCGCGCGAGTGGTTCGCCCGGACCCTCGAGGCGGACCAGGCCGGCGCCACCGACGCCTCCGACCGGCTGGCCGAACTGGACGGCGTGACGTTCATCGACGCGCTGGACGAGTCCTCCTCGGAGGAGACCGGCGAGAACGCCGCACCGGTCGCGCACGCCGACCGCGGGGCGACTCGCGAGAGCGACGCGGAGCTCGACGGCGGCGAGCAGGTCGAGGACGACCAGGCCGACGACGACTGGCCGGTCGCCGAGCAGACGGTCGCGGCAGCCGCGGTCGGCCCGCAGGGCACCGGCGCATCCGACGCCGTCGCCGACGAAGCGCCGGTCGTCGACAACGGGCCGGTCGTCGACAACGGGCCGGTCGGCAACGTCTCGTCCGACGCTGTCGCCGAGGACGGCGACCGTGACGAGCGCGGCACCGCTGCTGCGGACGCCCCCGACCGCGGGGCCGCCGATCAGCGCACGGCGGACGACGCCGACGCCATTGAGCGGGGCGTCGCCTCCGCCTGAGCCGCCGCACCGTCAGCACGGCCGAGGGGCCGGCACCGGACCACGCGTCCGCTGCCGGCCCCTCGGCCTGTCCCGGCAAGCCCAAGCCGGAATCCACCGGCCGGTACCGCCGGCCGTGCGTGCGCTCCGAGCCGGCCGGAGCCGCCGGCGGCAGTCAATGGCGGGCGGCGGCGGGCGGTCAGCTCTCGTCGAGCAGCCGGAGCACCAGCCCGGTGGCGGGCTTCGGTCCGAACGAGGTCGACTTCCGGGGCATGGTGACGCCCTGTCGGGCGAGGTCGAGAACGGTCGCCTCGTCGACCGGGCGCATCAGCACCGCGGTGCCGTGGTGACGTGCGGCCTGGTGCAGTGCCGCATCCGTGTCGTGGAGGTAGGCGATGTGGGAAGGGAGGTCGGGCACCTGCCACACCTCGCCGAGCAGCGCCGCGTGCAGCACCGCCGCGTCGAGCCGGCGCCAAGCGGCCGGGTAACCGCCCGCGTCGAGGGTGCGGTGGAGCAGGTCTTCCGCGGGCGCGTCCAGCAGGTGGTGGGTGCCGGCGCCGTCGGTGAGCACGAAGGCCGGGCCGGCCGCGGCGGCGAGTGCGGTGAGCGCCGCCCCGGTGTCGCCCTGCGCCAGCCGCCGGGTGCGGAACCACCGGGTGGCCGCGTCGAGGGCGCGGTCGGGGGAGAGGCGGGGCAGCACCCGGTGGATGGGCCTCACCTGGAGCGGGTGGCGGGCGGTGTCCACCAGCAGGACGAGTGTGCGGTCCCACGGCGGTTCGCCACCGCGCTCCTGCGCCACGCGGCGGCTGGTCGCCCAGCGGTGGTGGCCGTCCGCGATCAGTGCCGTGCGCCCGGCCAGGTCCTCCGTGACCGTCCGCAGGTCGGCCGGGTCGGTGAGCGCCCACAGCCGGTGGGCGTAGCCGTCCTCGGTGGTGGTGGCGAGCAGCGGCGGCCGCGCCACCACCCGGTCGATGACCTCGCCCGTCGCGCACGGGGGTGCAGCGTCGTGCGCGGCGCCGTCCGCCGCCGTGTCGCCCGCCGCGGTGTCGCCGCGGTACCCGAGGAGCAGCGGTTCGAGGTTGGCGGCCGTCTCCCGCAGCAGGGCGGACCGTTCGGCGACCACCTGGGGCATGACGTCCTCGTGGGGGAGCACCACCCCGTCGCCGGGCGGGCTGAGCCGCAGGGCGCCGATCACTCCGCGCTGGAGCGTGGCGCCGCGCCGCTGCTCGTAGACGTACAGGGCCTCTCGTCCGTCGCGGGCGAGGACGCCCTCCGCCAGCCAGCGGTCCAGAGTCCGGGCCGCGTCGCGGCTGGCGGAGCCCTGGTCGCCGGCCTGCGGCAGGATCAGCCGCACCACGTTGTGCGGGTCGGAGGTGCGCAACTCGTCGACGCCGTCCGGCCGCACCACGACGTCGTAGGGCGGGGAGGTCACGGCCGCGATGTCACCCACCCGCTCCGGAACGTACCGCACGCCACGGAACGGAGCCAGGTCGAGACCGTGTGAGAGCATCCCCGCATGGTAAGCGCCGGGGCGCTCCACGGGCAGGGCCTGGCGTGCGCGATGATCGGTACCCATGGACGCACACCACGCACATCGGACGCCGGGGACCCCGGCCGGCACGGGCCCGCTGCCCGCCGGCTCGGAGGTGCCGCTCGCGGAACGCTATGACACGGCGCTGCTGGACCTGGACGGGGTGGTGTACGTGGGGGGCGCCGCCGTCGAACACGCGGTGCCGTCGCTGCTGGCCGCAGCCCGGGGCGGCATGAACCTGGCGTACGTCACCAACAACGCCGCCCGGACCCCGGAGGTCGTCGCCGGACATCTGGCGGAGCTGGGGCTGCCCGCGGTCACCGGGGGGGTGGTCACCTCGGCGCAGGCCGTGGCACGGCTGGTCTCCGAGGCGGTGCCCGCCGGTTCGCGGGTGCTGTACGCCGGGGCCGAGGGGCTGAGGTCGGCGCTCGCCGAGCGCGGGCTGGTCCCCGTGGAGTCCGTCGATGACGAGCCGGTGGCCGTGGTGCAGGGGTACGGCGGTCCGCAGCTGCCGTGGGGTCGGCTGGTCGAGGCGTCCCTCGCCGTCGGGCGCGGCCTGCCGTGGTTCGCGTCCAACACGGACCTGACCATCCCGACACCCCGCGGGATCGGCCCGGGCAACGGCGCGGCGGTGGAGGTGGTGCGGATCGGGAGCGGCGGCACCCGGGAGCCGGTGGTGGCGGGCAAGCCGCAGCCGCCGATGCACCGGGAGTCGGTCATCCGCACCGGTGCCCGTACCCCGCTGGTGGTCGGGGACCGGCTGGACACCGACATCGAAGGGGCGCACAACGGTGGCGTCGATTCGCTGCTGGTCCTGACCGGCGTCACCGACGCGGCCGCCCTGGTCGCGGCCGCCCCGCGTCACCGGCCGACGTATGTCGCCGCGGACCTGCGGGCGCTGCTGGCGCCGGTCCCGGCGCCGGTCGCCGAGGGCGACGCGTGGCGGTGCGGGGGGATGCGGGCGGTCGTGGACGGTGGGGTGGTGGCGTTGGCCGGGAGCGGCGATCCGGTGGACGGGCTGCGGGCGGTGTGCGCGGCTGTCTGGGCGGCGTCGCCCGACGGGCCGGGCTCTGCGGACGCGCGCGAGGCCGTCGCGGCGCTCGGTCTCTGACCGGCGCCCGCCGCCGGGCGGGCAGGACGCCGG
>NZ_JAAVJD010000290.1 GCF_012033735.1 Streptomyces lonarensis | reverse complement strand
CCCACCACTGCCGCGGCGCCGGGGCGCTGTCGCGTGAGCGGCGGCGTGCCCCTCGCGCGGCAGCCGCACGCCGCGCACCGCGGCGCCCGGCGGGGCGGACAGCGGGACGGCCGGGGCGGGCCGGTGGCCCGGCGCACCCCGGCGCGCGCCTGCCGGAGGAGCCCGTCCCAACGCGCCGTGACCGCCCGGCGGACGGGGTCTGCGCGAGCCCGACAGCCCCTGAGCGGGCTCGACTTGCCATCCACCCCGGGTGATCGGCTAGAGTCTGGAACACGCCGCGAGGGGCAAGGAAGAAATTCCGAGCCACCCGGGGTCGTGCGGGCGTAGCTCAGTAGTAGAGCGCCCCTTTTCCAAAGGGGAGGCGCAGTGTGCAATTCCTGTCGCCCGCTCCGGTTCGCCGGATTGCTTCTCAGGGAGCGGTCCGTCGATCCCGGTCGCACAGACCACCACACGGTTTCCATCTCGATGGATTCCATGCGGGCGTAGCTCAGTAGTAGAGCGCCCCTTTTCCAAAGGGGAGGCGCAGTGTGCAATTCCTGTCGCCCGCTCCGGTTCGCCGGTCCCGTCCCCTCCGGGGGGCGGGACACCGGCACCCGGTCGCACAGACCGTCGGCCCCCGCTCCTCGCGGGGACGCGCGGACGTAGCTCAGTTGGTAGAGCGCAACCTTGCCAAGGTTGAGGTCGCCAGTTCGAACCTGGTCGTCCGCTCGGTGACGAAGGCCCGGTCCTCACGGACCGGGCCTTCGTCGTTCCCGCACGCCCGCAACCGCCCCCGCCGCGACCGCCCGCACCGCGACCGCCCGCCGTCGGGCCCGCGGCGACGCCCCACCGCTCCGACCTCCTGACATTTGTCATGCGAGCTCGTGACACGGTGCACTGCCGCCGGGCTCCGGGCGCCGCGAAGCTTGAGTCATGACTGAGCACGTGATCGAAGTGACGGGGCTGCGACGGCGCTACGGAGGCGGCGGCTCGGCGGCCGGGGCCAAGAAGAAGGGCACCGGGATCGCCGGGGCCGCTCTCGGGCGGAAGCGCGGCGGGGACGACGGCAAGGGGTTCGAGGCAGTCCGCGGACTGGACTTCTCCGTCCGCCGCGGCGAGGTCTTCGCCCTGCTGGGGACCAACGGCGCTGGCAAGACCTCCACGGTCGAGGTGCTGGAGGGCCTGGCCGCCCCCACCGCCGGCACGGTCAGCGTCCTCGGGATGGACCCGCTCACCGACCGCGCCGCCGTCCGGCCCCGCATCGGGATCATGCTCCAGGAGGGCGGCTTCCCCTCCGACCTGACCGTCACCGAGACCGCCCGCATGTGGTCCGGCTGCGTCAGCGAGCCCCGGCCGATCCAGGAGGCACTGGAGATGGTCGACATGGAGGACCGTGCCTCCACCCGGGTGAAGATGCTGTCCGGCGGCGAGCGCCGCCGCCTCGACCTCGCGATGGCGCTCCTCGGCTACCCCGAGGTCCTCTTCCTCGACGAGCCGACCACCGGCCTCGACCCCGAGGCCCGCCAGCAGACCTGGGCGCTGATCCGGCGGCTCCGCGACAGCGGCACCTCGATCATGCTGACCACGCACTACCTCGACGAGGCCGAGAAGCTGGCCGACCGGTTGGCGATCATGCACGAGGGACGCATCGTCCACGCCGGCACCCCCGCCGAGGTCACCGCCGCACAGCCCAGCCGCATCACCTTCCGGCTCCCCGCCGGGGTGGCACCGGCCCACCTGCCGGTGACGCTGCGGGCGGCCGAGTACGTCGACCGGATCGAGATCCGCACCCAGAACCTCCAGGACGACCTCGCCGAGCTGCTGCTGTGGGCCCGCCAGAACGGCGTCGTCCTCGACCAGCTCAACGCCCGCACCGCCTCCCTGGAGGAGGCGTTCCTCGACATCGCCCGGCAGCAGCCGCAGTACGAAGGGGCCCTGTGATGAGTGCCACGACCCAGCAGCCCTCGACCGACCGTCCGGCCCCCACTCCCCCGTCCGCCGGGGCGCCCGACACCAAGCGGCGGATGCCGGACAAGACCACGCTGCGGCGGCTCGGCGCACTCAGCCGCGCCGAACTGACCCTGCTGGTGCGGAACCGCTCGGCCCTCTTCGGCGCCCTGCTGATGCCGCTCCTCATGGTCGGCTTCCTCCTCACCCTCGGCGACACCCTCGGCCTCGGCGACGGCAACCTCTCGGTGGCGGCGGTCATCGGCACCAGCGCCATCGGCATGGTGCTGCTGATGGCGGTCTACTCCACGCTGATCCCCGCCTACGTCGGCCGCCGCGAGGAGCGCGTCCTCAAGCGGCTGCGCACCGGCGAGGCCACCGACGCGGAGATCCTCACCGGCACCGCGGTCCCTGCCGTGCTGCTCGCGCTGATCCAGTGCGCGGTCCTCATCGGGGTCGGCTCCGCCCACCCCTCGCTGTCCGCTCCCGCCCGGCCCGACCTGCTGATCGTGGGCGTCGTCCTCGGCATGCTGATGATGGTCCTCATGGCGATCGTCACCTCGGCGTTCACCCGTACCGTGGAGAGCGCGCAGATCACCGCGCTGCCGCTCTTCCTCATCGCGATGATGACCTCCGGCATGATCACCCAGCTGGACACGCTGCCGGACGCCATGGCGGACATCTTCCGGATCATGCCGTTCACCCCGGTCATGGACCTGGTGCGGGCCGGATGGCTGGACGCGGGCGGCGGTGACGTCACCCGGGCCCTGCTGCTGGCCATCGCGTGGACGGCCCTGGCAGGCTACGCCGTGCGCCGCTGGTTCCGCTGGGACCCGCGGCAGTGACGGCGGCGCCCGCGACGGCTCCGGCGGACCACGGTCCCCCGGAGCCGTTCCGGCATGCGGGGGTCCACCCCGTTGCCGGGCGGCCCGGTGGGCAGACGCCCCACGACCCCGCGATCGACGGGGCGACGGGCCCGGCAGCAGCGGGCCCGGCGGCGGGAGACATCTAGCGAGGAGCACACGTGCAGCAGGCGTTGTCGGCGCTACGGCGCTACCAGGGCAGGGGAAGCCGGGTGCACGTCCGGCACTACACCTACTCCGCGCTCTTCATCTTCTACTTCAGCGAGGTCTGGCTGGTCGGCGTCTGGTTCGTCGCCATCGCCGACCTCGCGGAGCTGCCGGTGCGGCTGCTGCTGCTCGCCATCGGCTTGACCCACGTGACCCTGACCGTCATCACGGGCCACCGCGCGATGGTCTCCTACGTCGACGGCACCCCCTGGCCGTCCCGGCTGTTCAACATGCTGCTGGCGCTGACGCTGGTCGCGGTCGCCTACGGGCTGATCCTGGTGGCGACGGGCCGCACCAACCCCGAGGCGGCGGTCACCCTCGCCTGGTTCCCGATGTTCTTCGCCGGGCCGGCGATGCTGCTGCCCTCCCTCTGGCGGGGCATCGCCACCACGGCGCTGCCGGCGGCCGTGGCGTGGCTGTCCCTGATGGCGTTGGACATCACGGGCGACAGCTTCATGACGGCGGTGCTCTGGACCCTGTGCGGCTGTGCGTTCGTCGGGTTCACCTTCCGCAGCTCGGGATGGATTCTGCGCGTGATGGAGGAGCTGCACGCCGCGCGGGAGACGCAGTCCCGCCTCGCCGTCGCCGAGGAGCGGCTGCGCTTCGGCCGCGACATGCACGACGTGCTGGGCCGCAACCTGTCGGTCATCGCGCTCAAGAGCGAACTGGCGGTGCAGCTCGCGCAGCGCGGCTCCCCGGCCGCCGGCGAGCAGATGGCGGAGGTGCAGCGGATCGCCCGGGAGTCGCAGCGGGAGATGCGGGCGGTGCTGCGCGGCTACCGCTCCGCCGACCTCAACGCCGAGATCGCCGGCGCACGGGGCGTGCTGGAGGCGGCGGGCATCCGCTGCACCGTCGCGCCGGTTCCGCCCACCCCGCTCCCCCGCGAGGTGTCGGAGGCGCTGGGCTGGGTGGTCCGCGAAGGCGCCACCAACGTGCTGCGCCACAGCGAGGCGACGCGCTGCACCCTCCGGTTGGAGCTGCACGTGCCCGTCGTGGCGGACGCCGGCGGCGACCAGCGGCCCCGGCCCGGCCTCCGCGGGCTCGGGGCCCGGTGGAGCGCCGCGACCGGCCGCACCCCGGCCCGGCCGGCAGCCGGTCGGGCGGCGGACACGCCCTCGACGACAGTGGCGGCGGCGGTCCCGACGACGGCGGGCACGCCCGAGGCAGCGGACGCGCCCGGGGCGGCGGATGCGCCGGTGACGGCGGTGCCGACGACGGCGGTGCTGACGATGGAGAACAACGGGGCCGCGGCGGCCGACCCGGAGGGTAGGGGCAAGGGGTCCGGACTGACCGGGCTGGCCGAGCGGCTCGCCACGGTCGGCGGCACGCTCACGGCGCAGTCGGGCGAGGACGGGACGTTCGTCCTGGTCGGCCGGGTGCCGCTGCCCGCCCCGGGCCGCGCCGGGGACGACGCCCCGGCCGCGGCCAAGAGCGAAACAGCGACAGCCGGTAGCGCGGACAGTGGCGCGGCAGGAGACGGCGCGGTGGACGGCGGCGAGCGCGGCGACGGGGGCACGGGTGGCACGGAAGGGGAGCGGAACGATGACGCGACGGTCTGAGGACGGGGCCGACGGCGGCGGTACGGGCAGCCGGGGGGAGGACGGTTCGGCGGTCGGCGGCAGCCCCGGGACCATCCGGGTCCTGCTCGCCGACGACGAACACCTGATCCGGGGAGCCGTGGCGGCCCTCCTGGCGTTGGAGGAGGACCTGACCGTCGTCGCCGAGGCCGCCAGCGGCCCCGAGGCGGTGGCGATGGCGCAGGCGCACCGACCCGACGTCGCCGTCCTGGACCTCCAGATGCCGGGCGCGGACGGGGTCGCGGTCGCCACCGCGATCCGGGCGGAACTGCCGTCCTGCCGCACGATGATCGTCACCGGGCACGGCCGTCCGGGGCACCTGAAGCGGGCGCTGGCTGCCGGCGTCCGCGGCTTCATGCCGAAGACGGTCTCCGCGCAGCGCCTCGCGGAGATCATCCGCTCCGTCCACGCGGGTCAGCGGTTCGTCGACCCCGACCTGGCGGCCGATGCCATCAGCTCCGGCGACTCCCCGCTGACGACGCGGGAGGCCGAGCTGCTGGAACTGGCCGCGGACGGGGCGCCGATCGCGGAGATCGCGGAACGCGCGGCGCTCGCCGCGGGGACGGTCCGCAACTACCTCTCCTCGGCGGTCGCCAAGTTGCAGGCGGACAACCGGCACGCGGCGGTGCGGATAGCCCGGGAGAACGGCTGGATCTGAGACGCCGGGCCGCGGGCGCGCCGCCCGGAGCGTCGCGGGGCGCGGCGGGCCGGGCCCCGGCCGGGGCGGTGTCTGGCCGGTACGCCGCCGGGGCGGTGTCTGGCCGGTACGCCGCCGGGCGACTGCCGGGGCCCTTCGGCGGGCGGCCGGCGCCGCCCCCGGAGGCCGTCGGGTGGAGCCGGCCCCGAGCGGGGAGCAGGCCGCCGAGCAGCACGAACGGGGTCGACCCGGGGGTGGCGGGAGCACCCTCCGGCGGGGGGTATAGTTGCTTCTGCACCGAGCGCGAGCCCGGGGCACGCGGACGTAGCTCAGTTGGTAGAGCGCAACCTTGCCAAGGTTGAGGTCGCCAGTTCGAACCTGGTCGTCCGCTCAGTGAGAAGGCCCGGTCCATGAGGACCGGGCC